>JBGTMR010000043.1:0-20373 GCA_041743485.1 Pyrinomonadaceae bacterium
GTTCGGGACGTTGACGGCGATGGTGCGCGTGCCTGTGGTGACGCGCGCGGCATCATTACCGTCGCCGACGGGCAGCACGATGATGACTTTCCAAGTGCTGTTTGGAATAACGACGCGACCCGCATTGTTGAGCGTACCGATGTTTCCCGCTCCGCCGGAAATGATGTAAAGCTCGTTGCCCTGTGCGACGAGTTCGCGGCAATAGACTTCGAGATTGTTCCACGTCGTGTTGTTGTTGGCGGCGGTCTGCGGAATCATGTTCGTCATCAGGAAGACGGCGCGATTGTCGGCAAGGCTGCGCGTGCGGTCTCCCGAAGGTGACATATGCCCGCGCGTGTAACCGGAGTTGGAATAATCCGAAGGCTGCACGCGATACCAACCGGCGGGCAATGTCGGGTCGGGAGCGAAGTCGTCGGAACGCCCGGACGTGCCAATCCAAGTTGAATCCAGATGCCACGAAACCCAGTTCGGCGTGCCGTTGTCGCGGTGATACGAAGCAGCGAATTGCGGTTTATCGAGCAGGTAGTTGGTCGGTTGATTTATGTCCGTGACGGCGTTTGAAGGATTGCCCATCACAAGGTTTTCATTTGTCGAAGTGAGGGCGACGGTCAAGGCTTCCGGCATCACTGCGAAGCGGAATCTGCCCGCTTTGGCGACGCTTAAATGAACCTCAACTGTGACGCTCTCCGATGGGGCGAGTGGCGTTTGCGAGTTGATACCGTTCACGATTAAGCCGGAATTGAGTCCGCCGCCAAGAGGTTGCGCGGGTGGTTCTTCCAGAGTTAAGCCGCGTGCGTTGCCGTTGTCCGTTGATGACAGCACGCGCACGTCGGCGAAAAAGCGGCGATTCTGTCTTTCAATAGGCTCGAAACTGCCGTCCTCAGATGCACCACTACTCTGTGTGAACTCATTACCGCGCGTCGTGATGTCAATCACGCGCAAACGCAGGAAGTTTATGGGAAGCGTGCCGGTGTTGGTGATTGTGCGATGGAAGACGAGCGTGCCGCCCACTGTGCGGTCGCCGGTGCGCCCGCGACGAGAGCGTGAAGTTGCGGTGCTTGTGCCGCGATTGGCATCGGCAAGACTGAAGCGCAAAATCGAATTAAGCGCGTTAATCGCGGCGCGTGTGCCTTGCGGGGCAGGCGCACCGAGCGTGCTTTGCAAACCGTCAAGTGTCTCTCCGGTTGGCGAGACGAGAATGATGTCATCGCGGTTGAAGTCGGTGTCTTGGAGTTCGCCGTTTGAATTTACGCGCCGCACATAACTGTGTTCGACGTTTAAGGAAACGCCGGGTTGAGGATCACTCGTGTCGAAGCAGTCCTCTGAAAGGCTTTCCACGGCGTCAAGTCGCGCGCCGGTTACGAAGTTCGATGCATTGTTGTAGATGCTGATACTCGCATCATCGGAGATGTCCGTCCCAAAACTAAACACCGCATCCGCTTGCGCTTCGGAAGTATATGGTTCAAAGGAAGTCCCGGCGAGAAGAAAGTGCGCGCGTGCGGGAATGATCGTGCCGCCCGCAAACGTATGAAGCACGAGCGGCGTTGTGCGGGACGATTGCACAAGCGAAAAGCCGCTCATATCAACGGCGGTGTCGGTACGATTGTAGAGTTCGACAAATTCGTTCGTCTCGCCATTCAAACTTCCGCCGTCGTCCGGGTCGGAGCCGCGAAAACGATACTCTGAAATCAAGATGTTCGACGTTAAAGTGAAATCGGCGGTGCGCGCGGCATCGAGATTATTAAGCGTCACGTTCGCGGGTGCGGCGGTGAATCCGGCGGCGGCAACCGTCACTGTATAATTACGATTGGCGGTCGTGTCCGGGAAAAGATAACTGCCATTAGAGAGGGTGACGGCGGTGCGCGGTGTGGCGTCGCCTGTGAGCGTCAGCGTGACGCCGCGCAAGCCTGCGCCGTTTGGCGATACGACGCGCCCGCTTACGGTGAACGCGGCGGCAGTCGTGACGTTGTTAATCGCGGGTGCGACGGTCAAATAATCCGTCGTCGCGTCTGTGCCGTTGTACTCGAAGACGGCGAAATGATAAGTCTTGTTCGGGAGGAGACTGGTGATGGTCGCACCCGTATCGCCGCCGCTAAAGACGACGAAGTTGCCCGTGCCGATTGGCGATCCCGTAGCGAAAGCGGCGTTTGCGGTGTATGTCATCCCGTCGGTTGGTACGACATCAACCGGACTGTCTTGACGCACCAAGACGATGCGCCGCGCACCGTTGCCGTTCGTCCATTGCAGGGTGAGGGCGGTCGCGCCGACGTTGGTGAAAGTCAGGTTGGTGGTGTTCATCGTCGGTTCGCCGGTGAAGGAATTGCGAAGCGAGTTGATAAACGCGGTGTTGGTCGCGGTGTTGCCCACGCCGAACGTCAAGCCGTTCGCCCCGCCCGTCGCGCTCAAACCGTTGAAGTCGGCGAGGGTTGAATTGGGATTGGCGGCGAAGGCGAATGTTCCGGCTGGAGTCGAACTCGAAGCGAACAGTTTAGGCGGCGGGGCGTTGTTGAACTGCGTTCCCATCGCGCCGCTTGCCAGAGCGTGAATGCTGCCCGTCACGCCGCCCGCGCCGCTGCCCGCCGCTTTAATCATCACCATATCGGTCGTGCTGATGTCGAACGTGCCGCCGAGATTGCTGAAATAAGTCGTGTTGGTGAGACCGATGTCGAGCGTGTAATCGCTAAAGTTTGTGTCGGCGGCACTCGCGTTGGAACGCAGTACGATAAGCGTTCCCGAAGGCACGCTTGACCACAAAGAGTTTTGCGAAAACTGATACCTGCCGCCGTTGTCGTTGGCGATGCTGGACGAAAAATCTTTAACAATCATGCCGCGCATATCGAGATTCGACTGCACGACGAGCAACTCAACGGTGTCGGGTTCGACACGGTATTTGTTGATGACGACGGATTGAGCCGAAGCGTTGAGGGCGAAGGCGGACAGCGCGGTAATGAACGCGAGGAAGATATTTTTTGAAAGACTCATGTTTGTTTTTACTTACTGTTACGAGGTTGGTGATTGCGCGACACGACACATAAAACTTGATGGTGATTGATGCGGGCGTAATCAGAAAGCGGCATTTTACAGCCGGACAAAACCGCGAACATTAACAATCGGAAGTTAAGCTAAAGTTAATTATTTCGCACATTCAAGGAAAACAATGTGACTTAGATGCCGGTTTCGTAAAGGCGTTTGTGTTCGCGCTTCATCGCTAAATAATCCGTATCTTCACGCGCCGCACGCCATTTGTCTTGAAAGATTCGCGCGGACTCGGCTTTGACTTCATCTTCGGGGGCGCGCGGCAGTTCTGTCACGCCGTCCGCCGCGTATTTGCGTCCTCCCTTATGATTCGCGTATCGCCTTGCCCGCGTGTATCCCATTTGAAGAAACTTTCGCGCCATGTCCATTCCGACGAAATCTTTTTGCCGTTTGTAATCTAAAAACAACTCGTAGATTTTATCGGATGAAACACGCGCTTCCGCCGGAGTTTTGAATCGCCAATGTTTAAGAATTTCAGCTTTATAAGGCTCGACGCTAAGCACACCCTGTTCGCCTTTACCCGTGCGATAAAGTTCCGGTTGGCGGCGAAAATCTATCGTCTTGAAATCAAGTGAATAATCGAAAGTCATATCGGTCACGAATTATTACACAAGCTCAAAAATTTTCAGTCCCGAAAACCGTCACTGCGCTA
Source organism: Pyrinomonadaceae bacterium (assembly GCA_041743485.1). Classification (GTDB taxonomy): domain Bacteria; phylum Acidobacteriota; class Blastocatellia; order Pyrinomonadales; family Pyrinomonadaceae; genus JANDLT01. The sequence goes on from JBGTMR010000043.1 coordinate 3,689, forward strand.
TAATCCGCCTCGCTTCACAGACGCTGGAAACACCTACGAGAGGATTCCCCAATCAATCATGGCATCAGACAGACGATCTTCCCTTCTTAGTCGCGCCGCGTGCGCGTGCTTTGTCGTCGTCGGCATCGTCTTCACCGTTTATCACTTCGACGCGCGGGCGGACGCGAGTGAGAAGAAAATTCGGGAAACGACACGCGGCAAACGCCGTCAAGACCAAACGGCGGACGATGCGACGAACAAGCGGCTCGGCGTGCGTCTGCGTTCGTTCGTCAATGCGGCGACGGCTTCGCTTAATTTTGAACCGACGGAAAACGGCGGGCTTGTCCGCTTGACCGCACTTAATCTGCCCGCGCCTTCGGTCGTCTCTCCGGCGGCGCGCACTTACGTTATATGGGCGGCTGCGCCCGGCGGCGCGCGGCGCGTCGGCGCGCTTCCACTAGACGCGCAAGGTAACGGCGGTTTGGAATTTGCCCGTCCCGCCGGACTCGAAAGTTATAGCGTCCTTGTCACGGCGGAAGCGACGCCGCAAGCCGAGCGTCCGGGCGGAGCGGTCGTGTTCGCATCGCGCGCAGGGGAAGTTACGGCGTTCTTTGCGACGGTCGAGGAACGACTTCAAGAAGCGCGTCGTCGTCGCCGTCGTCCCGAACCGATGCCGAAACGTCGCGTGCGTCGCACGGGAGATTTTTACACCGAAGTTGACGATGCCGTCGCAAACAAAAACGGCGGGCGCACGCTCGAACTCATCGGTGAAGCTTTGACCCCAACCGCCAACGGCGAAGCCCGCGCCAACGTTATCGGCGAAGATTCTTACGTCCGCGCTCGCATCAAACAACTTCCGTCTTCTACCAGCGTCGGTGCAACGGCTTACGTTTTGTGGGGAACAGAACCGACCGGACGCATCGTTTATATGGGCAGCGTTCCCGAAACCGTGACTCAAGAAACGGAAATTTACGTTCGCACAGGCGGCGCACCCGCAGGTGATTTCAAATTAAGCATCACCGCCGAACCGCTCCGCCTCGTCAATTCACCTTCCGCACGCCGCGCCATGTCATCGCGCGAGAAGCGATAAAATAGTGGATAGTGAATGCATGAGCAGCTCGCTCTTTTCTTTCACTATCCACTATCCACTTCTCACTTAGTTTTCCGTACTTCCGGCAGCCGTTTCCGTCCGCGTCGCGCGACGTGTGAGATACGAATCCGCCGCCATATATCCGACGGTCGTGGTGATGATAAGTAGTGCGCCGAGCAGTTTCGGCGGTGCGGGAACGGGTACGTCGAACCACCGACACGCCGCTCCAACCATGAAAGCGAGCAGGAAAGCGAGAAGGATTTTCATTTGTTTTCGGATTATTCCAAGACGTTGCAAACGGTTTTAAGAGCGCGACAGTATAGCGCGCCGTAAGCGTGGCGGGTGCTTAAAACGTGAGCGGGCGAACCGCACAATGTTGCCGGAAGCAGCAAGCTTGCGTTGTTTTATGAAAACTTAGAAATCGAATTTAAGGCGCGCATTGAACGAGCGCGACGGGATGTAGTTCGTGCCGCCGAAGACGGAAAGATAGTTATAGAGTCCCGGTTTATTCGTCAGGTTCAAGGCGTCGAACTGCACGCCGACTCTCAAAGGTTCACGGCGTATGAAGTCGTAAGCGAAAGAAGCGTCGTAGATGGTGCGCGGTTTGACACGCACTACTTCTGAGGTCAACTCCAACAGCGCAAGTCCGGCGGCGGTGTCAGGATTGGCGGCGAGCGCGGGCGCATCCGCCGCCGAAACTCCCGTGACCAATCCGCCGTCATGTCGCACTAAGAATTGCGCGAACACTCCACGCCGCCGGTTGCTGTACTGCACCGCGCCCTGCATCGTTTGCCGCTGGTCGTGGTCTATTACGAACTCCTCGCCGCCGAAGGTGTCCACACTCGCGCCGCTCAGGAAAAGCCCGCCGGAGAAGGGCGGCGTTACCAACGCCTGTACGAAACCTAAACTGAAGTAGCCGCCGAACCCGCTCCGGCGCGCAGTATCGAAGCGCAAATCCAGTCCTTGCACGCGCCCGCGCGAAATCGAAATCGGAAAGATGATCGTCGTGTTGAGGAATTGATCGTTGTCGTGAAGGTCGCGTATGCCCTTGCGATAGTACGCGACATCGAGCCGACCGAGTTTTCCGGTTTGCTGTCGTGCGCCGACCTCGAACCAGTGTGAACGTTCCGCCGGAATCTGTCGCGTGCGCGAACCGAAAAGGCGAATCGTGAGCGGGTTGACGAGCGCGGCGGCAGGCTCGCTGCCGGAGATAAGCAGGTTCTCGGTCGAAGGCGTCTGCACGATGCGATTGTATGAAGCTCGCAAAATCGTGTTCGTTTGCGGAATGCGATACGCGAGACCCGCGCGCGGGCTGAGTGCCGTCTCCGTTCGCAGAAAGCCGTAACGGTCGAAGCGCACACCGCCGCCGATGGTCAAGTTGCGGAAGGTGTAAGTGTCCTGTATGTAAGCCGAAAACTGTCTGCCCGTTCGCTTCTGCACGGTACTAAAGGGGCGCGACCTACCTGTGATAATAGAGCCGTTCGCGGCAGCTTGCGCGAGGATGGTGCGGTCATATGCGATGAGGTTCGGGTTGAAGTTGATGAGCAAACGGTTAATTTCGCTTTGCGAAAGCGATGAATCGAAAGTGAAATTGATGCTTCCGTCCGGGTTAATTCTCGCCACAGAGTTCGGCGGAAACGGGTTAAAGGTCGGGTCGGTGAACTGAAAGTTGAAGGCTTCGCTTGAGGGAAAAGCGAAAGCGTCAATGCCGAACTTGAGTGCATGACCGTTACCGGCGTAAGCGGCGTTTGCCACCGCGCCGAAGGTCGGCAGGTGACGCGAGACGCTGAAGGTGACGGGCGTATCGCCCGCGCTCGGCAGCGAAACGGCAGTCGAAAAACGCAGGTAAGGCGCAATCGTCATCACCCACCTGTCGTTGAAAACGTGCTGCCACGACGGATAAATTGCGAGGTTGCGGTTCTGCTGAACTTGGCGTTGCCCGCTCAACTCCTGTGACGGCGTGTTGGCGATATTGAATCGTGAACGCGCGACGACGAGGTTGAGTTTGAAGAAGTCGCGTTCGTTCGGCACATAGTCAAAGCGCGTAAAGAGGCTTTGCCCGTTGCCGTAGTTGTTGAGTCCCGCGCCGCCCGCCGTGACCGCGCGCCCGTTGCCGAAGTCGGCGGTCGCGTTCTGAAACGGCGGGTCGAGGTAGCGCGACGTAAAACTGTTCGCCGCCGAGATGAAGTAACCGAACGTCCGCGAAGAATTTTCACCGCCGAGTTTGAACGATGTTTCGCCTGAACCGAACGAACCGCCACCGATGTTGACGCTGCCAAAAACAGAACGCCCGCGACCCAGACCCGATTGCGTCGTGACTTGAATCACGGCGGACGCTTTGTTGCCGAACTCCGGCGCGATGTTGCCGAGTTGCACGCTCATCGCTTCAACATTGCGCGCGTCGAAGTTGTTCGCGTAAATCGCCGAAAGTTGGTCGCTGACAGGAATGCCGTCAATCACGAATGACGATTGATTATGCGCTCCCCGCGCATGGAAAACTCCTTTCCCGTCGCGGACGATGCCGGGGACGCTCAGCACGAGGCTTTCAATTTGGCGACTCGGCAACGCACTCGTGAGATTCTCGATGCTCAACCCGTCAACCGCAATCTCGCTGCGCGTCGGTTCGATGCCCGACTCCGTGTTGGCAGTGACCTCGACTTGCTCACCGACGGCGGCAACCGCGAGCCGCACATCCGTTTCGAGCGGGACGTTTGAGCGCAACGCGACCTCTTGCGTCACGGCGGCAAAGCCCGCTTGCGACACAGCAAGCGTATAAGTATTGAACGGCACGTTGAAGAACGTGTAACGCCCGTCGTCGCCCGTCGTCGTTTCTTGGGCGTAACCGCTCGTCGCATTCACCAGCCTGACGTTCGCGGCGACGACGCCCGCGCCGCTCTCGTCCGCGACGCTCCCGCGCACGACGCCGGAAGATTGGGCGAACGCAGACGAAGCGTATCCGATGACAAGCAGAACTTGGAAAGCGCATCCAATGAAACGCTGAACTGTGAACATAACAGACTCTCCCCGTAAATAATTTTGTAGAATAGAATTAAGATTTAGACTAATCTAAACTTTGGTTTCAGCCTTTATACATTCTGTTTGTGAGCGAGTCAAGCGTCGGCTATACTGCGACGAAAGATAACGGAAAGAGACGGGTGAGATAACAACCGAGATGACGACAGCAGAGAATTTGGCGCAAGCCGTGACGCCGGTGGTGGAAGACTACCTGAAGACCATCTACTTGATGGGGCGGGCGCACGAGCAAGTAAAAACGGTGTCACTCGCCGAGCGTATGAACGTCAAACCGTCATCGGTGACGGCGATGGTCAAGGCGTTGGCGGAGATGGGTTTGGTGGAGCATGAGCCGTACTACGGCGTGCATTTGACCGCAAACGGTGAACGCATCGCGCTCGAAGTGATACGTCATCATCGCCTCATCGAACTTTATCTCGTCGAAGCTTTGGGTTTTACTTGGGACGAAGTGCATGAGGAAGCCGAAGTGCTGGAGCATGTCATCTCGGAGAAACTCGAAGCACGCATCGCCGCCCACTTGGGACATCCGACGGTTGATCCGCACGGCGACCCGATTCCGAAACTTGACGGAACGCTGCCCCGTACAGCGACGCGCTCGCTGGCTGATGTGCCGGAACGCACCTCCGCGCGCATCGTCCGCGTATGCGACCAAGACGCGGAAAGATTGCGCTATGTTGCGGGCTTAGGCGTAGTTCCGGGGGCGGAAGTGACGGTGACGGCAATCGCGCCGTTTGAGGGACCGGTCAGCGTGCGTGTCGGCAAAAAGATTCACGCGCTTGACCGGCGGCTCGCACAAACGATACTGGTCGAAGATTAAATGCTTTTGCGAAACAGGTACGAAGCCTTGAGGAAGAATGTGCGCCCGTTGCGGCGGAAGCCGGGTTCTATCTGCCCGTTGCTAAATCGTGAGAAGCCGTTGCGGTTCACGTCGTCGTTGTACCCGGCGAAGAACGCCGTGCCGGGACTCGGCGTGTAGCCGAGCAGAAATTGCCCGCGTACATTGGCGGTCAGCGTCGAGTAATCAATGCGCCCGCGCGCCACGATAAAGCGCGTGAATTGATAAGCACTGCGAAGCACGAAGATGTTGTCGTCAAACGCGACGCGGTTCGTGTCATCGCGGGTGAGGCTGCTTTTCGTGTAATCGAGCGAGACGTTAAACGCACTGACGGGCAGATAACGAATACCGGCTTCGATAAAAAGCGCGCGTCCCGTGCCGGGGTCGAGCGGCGGGGGCGGTGCGTTTGGGTTGGGGTTGGCACGCGCCGCAAGCGCGGCGGGCGAGACGCGCGGGAAGCGACTACCGCCGCCGAAATCGAAATCGAAAGCGTTCCATGTCGGAGCGATAACAAACTCGGCGCGGATCTTCTGCGTCGGGGCGGTTTGGATAAATACGAACGGATTAAAATAGTAAGTCGAGCGTTCGGGCGCGCCGAAGAACGCTCCCGCCGGATTCGCATTCGGGCTTCCGGTGTTTCGTTCGGTACGCGCGGGATTGCGGGCGCGTCCGAATTCCGTTTCAAACAAACGCTCGTAGCCCGTTTCAATTCCGCCGCCGATAGAGGAGTTGCGTTGTAAAGACAATCTCACTTCAGTGACGTTTTGGTGATTTTGCGAGCGTCCCTGAAAGTCGTGGCTGGTGACGAATTGCGATGTGAAGCGTTTGCCGATGATGAAGCGTTTCGCGTCAGGGTCGTCGGAGAAGCGAAAGGCGAAGCGGTGTTGGTTGGTATTGGTGCGCGGCGTAAATCCGACATCGGCGCGATAGTCGCGCGTGCGCCCGACGCCGTTGAGCGTGTAGCCGAAGTTGCGTGCGGTTTTATCAACGGCGTAGGAATAACCGAAGCCGTTTCCGGTGCGATAAATGTTTTGCGTCGTGCGGTTCGGTTGGTTCGGCTGATTCGGGTCGTTTGGAAAACGCGGGTCGGGAAACAGGTTGTCGGGGTCAAAGAACACGCGGCGCGAGTTCGTTCCCGTGATTTGAAATTCGGCGAAGGTCTGCGGCGTGAGGCGAAAGCGTCCGTCGAATCCGGCAAGGTGATTGTGGCGTTCGATGAAATTGTAGGTCGTGGCGAAGAAGCCTAGGCTGCTGTCTTTCGCTCCGATGTCGCGCTTGACGCGCAGGACGCCGATGTAAGCGTTGCGGTCGAGAATCGTCGCGGTCGGGTCAAGGAAGCGTGTGAAAGAACCCCGCCGGTCGGGGTCTATGCGGTCTTCGTCGGAGAAGTTGCCGGGGGCGTTGTCCGAAGCCAAGATGAAGCCGAACGAGTTGCGCCCGCGCTTGCCCGTCAACTTTGCCGCCACGTCGGGGTCAACGATGGCGCGCGTGTTGAGTATGTTCATGCGCGTTTGAAAAATGTCTATCCCTTCGAGAAAGAACGGACGTTTTTCGGGAAAGAAAATCGGGAATCGTTGGTTGGCGGTGACGACGGTGGCATCGGCTTCAACCTGCGCGAAGTCGGGATTGAGAGCGAAGTCAAGCGTCACGGTCGGTGTCAAACCGAACTTCGCGGTTAAGCCCGGTTCAAATTCGAGCGAGCCGTTGGTGAAACGACTTCCGACACGCGCCAGTTGCTCCGGTTCGCTTGGCGAGGCGGGCGGTTGCAGTGCGAAAACCCCGACGCGCCTTCCGGTTTGTGAAAGCGTGAGACTCGGAATAATTTCAATCGTGCGCTCGGTGTCAATGTCTTCGAGTCCGGTCAGCTTTCCGGCTTGATTGAGAAGTCCGGCGATGTCGCGCGAAATCGGCATGAACGAATCCACCTCGTCGTTCAAACGGTCAATGTTGCGCCAGACGTGAAAGCCCCACAGTTTCCCTTTGCCCGCTTCGTAACGCAGAGACTTAAACGGAATCGCCACCTCAATCGTGTAACCGTCTTCGGTGATGATGCCTTTGGATTCCATCACAATATCGAAGCTGAAATCCGTGCCGCCGTTTTCGGTGTAAATTGCATCGGCTTGAATCCCAAGCGGATTGAAGCCGAGCAGGTAAGCGCGGCGTCCGTCGTTGAACGTGTCGAGATAAATGCGGATGTTGTCTTCACCGAAAACCTCGTCGCGTTTGGCGATGGTCGCGCGAATTTTCGACGGCTCATCGAACGCATGAATCGCAATGTAAAAGTGTTTCGCGTCGTAACCGAAACGGGCTTCCGTAGGCTTCGACGGACGCACGTTGTCGCCCGGTTGCGTTTGATAGAAATTATCGAGCCGCGCCGCCGTGCGCCACACCGCATCATCAAGTCGTCCGTCAATAACCGGAACACTGTCAAAGCGCACCATATTGACGACGGTTTTCACGCGCACGGCTTTATCGGCGAGCGGCGCATTGGCGGCAAGCGGCGCACCGTTTGCCGTGACCGTGTTTGTGCTTTCGGTGTTCGGGTCGGTTGAAACTTCGGCGGCGTTGGATTCATTAACTGTCGGTGAAGGCGAATCGTTCGCGGTCGAAGGGTTCGAGATTTCCGGTGAAGGTGCGATGGTCGGCGTGTCATTGCGCGCGGGGGCGACGGTTTCCGGCACGGTTTGCGCCGCCGTCGAAACGCACATCACGATGATGCACAAAACGACGAGGCACACGAATTTATAAACTGTGTTCTTCATGAATGATGGCGAAGTAAAAACCAACTCTGCGTTCTCTGCGACTCTTTCGGTTAAATGTTCGATGCTATTTTCACCGCAGAGGCGCAGAGAACGCGGAGAAAACATTTTTGATGAACATATCGAACGATTGATGATTGCCAAACAACGATTGATGATTGCCAAACTTAGCCCGATAAACTTGTAACGTCGCGGACGTGCGTAAAGATTCAAAATTGAAACACTGCGGACAAGTTTTTTGTGGCGGGATTTTTATCGCAACCCGCGACACACGTTGAATCTTTCGACACATTGCCTGATGAAATACGGGATGATTACATGGTAAGTTTAGCTTTCTATGATTAACGACAATTCTACCGACACCCTAACCAACCCGATTGACGATTCGCCGTTTATGCGCGCGTGCCGCCGTCAACCGACACCTTACACGCCCGTCTGGTTGATGCGTCAAGCCGGACGTTATATGAGCGAATACCGCGCGGTGCGCGAGCGTGTTTCGTTTCTCGAACTCTGCAAAAATCCCGACCTCGCGGCGGAAGTCACGGTCTATGCGGCGCATCGTTTGAACGTGGATGCCGCGATTATCTTTGCCGACATTCTGCTTATCACCGAACCGCTCGGACTCGAATTAGAATTTGCGAAAGGCGACGGACCTAAAATCCACAACCCCGTTCGCAATGCTGCCGACGTGAACCGCGTTCGTCAACTTGATGACGTTGAAAGTCTCGATTATGTCTATGAAGCGATACGCCGCACGCGGGCTGCCTTGCGCGAAGATTTGCCGCTGATAGGTTTCTGCGGCGCGCCGTTCACCGTCGCGTCATACATCATCGAAGGCGGCAGTTCGCGCAACTTCATACACACCAAACGACTCATGTACACCGACGCCGGAGCGTGGCACGCCTTAATGGAGCGCGTCGCGCACGCGAGTGTTTTATACCTCAATCGTCAAATCGAAGCCGGAGCGAATGCCGTTCAACTGTTCGATTCGTGGGTCGGATGTTTAAGCGCGGAAGATTATCGCACTTACGTTCAACCGCACTCCGCGTACATCATCAAGCGCGTCACGAAAGGCGTTCCGGTGCTTCACTTCGGCACGGGAACGGCGACGATTTTAGAAGACATGCGCGATGCGGGCGGCGACGTTATCGGGCTTGATTGGCGAATTGATTTTGCCGACGGCTGGCGGCGCATAGGCTATGAGCGCGCTGTGCAAGGCAACCTCGACCCTGTGGCGTTGTTCGCCGAACCCGATTTCATCATCAATCAGGCGCGTAAAATTTTAGCCGCCGCCGCAAACCGTCCCGGTCACATCTTCAATCTCGGACACGGGATTTTACCCGAAACTCCGGTTGATAACGTCCTTCGCCTCGTCGAAGCCGTGCATGAAGCAAGGGATGAGGGATGAATCATGAATGCGAATCAAGGGTTAAATGTATGTCCCTGTCTTGAGCTACGGAGTAGCGGCAAGACGGTAGCCCACAGTGAAGCGCAAGCGTAACTGTGGGAATAGATTGAGAGAGAAGTTTCAAGCTACGGTAGTAACGGCAGAAATCAGCAATCTCATCCGCTTATCTCACGCTGCTGCCGCAGCTGGAAATCTTTGCTTTGCTCAAACCCACAGTTCCGCTTTGCTTCACTGTGGGCTACCGTCTTGCCGCTACTCCGTAGCTAACGGACATAACAATCGAAGTCCTTACTCTTGATTCGCGTCATGAATAAAAGCAAAGAGTCCTTCGTTCATCATTCATCGCTCATAACTCATCCCTACCGCATCGCGGTCATCGGCGGCGGCATTACGGGTTTGGCGGCGGCGCACCGTTTAATCGAACTCGCGCTTGAGCAACGTCGCAAAATTGAGGTCACAATCATCGAAGCCGGAGCGACGTGGGGTGGAGCGGTACATACGAAAACTCAAGATAGTTTCCTGCTTGAAACCGGAGCGGATTCGTTCATCGCGGAGAAACCGGAAGCCGCGCGTTTAGCCGCGCGTCTCGGCATCGCGCATCGGCTCATCGGCACAAACACCGAACACCGCCGCTCGTTCATCGTGCGCGACGGACGTTTGCGCGTCGTGCCGGAAGGCTTTCGACTTCTCGCCCCGTCGCGCCTTCGCACGTTCTTGCGTTCCGATGCGTTTTCGCTTCGCGCACGCGCACGCATCGCTTTCGAGATGATGTTGCCGCGCCGCCGTCATCAAATTGAAGACGATGATGAGAGTCTCGCGGATTTCGTGCGGCGTCGCTTCGGGCGTGAAGCTTTGGAGCGTATGGCGCAACCGATGGTCGGCGGGATTTATACGGCTGACCCCGAACTGCTTTCCTTGCGGGCGACGATGCCGCGCTTTCTCGATATGGAGCGCGCAGACCGTAGCCTGATTTTATCTTTGCGCCGCGCCGCCCGCCGTCAAACTCTAAATAACACGAATGGCGCGCGTGATAAGAACGGCACAAGCCTCACAAACTCGAACGACGCAAACAGCACAAACCTTATCAACCCGAACGACGCGAGCGGGACAAGCGGCGCGCGCTATAATTTGTTTCTCTCTTTCGATGAAGGCGTCGGCGTGCTGCCCGCCGCGCTCGTCGCACGGTTGAAAGAATTTGAAAGCAAAGATGAACACGAAGACGCAAACCGCCCTCGCGCATCGTTACGTCCCAACACACAAGTTCGACATTTGGATTTTGACCGCGCAAGTCAACAGTGGCGCATTACGCTTTCCGACAACAACGACGAACCTCTGACAGCGGACGCCGTGTGCCTCGCTTTGCCCGCGCACGCGGCGGGGCGACTGCTCGAAGCGACCGATGCGATGCTTGCCGCTGAACTCACGGCGATTCCTTACGCTTCGACCGCGACCATCAACTTCGCGTATCGCCGCGAAGACGTGCCGCACCCGCTCGACGGCTTCGGCTTCGTCGTCCCGTTCATCGAACATCGCACCGCTCTCGCCTGTACGTTCTCCAGCATCAAGTTTCCGAACCGCGCCCCCGCCGGTCACGCCCTGCTTCGCGCGTTTGCGGGCGGCGCGCTTCAACCCGAAATTTACGCCCTCGATGATGACGAACTCATCGCCCGCATCCGACACGATTTCCGCGACCTGCTCGGCATCACGCGCCCGCCGCTCTTTACCTTAATCACGCGCTGGCAAGCTTCTATGGCGCAGTATCACATCGGGCATCTCGCCCGCGTTCGCCGCATACATGAACACACCGCACGCCTTCCCAATCTCGCCCTCGCCGGAAACGCCTTCAACGGCGCGGGCATCCCCGACTGCATACGCATCGGCGAAACGGCGGCGGAAAGAATTTACTCATTGAGTCATCGGCTCATTGATTCAACGTAGAACAGCAAACCGCTTTTCATCCAATCAATGAATCAACTAACCGATGATTCAATCTTGAACTTGAATCACGTTCGCTTCTTGCCACACGTCGGGCGGGATGCGTGCGGCGGGTGCGGTGGTGATGATGAAGCGTTGTTCGTCGCGCATCACGCTTGATTGCGCGTCTCTCCAAAAATCGGTGTAGTGCGGCGCGTCGTCTGCGGTGGCTTGAACGAGGGCGAGGCGGCGCAACAGTTCATCACGATATGTCGCTCCGCCGTCATAAAGATTATCCGCCGCTTCAGCGCGCAAATTTATCATCGCGCTCTGGTTTGCGTAATGCGAAACGAGCGAGGCGGCGATTGATACGGCGCGCTCAAATCTTTTATCGAATGGTTGTTCGGAAGGCTGTCCGGCGTTCCCTTTTTTGATAGTTTCTTTAGCGTCCGCGTCAACATAAATCGTCGTATCGAGCCAGACGGAGATGCGCGGCTCGTCTTCAATCAAATGTTCGCGCACCATCAGACGATTCGACCGCGCCGTCGCTTTCCACGCGATACGGCGACGGTCGTCGTGCGGCATATAACGACGCAAGCCGTAAAGTTCCGTGCCTTCGCCGCGCGTCGTCGTGAACGCATCTCCGCGCGTCTGCGTCGCCCGCACGGACATCATCACGTCATCAATTGATTGAAGTTTCGGCAAAATAACCAGAGTCAAATCGCGCGTGCGAAGGCGGCGACGCACCTGAAAGAGTCCGAACGGAAAACCGGAACTCAAATCGAAACTATTGACGATGACTTGCCCGCGCCGTGCAAAACTCACACTGAAAGTTTCTTTGCACGGCGTGCGCGGCGGCGTGTAATTAAAATAAGCGACTAGTTGTTTCAAATGTTTCGGCACACGCGCGCGCATCTCTACGAACACCGACACGCCCGGCACAATCCACTTGCGATTATCAAGCGTCACCGCGACCGGTACATCTTCGCCCGCGAAAATGTAATCGGGAAACCGCACCGTCAGAGCCACATCGCGCACCACCGCCCGCGCGCTCATCCACGACACAAACATCAAACTCAACAACAACGAAAACGCGAGGAACAACAAATTATTCCCCGTCACCCACGCCGCCGCCGCGACCACGAAGGTCACTAAAATCACGACGAACCCGCTCCGCGTCACACGCAACGGCAAATCGAGTCGCCGCACTTCACCACGCGCCGCGCGCGCCAGAGGCGGCACGACGAACACCCCCATCAACACCACAAACACCAACGAGGCAATCGCCGCGACGAACGCCAATTCAGGGTCATTCGTCCGCCGCGCGTACAACGTCAAACCCGCCGTCGCCACGCCGCCCACGACAATCAAAAACGCGATGCCCGCCCCGAACCACGATTGAAACGCCGTTCGTTCAGGTCGCATATTGGCGACGAAGGTTTTGAGACGGGAAAACATTTCAGAGGTTAGAGGTTGGATGTTAGATGCCGGTCAGACTCGTCTTCATCCAACATCCGACCTCTGACATCCGACATCCACTTATCACACCGGCACGGCGACGGATTTCAAAATGTCTTCGAGCGCAATCGCCGCGTCGCCCGTGCGGTTGACCGACGCGAAGCGACGATTGACGATGAGGCGATGCGCGAAGACCGGAGCGGCAAGCCGTTTAATGTCGTCAGGCAAACAGAATGCGCGTCCTTCGACCAGAGCGAGGGCTTGCGCGGCGCGAAACAAACTGAGCGTTCCGCGCGGGCTGACGCCAAGGTCGAGCGTCTCGGCTTCGCGTGTCGCGTGAACGATGCGAAGCAGGTAATCAATAATTCCGTCATCCACGCGAATCGTTCCCGCGAGTTTTTGTAGCTCTAAAACTTCCGCTTCGTTCATGCACGGTTCAAGCGTATCGAGCGGGTCATGGTCAAAGCGGTCGCGCAAAATCTGCCGCTCAAATTCGATGTCGGGATAACCCATCGTCAATCGCAACATGAAACGGTCGAGTTGCGATTCGGGCAGAGGAAACGTGCCGTGATGCTCGGTCGGGTTTTGCGTGGCGACGACGACGAACGGGCGCGGCAGAGGATGCGTCGTGCCTTCGATGGTAACGTGTCCTTCCGCCATCGCTTCGAGCAACGCGGATTGAGTTTTCGGCGATGTGCGATTGATTTCGTCGGCAAGCACGACGTTAGAGAAAATCGCACCCGGCATAAACTCAAACTCGCGCGTCCGTTCGTTATAAACGGACAAGCCCGTGACATCGGACGGCAACAAATCGGATGTGAACTGGATGCGCGCGAACGTGCCTTCGAGCGAACGCGCGAGGGCGTGGGCGAGCGTCGTTTTGCCGATGCCGGGAACGTCTTCAATAAGCAGATGTCCGCCCGCGAGCAGCGCGACGACCGCGAGGCGCACGGCTTCCGGTTTGCCCTTGATAACCCGCCCGATATTGCTTTCCAGTTCACCGATTTTCCCCGCCAGAATAGGCGGCGACGCGCCCGCGCTTTCGTCGGACGTCGAATTGAATTTTGCCGGATTGATTATTCCCATGTTGTTTTTTTTAGATGCGGCAGGATTCTACACGCGCCCCGCACTTGTCCAAAATGCGACTGTTTCGCATTCAAGATTGAATATCGAACATTATACTGACTTGGATAATGATGTGAGATTCCGATCACGGACGAACAAGTAAAACGGAGGTCAACGGAGGCGGGAACGGAGTATAACGGAGGAGTGAATCCAAGTTTTCTCCGTTATACTCCGTTATGCCTCCGCTCACCTCCGTTTTACTACTTCCCGGTATCTCAATTCATTTTGCAACTTGGTATTACACGATTTACGATTTTCAACCGCATCAAGTAAAATCCCGCGTCCGTATAAAAACCCGAAGCGGCAACCTTCCGCACTTAACCGACCGTCTCAAATTAACTTAAAAATGGAACTGTTCACCTGTCCGCGTCGTGTAAAGTAAGGCAAATTGAAAGTTTGAAAAAGGAATCGGCATCAATGTATATCGCACACCTCTCACCATCCACCGCATCACGTCATCACCGTAAATCAACCGAACGCGGTTTCTCGCTTATCGAGTTGATGATTGTGATTTCGATTATGGGCATCCTCATCGCCATCGGCATTCCGGCGTATAAGAACATCACCATCGCCGCCAACGAAGCCGCCGCGATTAAAACACTCAAGACCATTTCGACAGACCAGCGCGTTTATTTCAACCGTAAAAACCGTACCTCGTATGCCGGTTCGTTCAAAGACTTAATCACTGCCGGTGCGCTCGACGGACGCTTTGACGCCGATACTCCGGGCGTTGACGGCTTCACCTTCACGCTTAAAGCGACGCCCAAGACCGGCAATCAACCGCCGACTTTCACACTCAACGCCGACCCCATCGAAGGCGGCGCACTGACACCGACCAGCGACAATCACTACTACATTGATTCCGGCTCAGACTCGGTTCACGTCAGCCAGAGCGGTGCGGCGACACCCGCCGACCCGGTTGTCGGACAGTAAGACAACGCGCAAAACGAGTGCGGTCAAGCATCGTGCTTGACCGTTCTTTTAACCGCTTGTTAGCATGTCGCCCTCGTAAAACCGCTTCGCCAAAGCTCGCTTAACTCAGTGGTAGAGTGTCCGCTTCACACGCGGGAAGTCGTAGGTTCAAATCCTACAGCGAGCATCAAAAGCTGAACACCAAAGCCGTCACGGATTATTGATTCCATGACGGCTTTCGTTTTATTTCCATTACGCGCTTACAGGCTGCCAAGCTTTTGCCACGCGAGATATGCCGCGCCCAACAATCCTGCATCATCGCCGCGTGCCGCCGGTGCGACTTCGACATTTTTGCCGCGTTCGGTGAATGCCCGCTTCTTAACTTCAGCCCGCAAAGGCTCTATGAACATGTCCCATCCGGCAGCCGCCCCGCCGCCGATAACCACGATTTCCGGGTCAATCGCGTTGACCAAACTCGTGATGCCGATGCCTAAGTATTTGCCGACCGTTTGAAAGGTTTGAAGCGCGTGTTCGTCGCCCGCCTGCGCCCGTTCATACACGACGTGCGCGTTGATTTCTTCGGGCGCGTCCTTGAGAGATGCACCGCTCGCTTCGATGTACAAACGCCGCATCGCGGTCGCCGAAGCGTAAGGTTCGAGACAACCGCGATTGCCGCACGGACACTGCGCGCCTTCGGGTTCGACGATGATATGACCGAGTTCGCCGCCCGATTCGTAAGCACCGCGCCACAACTTCCCGTCCAACACCAGACCGCCGCCGACACCCGTGCCGAGTGTCAGGCATATCGCGGTCTGTTTTCCGCGCGCCGCCCCTTGCCACACTTCGCCCATCGAAGCGGCGTTTGCGTCGTTCTCTAAAATCACAGGCACGCCCGTGCGTTCTTCGAGATACGTCGAAAGCTGAAAGTTTTGCAAAGCCTTGATGTTCGGCATACGCAAAATGCGCCCGCCGTCTTTTGAATCTATCGCGCCGGGAACGGCGACCGCGAACGCGCGCACCTCCGCGTTATGTTGGCGGCTCACTTTCGCGCACGCATCGAAGGCTTCCGCAAGCGCGCCCGCGACCGCGTGCGGGTCGTCACTTTTCGGAGTGCGAATTTTCGTGCGGTGGTCAAGCGTGCCGTCATGATCAATGCTCGCGGCGCGTAAATTCGTGCCGCCTAAATCGAGCGCGACGACGTGGCTTGAGGTGTGGTGTGAAGCGTCCGAATGGCTGAAGGAGGAAAGCATATCGTGCATATTTTTTGATTGAAACTTAGGGGAATAGATAGAGCTTACAAGGTCGGAACGCGAAGACGCGAAGTAGCGCGGATTTTACCGCATCCGCATCGGCTTTGGATTAAAATTTTCACACACGAGCGTCATCGTCTTCACTCGCGCATCAACGCGACGAACGCACCCGCGAGTCTGTCGCGCCACGCCGTCCAATTATGTCCGGCATTCGATTCAACATAAGTCACATCAACCCCGCGCGCTTTCAGCATCTCCGCGACTCGTTTGCTTGTCTCACGCCCGTCACCGAACGTCCCCGCGTCAAGATAAAACCGCGCATTGTGATTCGTGAAATCAAACTCCGTCAAACGCTTCACAGTCCGTTCGTCATCAATCCAGAACGCGCTCGATTGACCGCCGACACGCGCGAAAACATCCGGGTATTTCATATAAGTCCACACCGACTGCACACCACCCAAACTCGCACCCAACAACGCACGCCCGTCACGACTTTTAATCGTGCGATAGTTTTTATCAATCATCGGCACAAGTTCCTTCGCCATAAAATCCGCGAACGCATCATTCGCCCAATACTCTTTTATGCGGTTGATAGGGTCAACGAAGACGATGATAAAGGATGTGACTTTGCCGGAGTTGATTTCTCGTGCTGCTATTGCTGCCGCTAAAGCCCGCATTATGTATTCGTCGCCGTCTTGTACATAAAGAACAGGATAATGTTTGTTTGAATTTGTGGCATACGTGGGCGGCAAGAAAATTGCAACCTGACGGTTGTTCTTTGACGGCTTGATTCCTAATTCCAACTTGTGCGCTATGTTTGTGCGTGGACTGTGAAAAACTCTTATCGTTTCCGCCTTGTACTCCGGCAATTCGACCACCGAGTTTTCGCCGCCGACACCGTTATCAATCTTCTTCGCGTTAA
>JBGTMR010000044.1:0-29248 GCA_041743485.1 Pyrinomonadaceae bacterium
TTCCTGTTTTCTACTTTCCGTTTTCTACTTTCTACTTTATCAAAGCGGAGAGGGTGGGATTTGAACCCACGGTGGGGTTTCCCCCACTCCGGTTTTCGAGACCGGTGCACTAAGCCACTATGCGACCTCTCCGAAGCAAAGTAGAAAGTAGAAATGAGAAAGGAGAAGTTATAAGAAAACAATGGAAGCTCATTGTTCGTGTTTTCTCATTTCTCATTTCTCCTTTCTACTTTGCGAAAGTCTTTTTTGCAAAAAGAACTTTTGTATCAAGGCGCGTGCTTCGTCGGCAAGCACGCCGCTTGTATATGAGATTTGATGGTTCAAAGAACTACTGTCGAGAATCCGAAAGATTGATTCAATCGCTCCGGCGCGTGGTTCGGGTGCGCCGTAAATCAGGCGTGCGACGCGGGCTTGAATCAATGCTCCGGCGCACATCGCGCACGGTTCAATCGTCGAATAAACCTTTGCGCCGTTCAACCTGAAGTTCCTTGTTCGGTGCGCGGCTTCGCGCAGGGCGACGATTTCCGCGTGTGCCGTCGGGTCACAGTCGCGGCGCGTGCGGTTGGCGGCGGCGGCGAGAAGTTGGTTGTCGAAACTTACGATGCACGCGCCGATGGGAACTTCGCCCGCTTCGCCCGCCGCCTGTGCCGCTTCGAGTGCGACGCGCATCCACTGTTCATCTTCCTCAAACATCAATGCTTCACTGAAACTGAGACACGCGGCAACGCTTTTCGGGTGCTAACCTCAAAACACGTTCGCTTAGTCACCATGCGGCGAAGACGAAAGAATATAGGTTTGACCTTATAATCATGTCAAGCAAGTTACTTTTCCCCTTAACCAAAATAACATCTCATGGTTGAACAACCGCAATCGGGCGGGCGTACATCGAAGTACGCGACGAACAAGATTCGATATTGTTTCGCACCCTTGTTTAGTATTGTTCCGAAGTTATTTTTTAGATTTGAACTTGTAAGGAGGCGTTTCGCATTATGGCAACTTACCGCGACCCGGCGCGAGTGTTCGCACCGCTTGAAATCATTGAACGCCTGCTCGAAATACGTTACGAAGCAGGCTATGCGCCCGCGATTTACATTCAATCGTCCGACGACATCGCAACCTACCTTGACGCTTACGGCTTCGATGTTTATGCATTCGACGAAACCGAACCGGCGTTCCAATTCGGTAAATACAGCGCATCGTGTGTGCCGGGTGGCGACCACGCGCACGAATCCTTGATGGCGCATTGACTCACACAATATGCTTACACAAAGAGCGAAGGAAACTAAAATAGTTCCCTTCGCTTTTTGGCTTTTGCGCTCTTTAACTTGGCGTGTGTCCGCAATGCTTAAAGTTCTTCTAAAGCCCGCGCGACGACAAACGTGATGTCATCGGTCGCGCCGCGTCCTTCCGTCCACTTCATAACATCGGCGTAAATGAAATCTATCAACTCGCGCGAAGTTTTACCGTGTCCGGCGCGCACGGTTTCCGCGAGACGTTCGCGCCCGTATTCTTCGCTTGCGATGTTCTCCGCTTCCGTCACGCCGTCGGTGTAAAGCACAAGGGTTTGCCCGCGTTCGATGTGAAGATAATGTTCGTAATACCTTGAGCCGGTGAACATACCGAGCGGCAACTCGCCGCGTTCGATGAAGCGCGCCGTGCCGTCCGTGTGCATCAAGAGCGGCGGGTTGTGTCCGGCGTTGGCGTAGGCGAGCGTCATGTTGGTCGCGTCCAGCACGCCGTAGAACGCCGTCACGAATTGGTTATGCTCGATGGATTCTTTCAGCAGTTGATTCGCTTTCGACATCGAAACATTCGGGGCATAACCGATATGAATCGCGGCGCGCAGGGTCGCACGCAGAAACGCCATCAGAAGCGCGGCGGGTACGCCCTTGCCGGAAACGTCCGCGATGACAAGTCCGAGTTGGTCTTCAAACACCGGAACGAAGTCGTAATAATCGCCGGAAACTTCTTCGGTCGCATAATTGAACGCGCTGATGTCGAAGCCGGGAAGCTGCGGGTTGCGATTCGGAAACAAGGAAAGTTGCACCGAGCGCGCGACTTCCAACTGCGCTTCGAGTCGCTTCTTCTGCACGAGTTGTTCATGCAACATCGCCTTCTCGATGATGATGGCGACTTGCGAAGCAAGCAGCATCAAGACTTCCAAATCGTCGTTCGTGTACGCATTGAGTTTGTCGCTTTCCAAATCGAAAACGCCTATGACTTCATCATTCGAGATAATCGGAGCGACCATTTCGGAGCGCGTTTTTTCGCGGGCGTTTAAGTATCGCGGGTCGTGCCGCACGTCCGGCGAGATGACGGCTTCGCCCGTTTGCGCGACGAAACCGATGATGCCTTCGCCCGCTTTGAGACGCAGTTCGAGCAGTTCGTCAATGTCGTAACCGCGCACAAATTCCGAGCGAAAAACCGTGTACGCGCCTTCCTTATTTCCCTTCTCCGATGTCTGCTTATCCAATGGCTGCTGGTTGATGAGATACACGCCGCACGCATCGTAAGGCAGCAGCGAGCCGAGTGTTTCAATCACGAGTCCCATAACTTCTTCGGGGTCGAGTGAGCGGGAAATCTTTTTCGTGATGTCGAGAAGCAACCGCAGTTTATCAACGACGGTGAGTGCGCTCTGCGAAGTTACGGCTGCTTGAAGTTGGTTAATCATTATGTCGTGTTCCCGAAATACCGGCTTAACCGGAGTTAGATGCAACCTTTGAATTATAACCTCATGTTACTAGGCAGTGAATCTTTAGCCCGATTCATCGGGCTTTCCGCCGCAGGCGGCACATAGACCAGCCGTTCACGGCTGGGGAAACGAAGGGAACAAGTTCGGAGGGCGTTTTAACGTCCTTCTCCCGGTGGCTTAAAGCCACTACGTTGAAAGCCCGTTGAAACGGGCTGAGTGATATTGCATGTCCCCACGCGATAAAATCGCGTGGCTAGTCGCCGCTTCGCGGAAAGCCGCGTGAACGCGGCTCAAATCCAATTCGCGTAAGCTGAGTTAATAACGTCTTTCGCACATCGCTAAACGCTTTTATGTTCAAGCGCGGCATCGGTCAACAACGCCAACTCAAGCGCGGCGGACGAGCGGGCGCGAAAAAAATCGTTCACATCCGATGCTAAATTAAGCGTCGCAGGATTCATACCGCGCCCCTGAAACATCTCCGCGTAACGTCGGGCGGCGCGGCGTCCCGTCTCATCGGGGTCAAGCGCGATGACGATTTGAAAACGCGCGAGTGACGGCAACCATTCTTCGCGCATCCCACCCGCACCGACAAGCCCCACGGCGTTGAAATTGTGAGTGATAAGCGTCAGGGTATCGGTGAAGCCTTCGACGAGATAAACGACGGAACCGCTCGATAGTTCAGCAAGACTGTCAATGTTATAAAGCGACGGAATGTTGCCGCGCATGTTGTGCCAACGCGGTTGGACGCGCGGGCTGGTGGTGCGGGCTTGGAAGTATTGCGCCTCTCCTTCGACGTAAAATGGAAACAACAAACGGTGAAGATAGAACGTCAGATGCTCACGCGAATTGAACAGTCCGCTTCGCTGTAATTCATCGAGCGCGAACTCATCATGCATACTCCGCATCACGCGGCGATAAGCTTCACGCGGAAAATACGTCACGCCGAGACGCTCACACGTCAGACGACTGATGCCGCGTTTCTGTAAATAGTTCATGCCTTCGCTTCCGTCTTCACGACGGCAAACGCGCAAAAACTCCGCGCAGATAACTTGCCGACGTTCGAGTGAAAGCGTCTCCGAAACATCCGGCGTTTCGCTTTCGATGATGTCCGGCGCAGCGCGAAGGCTCAAAGGTAACTGTCGCGTGTTCGCGTCGTCCAACCCGACTTCCTTCGCCAACTCACTGACGGCGCGTGCGAAAGAAACATCGCGCATCAATTCATAAAAACGAATCGCGTCGCCGCCCTCATCGCGTGAAAAGCAATGAAACAATCCGCGCGTCAAATCAACGGATAAACCCGGATGACCTTTGCCCGAATGAGCGTGTGACGGTATTGGACACAAGGCTTGAAGGCGGTTGCGGTTGATGCGCGCGTGCGGGCAGAAGCTTCGATAAAACGATTGATAATCGAGGCGCGATTTAACGGCTTCGCAAAGTTCGCGTAATCGTTCGCGTGGCTGATGTGCGTCGTCCGTCATAACTGTTTTATGACGCAGGTTGATTCTGATTCTGACGATTAAGTGCGGTGCGCGGCGGAGTCTCTTGTGGATGACGGTTGCGGTATTCACCCCACAAACGCGAAACCTTGATGCGGTACTCGACGAGTTCGCGCGAGACGCCGAAGTGTTCCGCGATGAATTTCGACGTGCGGTTTTTAAGCACGAAGTTTTGCAAACTCGCAAAGGGGACGAGTGCCGCTGCCCCGATTGAATACGCCGCTTCTTCGTCCGCTTCATTGTAATCGCGTGCGATGAGTTTGCCCCCTTTGTTTTCGGTGACGACGGCGAGGCGGTTCGGCTTGTGTCCCAGAAAGACGTGGCAAACTTCTTCCATCAACGTCGCATTGTTGCGCTGCCGCCCGTGACGCGGATTCAAAATCACCAACCGCCAACCGTTCGGCAACGGACGCGAACACGTTCCTCCCGACCATGAATCCATTCCCGCGCCTAGCAAATGCTCCCGCGCCTCATCCGACAAACCTTTTATCTGCTCGAAATCCACCACCATCAACTTCGCAAACAACGCCAACTCAAACGGGTCGAGCGGCTCATCATCACGCTTTAACCCTGCGAACTCGCGCAACCCTTGCGCCCGCAATTCGTACTGTCTGCCTTTATACGTCGGTGGTTGTACGCGCTCGTTCACAATCTTGATTGATGACTTCGCCTTCAATGTTCGGACATTGTTCCGGTTAGCCGACACGACTAAGCCGCGCTGCCATGATAGCAACGCGGCTCATAGAGAAGCGAATTTTAGCGTGCGGTTATTTCTTGCGTCCGCGCGTCTATTTCTTGCGTCCGCGCGTCGGCGCGCTGCCGGGAACGCTGAACTGCGTATAAGCGACGCGGAAAAGTTCCGCCAGCGACTTCGCGGTTTCGGGTGACAGATTACGGTCGGCGCGCAAATGGGCTTCGACAATATCGGGCGTCGCTTCGTGTGGAAAATAAACGACGGGTGAAATACCCTTATCGCCTTTGCCCTGCGCCGAGTTCATTACGCGCTCAATCGGCATGTTAAGCCAAGTGGTGAGCGATGCGATGTTGTCGGCATCCGGCTTGCCCGTACCGTTCTCGATGCGCGAAAGCGTTGAAGCCGAAACGCCCGTCACGTCCGCGACATCGCGCAAACTCAAACCCGATTCTTCGCGCTTGCGCTTAATTGAACGTCCCAGTTCAATCGTGTTCACCAAACTTTTAATTGATTGTGCCATATCCGTTTTCTCCTCATTTTGCCATGACCGTTTCGCCTTGTGTCCGAACCCCTGACGGCTTCAACTAACCGCCAACTTACCACAATATAAATCCTAGATGCAACACTGTGTTTTACGCTTGCAACAAACGGGTTCGAGTGGTACACTGTTTCACGCATGAAACAGACCTGCTAAATATCATGCAACGTTGGTTACAAATCAGGCTTAGGAGCAAGGGACGATGAGTGAAACGAGCGAAGCGATTTGGGAAACATTCGACGGATTATTCAAGACGCTTTACCGTCAGGGCGAGCGCGTCGAACAACTTGAGCGGCGCGTGATTGACCTCGAAGGGCGTTTGCAAGAGCGCGCGGCAATCAGCATCAACACGCACAACAGCGGCGGCACGCTTAGCCGATTTGAAGCGATTGAAGACAACTTCCCTGCCGAACGCGCGGCATAACAGGGCATTCAACTTGGACGAAGATTTGACGAGGAAAAGGAGCTAGAAACCGATGGCAGCCACAATTGATAAAAAAGAAATCCTACGCGACAAACGCGCGCAAGGTATCGCGGCAATGGGTTTGGTGACGCGCCATGCCGACCGTTTCCAAGTGCAAACTCCCAGCTTGCGCGGACGCCGCACGGCTTACGAAGTTTGGCGCGACGACGCGAACCGCGTGCGTTGCACCTGTCTTGAGTTTGAGGAACACGCCGCCGAAAATCCTTCGTTCCGGTGTGAACATATTCTCGCCGTCAAGCATTCCCTTGTCGCCAAAAATTCGGAAGCTGTGACCAAGCAGGTCGCCGCACCCGCCGAACCGCAAACCGTTGCGGGCATGACACACGCTGCTGTCACGCCTACCACCACAGACGAAAGCGCATCCGAGAAGCCTGCTGGCGTTCAGCCGCGCGCACGCTTTGAACGGGAGTCGAACGAAGCTGAAACTGAAAGCGACATGAATGCGAAGGTTGTCACTGAAGAAGTCACACCGTCGCCCGTCGTTCGTTCGCTCGCGCAACACACACACACGAAGGAGCAAGACATGAATCGTTTTTCACACGCAAACACATCAACGATTGATACGGTTGACACAGATTTTAACGAACAACTTCCCGCGCACGAAGAACACACGGCGCACGTCGTTCCGCTCGCGTTCGCCAACGTCTTACGCACATTGCGCCAACCCGTTGATGCGAAACTCGTCAAGACGCGCGAAGGCTGGACTGACCGCACGGGCAACACGCACCTCGTCGAATACATCGAGTGGCACACGGTCGCCGATACGCTTGACCGCGTGTATCCGGCGTGGTCGCACTCCGTGCGCGACATCAAACAGATTGGCGATATGGTCGCCGTGACCGCCGCGATTACGATTGACGGCGTGACCCGCGAAGGCATCGGGACGGGTTCAGCCGACAACGAAACCGGCATCAAGAAAGCCGAACACGACGCACTAAAGCGCGCGGCGATCAAGTTCGGTTTGGCGCGTGAACTGTATCAGCGCGAATCGGAAGTCATCGAACGCAACGGCAACCCGGCGGAAGCGAACAACGGATTTCCCTCCGACCCTTTGGCAAAATCAATGTCCGACCTCGTGACGCCTAAGCAACTCGGCATGATTCGCGCTCTCGCACGCGAAGCCGGAATGGATGCCGACGACGAATGCCAATCGGTGTTGCGTTGCCGCACCGAAGAGTTATCCAAGAAAGCGGCGTCGTCATTCATTGACCACTTGAAAACCGCGCAGTCGAGCAACGCAACGGAAGTCAATCAACCGATGCGCCGCGCAAGCTAGACACCCGAAACCCATCGCCATAAACCTCTGCGTATCTCCGTGCTTGCTCTGTGTCTCTGTGGTAAAAGATTTAAGCATTAACCACAGAGGCACAGAGACTTCACAGAGCAACCGTTGTGTTTCATACGTGCAACATCATACCGCGCACGCTCATCTAAGTCGCACGTTGGAAATGATGTTGCGTAAGGAGTTGAAGATGACGACAGAAGAAATGATTCAAGATATGAACGCGCCGCTGATGTTCGAGCTTGAGTACGCGGACGAAGCCGGGTTCGATTTCGTTCACGCACCGGCAACCCCGGACGAATCGTTTTCACCCGCCGATGCTCCGACCAAGCCGCTTTCCAAAAAAGACCGGATTATCGAATTATTCAAAGCGGGAACGACCGACATCGCGGACATCGTGCGCCACACGCACGCGCGCCCGTCTTACGTCGCGCAGGTTTTACAACGCGAAAATCTGATTAGCGGCTACTTCGATTTGTACACGACGACCAACCGCGAGCAGAACGTATATAGCCGTTTCTTTCGCAATGTACTTCAGTTCAAGACTACGGAAGCCGCCCGCGCATCGGTTGAGAAACTCGATAAGCTGTACAACTATTTCGAGCGTTTAGGCGACCGCGCCGGGCAGCATCAGGCGATGGTCTTAGCATTGACGGGCAAGAACCGCGCGCGCTGGAGCGGCAAGCATGAAGCGGCGCAAGTTTTCGGTGAGTGGCTGGCGAGTCACTAAAGATGCCTGAAAGATTCATCCGCGCAGTACGATTTTTATTTTTGCAGCGCGGATGATAGAACGAGCAGGGGTGGAAAAAGCAGAAGGGCGAGACCGAATTTTTCAGTCTCGCCCTTCTGCTTTTGCGTTTTAGGAAGTCAGTCGATTTATTCTTCAAACGACTTTTGTACCGGATTGCGTCCGCGTTGGGCGGCAGCAGCGAGGTCACGCGCACGCGGCAGGGCGGCAACGGCTTTCGTGGTTTGCGGTTCATCAACAAGCAAAACACGTTGCGCGATGGTCGAACCGTAAGCGGCGGTTGCGAGGTCAAAGCGCAAGCGTTGCTGTGCGAAAGCACGGTTGCGGTCAAGCTGCGCTTCTGTGACTTGATAGCTTGGCTGCGCGGCGACAAACTTTTTAAGAGCCGCGAAGACTTCGCCCGTTATCGGGAAATCGGTTGCCTGCAAGTTGTGGTCATAATCAATCGCGCGTTGAATCTTGTATGAATCGAAACCCGCGATGCGACCGTTGGCGAGTTCGCGTGAGAAGGCGAAGATGGAGTCGAGCAGTCGAATTTGCTGGCGGTTGATGGTTTCGGTGGCAACGGCTTCATCGGGCGTAATGCCGCCGCCGCTATACACCGTGCGCCCGCTGTCGGTGCGGCTGGCGTCGCCGCTCGGTTGTGTTGGAGGTTGCGGTTTTTGCGTCAAAGGCGCGCCGCCCGCACCGTCTCCCGCGCGCGCACCTTCGCCGCGCGTGTAGTAATCATAAAGCGAACCGTTCGAGTAGTCGCGCTGAATTAGGCGACCGGAAGGCGTGTAGTATTTCGCGCTGGTCAAGGTCAAGCCCGCGCCGTAATCGAGATTGATGATGCTTTGAACAAGACCTTTGCCGAAACTGTTTTCACCGATGATAAGGGCGCGGTCGTGGTCTTGGAGCGCGCCCGCGACGATTTCGGATGCCGATGCCGAGCCGCGATTGATTAGCACGACAAGCGGCGTATTGTCGGGGTTTGGATTTTCGGCGCGCAAGACACGTTCGGCTTCGCGTCCCTTCTGGGTCAAGATTTTCTGTCCCGGTTGAAGAAACTTTTCGGCGACGGCTTTCGCTTGGTCGAGGAAGCCGCCGGGATTGCCGCGCAAATCAAGCACGAGTTGCGTCATGCCTTGTGCGCGCAAACTCTCAAGGGCTTTGCCGAGTTCGTTGCTCGTCGTGTAGTTGAAGCCGCGCGTCATGTCAACGTAGCCGACGCCGGGACGAATCATGTAAGCATCGGGAACGGACGGTTGAGCGACCGCATCGCGCACAATCTCAACTGTTTCATTCGCGCCGGTCGAGGCGCGTTCGACGATGACTTTGACACGCGAACCGCGCGGACCTCGAATCTTGTCGCGGACATCGCTCGAAGGTTTGCCGGTCATCGCTTGCCCGTCAACGGAAACGATTTTGTCGCCGAAGCGCAATCCGGCACGCGCGGCGGGCGAGTTTTCAAACGTCGCCATGATGTAGGTGTCAATCTTGTCTTTGACTTTCCAATTATTGATTGACGCCCCGATGCCGAAATACTCGGAACGCTGGTCGGAACGCATCTCGTCAAACTCTTGCGCGTCGTAGAAATTCGAGTGCGGGTCAAGTGAGCGAAGCATACCAATGACGGCACTCTTGGTGACGTTCGCGTAGTCGAGTTTATTTTCACCGAACTTTTCGATGTAGTTGTCTTCGACGATGGTTAAAGCTTCCGCGAAATCAGCTTCGATGCCAGCCGTTGCCGCCGAAGCGGACGGCGACTCGGTGCGCGTGAGACGGCGCAGAGCTTCTTCAGGGCTAAGGCGTCCGACACGCGGCGGCGGCGGCGTGGCGGTGTTCGGCGCGGTACGTCCTTGCGGAGCGGTTGGTTGTGGTGTTTGAGAAAAACCGGAAGTGGAAAGCGTGAGCAACAGAAGCGCAATCAGCGCGGGGTGAAATCTTTTATACACTGTTCGTTATAACCTCATGGAAACTTCTAATGGGAACAGCCTACTTTGCCGGATGGCGGACTGACGGTGAAATCATCCGACTTCGCTTCAAGCGGTATGCATGAAAACGACGGCAACTTGTCGTGCATAGTACCGGATGCGCGAGGCGTCATCAAGGTTGTCACCGTCACCGGAGTTACACTTCAAGTAATGACACTCGTTCCTCACCTTGACCGTTGTTTCATCGCCTCTTTAGAATCACGCAAAACTTCCCCGTCGTCTCACTCGTATCAACTTTGCTCTGTCGTTCGCACGACGTTTAGAAAAGTTTAGGGCTTTCTCAAATTTGAAATCTTAAATTTGAAATCTCAAATTAAGAGAAGAAAAACCTCGAAGAAAAACGAAAAGTGAGAAAGTCCTAAAGTTATAACTTCTGTCCGGTAAATCATTATGAACAATTCGTACAACTCCGACCCGGCGCGTCCCGTCGTTGCATCATCCGTTGAAGGTGACGACGAACAACCGTCAACCACAGTTCAAGAATCGGAAGCCGGTGAAACCGCGCATCACGCGGAAACGTCGAAAGAACGCGACGACTTTTCACCCACGCCGCCGATGAGTCTGCAACGTGTGTCTGCGGCTGATGAGCATGACGAAGCGGCGTTTGACCACGAAACCGAACGACATCAACCGTCGGTGCGCGACACTCTGACGCGCATCCCGGAAGCACTCGGCGCGCTCGGTCATAATCTGCGCGGCACGTTTGAGCGGGCGATAAATTCGCGTGACGATTATGTCGTCGCCGTCAAAGTCTCGCCCGAAGCCCAACACAAACTCGAACAACTCGTCGAAGCCGGAGTTTTTCATTCACGCGCCGAAGCCGCTTCATACTTGATAGACGAAGGCATAAAGGCGCAAGCCCCGCTTTTCGAGCGCGTCACACAGAAGCTTACCGAAATCGAAAAGCTGCAAAACGAACTTCGCGGCATGGTCGGCGACACACCGCGTACTTAGTGAGTACAACCATCGTTATCGCCCAAGCGTCACACTTTACCGAACTACAAAAACGCGATTCACTTCAAAGTTACGGGCTTTTATCGTCCTTAATGTTTATCGAATCGCCGCTCAATTTCACACGAGGTCTTTAGATGAAACATTCAACTTCGCGCACCGCATCCGCGTTCGCCTTACTCGGCGTTCTCGCGTTGTCTGCCATCGGTCACGGACAAACACGTAAATCAAATCAAACCAATCAAACGAAAACCAATATGTCATCCACCACCAACATACGCACCCCGCGCATTCCGGTCGAACAATTCAAACTCGACAACGGTTTGCGCGTCGTGATGTCGCCCGATAAAGCCGTGCCTGTCGTTTCGGTCGCGGTTTATTACGATGTCGGTTCGCGCAACGAACGCGACGGGCGCACCGGCTTCGCGCATCTTTTTGAACACATGATGTTTCAAGGTTCGGAGAACGTCCCGAAAGCCGCGCACTTCCAATTCATTTCAAACGCGGGCGGCACGATGAACGGCACGACCAACACCGAACGCACCAACTACTTCGAGACTTTGCCCGCGAATCAATTACCGCTCGCGTTGTGGCTAGAGTCCGACCGTATGCGCTCGCTGAAAGTGACGCAGGAAAATCTCGACAATCAACGCAAAGCCGTTCAGGAAGAGAAGCGTTTGAACTACGACAATCGCCCGTTCTCGAACGCCTTCTTGCGTGCGAACGAAATGATTTTCTCGAACTCGCGCAACGCTCACTCGACCATCGGCTCGATGGCGGATTTGGACGCCGCGACGATTGAAGACGTGCAGGAATTTTTCCGTATTTACTACGCCCCGAACAACGCCGTGCTGACCATCGTCGGAGACTTCGACCCTAAGGAAGCCCGCGCGCTCGTCGAAAAGTATTTCGCTTCGATTCCGAAACAACCCTTGCCAGCCGCGATTGATGTGGGCGAACCGGCGGGCGTCAATGTTCGCAAAGATACATACCAAGACCCGTTCGCACCGACGCCCGCGTTCATACTCGGTTGGAAAGCACCGCAACGCCGCACAGATGATGCTTATGCTCTCGAACTAGCCGACAACATTTTGCTTGAAGGCGACAGTTCGCGTTTGTATTTGAAACTCGTCAAAGGCGATGAATCGGTGTTAGCGATTCAGGGCGGTTATGCCGAACGTCGCGGACCTTCCGGCTTTTCGATGTTCGTCGTCCCCAAACCCGGCAACGACCCGAACGCGATTCGCGCCACCATTATGGCGGAAATCAAGCGTCTCGCCACCGAAGGACCTACCGCGCAGGAAATGGAGAAGCTACGCAACAACACCATCAATTTCGGTGTGCGCGCACTTCAATCATCGTTGTTCCGCGCCCAACGCCTCGCCGAATACGCGCTTTATGACAACGACCCGACGATTATCAATTCCGAACTCGAACGCTACATGAGCGTTACGCCGGAACGTATCAAAGCGGCGGCGGCGAAGTATCTCGACACGGAAAATCATGCGTTGCTCGACATTGTTCCCGCACCGCGCGGCGCAACGCAAAACGCGGCGGCGGCAACTCCCGCGCGTCCGGCGGCTTCAACGCCCGTGACGCCACCCGGAACGCCCGCGCAACCCGGCGCACCCGCGCCGCAAGTTCCGCAACCGCAGCCCGCGCAACCCGCTTCACCGACGAAGCAACCCGCGACTCCGGCTGAACCGACGCCGAACCGTCCCGCCGCGCCGCAACAACCGGGCGATGTGCCGCAACAATAAATCGTAAAGTTCGCCGCCCGCGCCGATTATCGTTTAAGTAAGACGCGGGCGGCATTTTGGAATCAAAGGAAATTATATGTTCAGAAAACAGCTTCGCCCGTCGAGCGAGTCGGGAACACATGCGGGAATCAAGACGCGCCGCGCATCCGCTTTAGTGTGCGGCATCGCGCTCATGACTTCTTCCGCCCCGCTCGCTTTTTCACAAACCACACAACAATCACCGAACACGCCGAAGACGATGAATCAAACTACCGAAGATTTTCGCCGCCAAGCACCGCAACCTTTAGCCGCGCGCCCGCTTAGCATTCCGACGCCAAAAGAAGTCACGCTCTCAAACGGTTTGCGCGTCGTGATGCTTGAAAACGCGGGCTTGCCGCTTGTCAGTTTCCGGCTTGCATTTCGTACCGGAACGGCTTACGACCCGAAAGACATTCCCGGCTTAACCTCAATGGTCGCGGAACTTTTACAAGAAGGCACGACGACGCGCAGCAGCCAACAAATTGCCGAACAGGTCGCGCGTCTCGGCGCAACTCTCAGCACCGATGCGAGTTCCGATTACACCGTCGTCGCCGCGTCCGCCCTCACAAGTTACACCGACGAGATTTTAGATTTAATGGCGGATGTCGCGCTTCGCCCTTCGTTCCCCGAATCGGAAGTCACGCTCGCCAAACAGAACACGAAGCAGGGTCTTCAATTCCAACGCTCACAGGCTTCGTTTCTCGCCAATGAGCGCATCTCGAAAGTTCTCTACGGCGACAATCCTTACTCTGTGGTGACGCCGACCGAAGCTTCGCTCGAAGCGATGACGCGCGACAAACTCATCGCGTTTTATCGCTCGATTTTCGTGCCGAACAACGCCGTCATGGTCATCGCCGGAGACTTCAAAGCGAATGACATGCAGCGTCGCATTGAAAATCTTTTCGGTGAAGCGAAGTGGAAGCGCGGCACGGCGTTGACCGCCGATTTTCCCGCTCCGCCCGTGCGCGATGCGGCGAAGATTTACCTTGTTGACCGTCCCGGCTCGGCGCAATCGAACATCGCCATCGGCAACGTCGCCCTCAAGCGCACAGACCCCGATTACTACCCCGTGCTTCTGATGCACTCGATTCTCGGCGGCAGTGCTTCGGCGCGTCTCTTTATGAATTTGCGTGAAGACAAAGGCTACACTTACGGGGCGTATTCGAGTCTCGACACGCGCCGCGATGCCGGAACATTACGCGCGACCGCCGAAGTCCGCTCCGATGTGACGGGCGCGGCACTCAAAGAGTTCTTCTATGAACTCAACCGCATACGCACCGAACCCGTCACCGATAAAGATTTGGCGGACGCGAAAGCTTATCTCTCCGGCGTGTTCCCGATTCGCCTCGAAACGCAGGAAGGCATGATTGGTCAACTCGTCCAAATCAAGATGTACGACCTTCCGGCGAACTATCTGCAAACCTACCGCGATGAAGTTCAGAAGGTTACGAAAGCCGATGTCCAACGTGTCGCGCGGAAATACCTGACGCCCGACAAAGCCGCCATCGTCATCGTCGGTGACGCCGCGAAAATCACCGACCAAATCAAACCTTACGCCGCGAGTATCGAAGTCTATAACGCCGACGGCACACGCAAGGAAGCGAACGCTTCATCGCCCGCGACCGCGACGAACGGCAACAGCGGCGGTGACGCATCAGCCGTCGCCGGTTCGTGGACGCTTTCCATCACCGCTCCGAACGGTCAACAATTTCCGGCAACGCTGACGCTCAACGCTAACGGTAATGCACTGAACGGCTCAATCGAATCCGCGCTCGGCGGCGGACAATTAAGCGATGTCAAAGTCGAAGCCGGAAAACTGACGGCTAATCTGTCCTTAGCGGCGCAGGGTCAACAACTCAATGCCAATATCAGCGGACGCATCAACGCCGGAGAGATGACCGGCGAACTCGCGCTCCCGATGCCGGGCGCACCACCGCTCACCTTCACCGGAACGAAGACAAAGTAGGAAGTCGAAAATCGAAAGGTAATCAATACTTTCGCCTTTCGATTTTCGGCTTTCACCTTAAACAAAAAGCCGCCCGACGTGTTCGTCCACGTCGGGCGGAAATCACAGGAGAACCATCCATGCCGGAAACCGGAGAGTCTATCCGCTCGTTAGCCTTTGAGGGCGACGCTTCGCGGCTTCTTGCTTGCTAAATTTATAGATGCTGCCGCGCTTCTTTCGCGTTGCCAAGCCGCCCTTTCGTCACCGCATTCGTCCTTTCTTGCCGTCATTCTCACCGCTTTTCCTGCTATTTTTCATACTGCGCGATAACGCCTTTGCTTCCGACCGCCCACGCCCTATCGCCCCGCGCAAACAAAGCGTAAAGATTATTCTTCGTGCGGCTTTCCTGTTCAACCCACGCCCGCCCGCCGTCGCCCGTGCGAATCACCGTACCGCCGCGCCCGACCGCGTAACCGTCATCGTTATTGACAAAACGCACACTCAAAAGCGTTGCCGTCACGGGCGAACGCATCGCAAACCACGTCACCCCGCCATCCGATGTACGCAAAATCGTGCCGCGTTCACCGACCGCCCAGCCCGTGCGGGCGTTCCTAAATTCGACGTTGTAAAGCGTCACTTTCGTGTTTGAACGCTGAAGCGTCCACGACACGCCGCCGTCTTCAGTGTAGAGAATCACACCGTCCGCCCCGACAACCCACCCGCGCCGCTCATCGTCAAACGCGAGGTCAATCAATTCCGTGCGCGTCGGAACGCTTTGACGTTCCCACGTCGCCCCGCCATCCGCCGTCGTTAAAACAAGACTGTCCGTGACCGCTTGACCGCGACTAATCGAACCGACAATCCACCCGCGCTTTTTATTGACGAACCGCAAACTGTAAAGTTCCGGCAGCCCGTTAAACTCCTGTGCGGCGAAACTATTTGTCTCGCGCCACCTCGCCCCGCCGTTCGCAGTCTGCCAGATACGGTTTCCGGCAAGCAGAAATCCGTCATCCTTATTGCGAAAATAGATGTCGTTGATGTCGTCGGTCAGCGTCGTTTCTTGCTGCTTCCAAGTGATACCGCCGTCGTCGGTGGTAATCACCGTGCCGCCGTCGCCCGCCGCCCAACCGCGCCTGTTATTATCGAAATATACGGTGTTCAAATCGCTCGTCACGACACTAACGCGCGCCGCCGCCCAACCGCTTCGCGCTCTGACTTGGGCGATACTCACCGCGTGGAAACCCGCGCCGATGAGCGTCGTTAAAATCATCGTCCACAACAATCCGATTCGTAATCCAATATGATTTTTTATCATCGCTTATTTCACCTCTGATTTTTCAGATGCAATAAAATTACCGTTCGGAAGCTTAGGCAAGCGGTCAAATTATTCGACGTGTCTTCAATACATGCTTGCACCTGAACACTCCGCGCCGACACAAGCCGCCCACAAATCATTCAACACACAAGAGACAAAACCATCAAAATCGCCTAATATAAATTCATTCCCCGAACCGTTTAAGTCAACCGTAGTTTGCAAGATTACTTTTCTGAATTTGAAATTTGAAATTTCAGATTCAGACCAAAACAAACCCTTACATTACAGAGTAATAGTTTGATACCGCAACCAAAACCGTCTTCACATTCACCGGAGGTAATAATTCAAGATGCAAGCCGAACGCGAAATCTCGCTCAACGGAGTTTCGACCGAAACCAATCTCGCCAACTCCGCCATCACCGTCGAAGGCGAAAGCATAATCGCCGACCTCGACCCCGACCATCCGGGTTTTCGTGACCCTGAATACCGCGCCCGACGCAATCACATCGCCGAACTCGCGGTTTCGTATAAATCCGGTTCGCCCATCCCGGACGCGCCTTATATCGAAGCCGAACAGGAAGTGTGGCGCATCATCAATCACGAACTCGAAGACGCGCACAGGCGTTTCGCGTGTCGTGAATATCTCGAATGCCTTCGCATTTTGGATTTACCGAAAGACCATATTCCGCAGTTGCGCGAAGTCAGCGCGCGTGTCGAAAAGATTTCCGGCTTTCGTTTAGAACCCGTCGGCGGGCTTGTTCTGCCGCGCGTCTTTCTCGAATCGCTCGGCAACGGTGTGTTTCTCTCGACTCAATACATACGTCACCATTCGACGCCGCTCTATACGCCCGAACCCGATGTCGTGCATGAAACCATCGGACACGCGACGATGCTCGCCAACGCGCAGGTCGCGGAAATCACGCGCCTCGTCGGTGATGCCGTGCGCCGCGCGGACGACGAAGGCTTAGAGCGCATCGGACGCATCTACTGGTTCACGATTGAGTTTGGTGTCGTTCGTGAAAACAGTGACCCGAAAGCTTACGGCGCGGGTTTGCTTTCATCGGCGGGTGAAATGGCGTCACTCGTCAACACCGAAATGCGCCCGTTCGACCTCGAAGC
Organism: Pyrinomonadaceae bacterium; assembly: GCA_041743485.1. Classification (GTDB taxonomy): domain Bacteria; phylum Acidobacteriota; class Blastocatellia; order Pyrinomonadales; family Pyrinomonadaceae; genus JANDLT01. Next base: position 17,019 of record JBGTMR010000044.1, read on the forward strand.
GATGTCGCGCCAAGACTACGACGTGACGATGTTTCAACCGTTCCTCTTTTGCGCCGATTCCTTCGACCAGATGTACCACAAGATGCGCGACTACATGCTCAACTTCAACTAACAACAAACGCCCGAAGACTTATAACCACGCGAAACAAAGACGTAAGAAAGCATTCCGCTCTCTTACGTCTTTATACTTTCGACCTTCGATTTTCGACTTTATCTTGGCGGTATCACACCGTCGCGCGGCGCGGGCGTCACGGTGTTCTCCGGCGTAATCGGATTCTGCGGTACGGTGTCGGGATTGTCCGTCGTCACAGTCGTTTGGCTCGCACCCAGTCGCGCCCGCAAACGCTCTATATCCGCGTCGGTCGTCGCAATCACGCTCTCAAGCCGTGTGCGGCTGCTTGAGAGAGTTTGCAGTTGCGCGTTTAACCTCGTCCGCTCGTTTTCGAGTTGACGACGAAATCGCTCGCGCGCAAGTTCCGGACGTGCCGTACCTGAACCCGCCAAAGCAAGTTCGATGTTCTCCGGTTCGATGTCAACCGCGATTTGGTCGAGCCGCGCTTGAACCCTGTCTTGCTTCTCCTGCACGTCAACCAACTGTTGTTGATACCCTTGCGCCCGTTGTTCGCTTTGATACAGGCTGTTGGAAAGCTGTGCGCGCATCACATCAGGGTCAACCGTCGGCACGGCGGCGCGCGGCGCAATTGAACTATTAGGGTTTCCCATTGCGTCGGGCGTCGAAGCTTGATTGGGATTTGTCCGCCCGTTGCGCGGCGAAATTTGGTTGGGATTCGTCCGCCCGTCGCGCGTCGGAAGGTTCGCCGCGTCGTCATCGGCGGTGCTGATGATTTCCGCGTCCGTGCCTTCGGTCGTCGAAGCAAGCGGCGGAACTTGCCCGCGCACAGGGTTTGTCGTGCGCCGCGACGGACGACGCGATGAACGCCGTTGCGTGCTTCGCGTGCGCTGTTGTGCAGGTTGCGGCGCGGCACTGACTTCTAAAACATCCGCGAAGCCCATCACCGAACCGCACGCCGCCATCAATGTCACCATCAAAAATTTCTTAACTTTCATGTTCCGTACTTCCCTTTCAATCAGAACCATCCGACACAACAATCATTACACGTCGCAGCCCGTTCAGAGTTTCATGCCAACGCTCCGGCATCTCATTATTAAGACCGGCATCAACATCCCGTCGTGTTGAACGAAGCAATCTTACGAAGCAGATTCCCGCTTCCTGCCTGTGAAGACAAGAAAAGCGTGCGCCGCCAACCGTTGTAATGGCTGCTCAAATCAACATATAAATCCAACTTCCCGTCGCCATCCAAATCACCCGCCCACCGCAAACTCAAGTTCGTATCGCTCACATCCTTCACATCGGGGAACGCACCGAGCGTCTGCGTGGTCGCTCCATGAATCAACACTAACGCCGAACCCTTTCCGGTATCGGCGAACGGATATTCTCTGTCACTTATAACTTTGAGAATGTAGTTGCGCTCTCCTAATTTCAACTCAATTACAGTTTTATTGTCGAACTGCTTTTGCTCGTCGAAAATCGTGGTTACAGTTTTGTTCTCTATCAGGTTCGCGCCTTTAAGCAAGAAGATAGGTTCAAGAGACCAGTTGACCCCGACTTTTTTACCACTCGGTTCTTTTGCGCCGTAGTCAATCAGTTCATCCTCGACAGCTTCGATTGTTAGTATCGAAGACAGTAATTTATATTCGCCGTTGACAAGATATAAACCCAGCCACTGTTCTCCATTAAGCGCATTCACTTCATCGCCGTGAAAATCTCCGACCTCAAGCAACTGCACGGCGGGTGCTTTCGCGTCGTCTGCGTATGTGACGTGCGTGAGAACAACGGCGAAGCAAGTCAGCGCGATTGTGCAAATCAAATACGTCGCCTTTTTCATAGTATTTCCCTCACGATAACCATCATTAAATTTATCCCGCTTGTATCTTAAAACTGATGTCCATCGCACGCGCCGAATGCGTCAACGCTCCGACGCTGATGAGGTCAACGCCGGTTTCCGCGTAAGCGCGCACCGTCTCAAGATTGATGCCGCCGGATGATTCGAGCAGTACGTTTTCACCCGCGAGTTCGCGTGTCAGTTCGACCATCGGGCGCGTCTCTTCGGGCGTGAGATTGTCGAGCATGATGATGTCGGCTTTCGCGGAAATCGCTTCGCGCAAATCGCGTTCGTTTGAAACTTCGACTTCGATTTTGTGAAGGTGTCCCGCCACGTCGCGGGCGCGTTCAATCGCCGCCGCGACGCCGCCCGCCAAGGCGATGTGATTGTCCTTAATTAACACGCCGTCGTCCAGACCGAAACGATGATTGCGCCCGCCGCCGATTTGCACCGCGTACTTTTCCAACATACGCAAGCCCGGCGTCGTCTTGCGCGTATCAACGATGCGGGCGCGCGTGCCTTCGGTAAGCTTGACGTATTGCCGCGTCAAAGTCGTGATACCGGAAAGACGTTGTAATAGATTCAACGCGACACGTTCGCCGCCCAGAAGCACATCGGCAAAACCGGATGTGCGGGCGATGACTTTTCCGGCTTCGACATCATCGCCGTCGGAAACGAAAGCTTCGATTTGTTGCTGTGTGTCGAGCGTCGAGAACACGGCTTCGGCGGCTTCAAGCCCGCACACCGTCATCGCCTCTTTCGCAATGAAACGCCCGCGCGCCTGCGCGTTGCGCGCGACGACGGCTTGCGTCGTGATGTCGCCGCGCCCCAAGTCTTCACTAAGAAACGCGCCGATTTGTGAATACAGCGCGCCTTCATCGAATGCGAATGTCATCCCAATGCCTCCACCATTATTTTGAGTTTGACGATGCGTTGTTCCGTGTCCGCGACTTTCGCCTTCAGTTCGTCAACTTTTTCTTGCGGCGCGCGTCCGGCAAAGTTCGGGTTCGTCAGTTGCGCCGCCCCGCGTTCAGCCTCGCCAGCTAACTTGTCCATCTCACGCGACAATCGCGCGCGTTCTTTATCGAAATCAATCAACCCTTCCAAAGGCACGGCGACTTCCGCCCCGCCGCCGAGTACGGCACGCGCCGACGCGCGCGGGGCGTCGAGTCGTTCATCAACCTTTAACTCTGATGCGCGCGCGAGGCGTTTGATGCTCAGTTCGTTCGTCGAAATCACCCGACGCAAGTTTTCATCTTGCGCGCCGATGATGAGTTTCAGTTGTTCCGACGGTTTGATGTTGAGTTCGGCGCGAATCGTGCGAACACGCGAGATGAGTTCGATGACGATGTTCATCTCGCTTTCCGCCGTCTCGTCAATCAGTGTTTCATCGGCAACGGGAAACGCGGTCAACATAATCGTCGGCTCGTTATCACGTTGACTGTCACGATACGCCGGATGCAAAACCGCGCTGCCCGCGTCAAGCGTTCCCGGCAGACGCCGCCACAAATCCTCCGTAATGTACGGCATGAACGGGTGAAGCAGACGCAAAGCCGATTCGAGAATCGAGAGCGCGTGGCTCACGGCTTCGCGTCTTTCCGGCGAATCTTCGGGGGCGGTCACTTCCTGCTTCGAGAGTTCGATATACCAATCGCAAAAGTCGTCCCAGAAAAAGTGATACAGAGCATAAACCGCTTCGTGAAATTGATAACGACTCAGAGCGTCGCTTACCTGTCCGGCGATTTTGTTAAGCCGCGAAACGCACCAACGATCATGCAAGGTGAGTTCGTTTTTGTGTGCGGCGAAATCATATCCGACAACCGCCCCTTCCGAGTTCATCAGGCAGAAACGCGCGGCGTTCCAAATCTTGTTCGCAAAGTTGCGATACGATTCGACCTGCGTGTCGCTCCAACGGGTATCGGTCGCGCCCGCGTTCGCCAAAACCAGACGTGTCGCATCCACGCCGTACTTGTCGAACACGTCGAGCGGGTCAACGCCGTTGCCTTTCGTTTTCGACATGCGTTGCCCGTTCTTATCAAGCACCGTTCCCGTAATGAACACGTCCGCGAACGGCGGCTCATCCAGAAATTCGAGCGATGTCATCACCATCCGCGACACCCACAGGAAAACGATGTCGCGCGCCGTGACAAGTACGGATGTCGGATGAAATGTTTGTAAATCTTCCGTGTCATCGGGAAAGCCGAGCGTCGAAAACGACCACAATGCGGACGAGAACCATGTATCCAAAACGTCGGGGTCTTGCACCAATTTATCCGTTCCCGCCTGTGCCTGTGCTTCTTCGTAACTGCGTGCGACGAACACGCGCCCGTCTTCGGCAAACCACGCGGGGATTTGATGTCCCCACCAGAGTTGGCGCGAAATCGTCCAATCGCGCAGATTCTCAAGCCATTCCGTATAAACTTTTTTGTACGGATTCTCCGGCGTGAAGCGCGGCAAACCTTCGTCGCGCATGAGTTTCAAAGCCTTGTCGCGCATTGCATCCATGCGGCAAAACCATTGCGTCATCACGAGTGGTTCAATCGGAACTTTGCTTCTCTCCGACAAGGAAATCGCAAACTCGTAATCTTCGTTCTTTTCAAGCAAGCCGAGTTCGTCGAAGCGTGTGATGACTTTTTCGCGGGCTTCAAATCGGTCGAGTCCGACGAAATCCGCGCCTGCCGCTTCGGTCATGCGGGCGTGCTTGTCCATGATGACGATGTGCGGCAGGTCGTGACGCTCACCGATTTCATAATCGTTCGGGTCGTGCGCGGGAGTGATTTTCACCGCCCCCGTACCAAATGACGGGTCAACGTATTCATCGGCGATAACCGGAATACGTCTGTTCGTCAAAGGCAAATCAATCGTTTTGCCGATGAGGTTTTGATAACGCTCATCGTCGGGATTGACGGCGACGGCAGTGTCGCCCAACATCGTTTCCGGTCGCGTCGTAGCAACGACGACAACCTGTTTGCCGTCGCTTCCCGTGACCGGATAACGCAGATATGTGAGCTTGCCTTTTTGCGTTTTCTTCTCGACTTCCAAATCCGAAAGCACGGTTTGCGCGACGGTATCCCAATTCACAATCCGGTCGCCGCGATAGATAAAACCCGCTTCATAAAGACGCACGAAGACTTCACGCACGGCGCGCGAAAGTCCCGCGTCCATCGTGAAGCGTTCGCGTGACCAATCAACGCTCGCGCCTTCGCGCCGCATCTGATTCGTAATCACGCCGCCGTATTCACCTTTCCACTGCCAGACACGTTCGATGAATTTCTCGCGCCCCAAATCCTGCGGCGTTAAACCTTCCGCTTTCAGTTGCCGCGTGACCATCAGTTGCGTCGAGATTCCGGCGTGGTCGGTTCCGGGCAGCCACAAAGTTTTATAGCCGCACATGCGTTTGTGGCGCGCGAGAATGTCCATCAACGTGTGCTGAAGCGCATGACCGAGATGCAGGTTTCCGGTGACGTTCGGCGGTGGAATGGCGATTGAAAACGTCTTCGCGTCGGGGTCGCGGTTGGCTTCAGGCTTGAAGCAACCATCCCTTTCCCATCGCGCATAGTGGTCTCGTTCGGATTGTCGTGAATCGTATTGTTTCGGGATTTCCATTTGCCGGTCAATATAGCAAGTTGTCCTCGTTTTGATGAAACGCAACGCAAACTATGCGATTCAAAGACAAAGTAAAACGGAGGTAAGCGGAGGCATAACGGAGGTAAGCGGAGGATTGAAAATCTGAAATCTCAAATCTGAAATCCCAAATTGATTCACCTCCGTTGACCTCCGTTATGCCTCCGTTCACCTCCGTTATACCGATTTAACTAAACACTGTTTCTCGAAACTTATCCTGTCACTGTCCTACTTCACATCTTCATCCAAACGCTGCTTGATAAGTCGTTCAGCAAGTTGCGGTACAACTTCCCACGCGACTTCCAATGCGACTTCGCGCGCCACTTCGCGCAGCACGTTCTGCGAAAGATGCGCGACGACTTGGCGCGAGATGTATTCGATGAATTCGGGCGGAAACGCATTGGCTGCAAATGCCGAATCCGCCTCGTTTGTTTCATGCGCGGCGGGCGCGACTTCTTCCACCTTCATCGTTTCGATGTTCGTGACTTCCACATCGTCCGCGAACTCGAAACTATCGCGGTCAATCATCGCGGAGGGGAATTGTTCATCCGTATTGGCGGTGACGGCGGGAGGAGCGTCATCACCGAAGTCGAGAATCGCATCGTCGGAGTTGTTTAACGGGGTGGTTTGCGTTTCGCCCAAATCAAGCGGCGCATCATCGGCAAGTATGAGCGGGAAAGCGTCTTCGCTCACGGATTCATATACAGGTTGGTTGGTCGGTTCACTCGTCGCCGATTGCTCATCCGCGAAAAGATTATCGTCGAACGGATTATCGGTGTGCGGCTTATCGTTGAAGTCGTTTGAAGAATGATGCGGTTCGTCGTGTGGTGTCATCGCGGTATTAAGTTCGGTGGTGTGTTTGGTGTTAATCGCGGCATCGTTCGATTTACGGTGCGAGAAGTTTTCCGGTGTCGAAGTATCGAGTTGCAACAAATCATCGCCGCGATATGTTTCATGCGCGGTGCTTGAATCGTCAACTGCATTCATTTCGCGCGGCTCTCCAGACGCGGGCGTTAGCGGAGCGTCAAAGTACAGGGCGGCATCGAGCGGCGAGGCGACGGGCGGCGGTTCGGGCATCTCAAGAGCATCGTTGTACGGCGCGCTTTGTGAATGTTGTGAATGCGGCGCGCCAAGTTCAGCGACTTGAATCATCCCGTCGTCATCATCAGATTGTTCTTCTTCGGCGGCGATTTTTTCAAACTCGAAAGCACGTGGCGGCGGCGTGGGAGAAACCGCTTCGGGTTCGTGTACTTCTTCGCGGGTGCGGTTTGAATCCGCCTCATCAATCGGTTTGGTTTCCGCCGCTTCATCGCTTGAACGCGCGGGTGAAAGCAAGCCGCTGACTTTGTTGACGAGTTCGCGTATGGACTGGAATGGTTTGGTCAAAGTGTCGTTCGCACCTGCCCGGCGCGCCTCCGCTTCGTTGTAGGGTTCAAATGAATTGATGAGCAACAGCACAGGAATGTGTCGCAGTTTTTCGTCGCGCTTGATGCGGCGACACACTTCGTAGCCGTCGGGCTTCGGCATCTGCGCGTCAAGCAGTACGATGTCGGGTTTTGTGCGTTCGATGATTTCAATCGCGGCAGTTCCGTTGCTGACGGTGGTGACGCTAAAACCTTCATCACGAAACGTCAGGTCAACGACTTTCTGAATCGTGATTGAATCATCGGCAATGAGCAGTGTGCGTGCGGCGGCTGACAAGGTTTTCGATTCCTAAAGTTTTCAGGTTTGCCGAAGGTTTGCGGGGTTGATGCTCATTATCGGTTTGCGGAAAAAGGGTGAGAATACTAAGCCCGATTGATGACCGACATCGAACCTAGCACTGACGCCGAAGCGTCGTCAAGAGTGACGTGTGACAAGAGACGAGCAGGAGTCGGAAGCCAGAAGTCAGAATGAAGATAAGAAGCGGAACGGGTTTTATTCTGGCTCCTGACTTCTGACTTCTGACTCCTGCTTTTCACTTCTCACTAAAACATCGTCAGGCGTATTCGGTGTGCCGTCCGCCCCGTCGGAACTCAAGGCGAAAGCGTTCATCGTGCCTTGATAGCGATACTCTTGATGCCAAGGATCAACGCGAATCACACGCGCGAGAAAGCGCGGCGCGAGGGCATCAATCAAAACAACTCCGTCGGATGCGACGACGTAAAAGCCGCGTTCGCGCCGGTAGCCCTCAAGCGCGGCGCGAATCAGTTCGAGTTCCGCTTCCGCACGCAAACGCTTTTCATTGTTAAGCGCGGCGGTGATGAGAGCGACATCTTCCCAACGATTCGCGCCCGTGCGGACTTCCGCGACGCGCCAAGCCTCCGCTTCACGCGCGAATCGAAACGCGGTCTTCACTTGTGCTTCGACGGTCGCGGACGAACCGAGCGTGGAAACCTCACCGACGATTTCCACATTGTCGCCGCCGAAATCGCCGCCCGTGAAGCGTCTTATCAATCGCTTGGCTTCGCCTTTGCTCAACTTCGGAGCAACGCTTGTCACGGCGTTAAGCGGCACACCAAACGTCGCAAAGATGACGAAGCAGAGTGACGCGACGATGATCACGCACGCCACCGAAATTCGACGTGAACGACTGCGCGCGTTTCGTGCTTGGTGTGATGCTTGTATTTCTTTCGCTTGTATTTCTTTCATCGCAAAATCCTCAACTCCCGCACATCTCGTCAGCCTCAATCATCACCGCTTCGCGCGGGTGCGCGGGGTCGAAGCAGACTTTCGCACTCGCACCGATTCGATAATCTTCGCGCGCATCGCCGCGCACCAGCTTTTCATTTTCAATATCATTTCCGCCGACGACATAACGGTAACGGATGTGCGTCGTCGTGCGCCGTTTGCCCGCGTCCTGATTGACGACGATGGTGTCGGTGCGTTCGCGCCCTTTGCCCGCGACAATGTATGAGGTCAAATCAACCGCGACGATAGTGCCTTCAACTTCCGCAGAAAACCGTGCCAACCTCTGCCTCTGCTGATAGCCTGTGAACCACACCAACACACCGACGGCTAATGCGACGATGACAACCAAACCGATAAACATATATGAGCGTCGGGCGGGCATGATTGGGAAAGGTGAAAGTCGAAAATCGAAAGGTGAAAGTAAATTAAAAGGGATTCATACTTTCGCCTTTCGATTTTCGACTTTCACCTTTGCTTCACTGGCTCACGGCTTTGCTGATGAGCATTCGGAGCATGACTTGAACTTGCGAGGTGGTGAAGGGTTTGGGCAGAAAGACGACGGCTCCGGCGGCGAAGCTGTCGGACGAGAGTTTCGGGTTCTGTTCGGCGGTCATCATCATCACCGGAATCCGCATCAAACGCTTTTCGGTTTTCATATACCGCACAAGTTCGGGTCCCTGTATGTGCGGCATCACGACATCGAAGATGCCCGCGATAAAGTCGCCGTCCGATTGTAAAATCTTGTACGCCTCACGCCCGTCGCGCGCGGCGATGACGGTGTAGCCTTCCTTCTCGACAATCGCCGTTACCAAACGCAGGATTGCCGGGTCGTCGTCGGCGACGAGAATGCGCGGCACACTTCCTGACGGATTCTGTGAACTCACAATAATTAGCTCTCTTTCTGAGAAGGTTTCGGGAAAATATAGATAACGGGCGCGAGCCGCTCGTTAGGCAACGACCGTGATATTACGCTGCCGGTGGGCGTTGCCTGACTTCATCCTCGACGACCGCGATGCGTCCGCGCATGGCGAAGAACTCACGCGCGAACTCACCAAGCTGCGCGTTTATGCTTTTCGTGTTTTGCTCGATGCTCGTCAGTCGCATCAAGAAGTTGTCCCACAGGGGGCGCGTCTGTCGTCTGCTCTCACCTAGCTCTACTTCCACTGCTGCGATGCGTTCGCTCATTGACTCCAATTTAGCGAGTACGCGCGACTCAAAATCCGACGGTAATTTTTTTGTTGAATCTTCGTTCATCGTTTCTCCTTAACATTTAGCGAGTTCGGCAGCCAGCAGAATCGCCGCCACCATACTCGAATGTTCCGCCGTGCCGCGCCCCGCGATGTCGAACGCCGTGCCGTGGTCAACGCTGGTGCGAACAAACGGCAAGCCTAGAGTGACGTTGACGGCTTCACCAAACGATAAACACTTTACCGGAATCATCGCTTGATCGTGATAGAGCGCGACGACCGCATCGAACTCGCCTTGCGAAGCGCGCAAGAAGATTGTATCCGCCGAAGCAGGTCCCGTCACGTCAATTCGCCCGTCGCGCGCGCATTCTTCAATCGCCGGAACGATTTCCGTTCTCTCTTCGATACCGAACAAGCCGCCTTCGCCGCCATGCGGATTGAGGGCGGCGACGACGATACGCGGGCGCGCGATGCCGAGTTTGTTTAATTCGCGGTGCGCGAGTTCAATCGTCTTCACAAGGCGTTCGCGCTTCACCAAACGCAAAGCATCGGCAAGCCCGACGTGCGTTGACAGAAGCACGATGCGTAAGTTTCCGGCGATGAACGCCATCGCGTGTTCATTCGCTCCGGTTAAGTGCGCGAGGTATTCGGTGTGTCCCGGAAAGTTTATTCCGGCGAGATGCCACGAACGCTTGTTAATCGGGGCGGTCGCTATTCCGTCAAGAACGCCGCTCATACACAACTCGACTCCGGTTTTAATGTACTGCGCCGAAGCGCGTCCGGCTTGCGCCGACTCGATGCCGAAAGCAAATTCGTTGTGTTCATTCGCCGGATTGGTGTTCGCTAAATTGGTGTCGTCCAAGTCATAAATCAACGGTGCGTCCGCCTCAAGTGGGATTTCGGGGCAGGTTGCATGATGACGTATGACAGGATAATCGCACGCCAGACTCAAAGCCCGCGCCGTGTGACGAAGATGTTTGAGGTCACAGATGATGACGGGAACGCACGCCGTCTGCACGCTCGTTTCGGCGACGGCTTTCAGCACGACTTCCGCCCCGATACCCGCCGGGTCGCCCATCGTGATGCCGATGCGCGGACGGCGGTGCGTCACGCAGTCGTGTTCCCGGTTGATGTTTGAAGCGAGATTGTTCATGCAACTCGGACGAAAGATGTATTGCCGCTGGCTTGTAACGATGTGTCGCCGTTAAGCTTATTCGTCAACACGGTCGGCGGCTTTGTACATGTACTTGATGTTGTTTTTAAGCAGCAAAATATTTGCTGCGCCCTGACGATTGATTTTGAAGGCGGCGCGGTCGTACCACTCGATTGTGCCTTCGAGTTCTTCGCCGTCTTGAAGCATGAAAATCATCGCCGTGTGACTCTCCATCTGCTTTTTATAATAGAAAGCTTCGGCGTTGGTTTCCAAAGTCGGAGCGCGTTTGCGCCCTTGCGCGGCGGCGTTGGTGTTTGAGCGTGAATTTTCATTTGAGCGTGAAGCTTCGAGACGTGCGCCGTTAGAAGTTTTCACTTCCGCCGTCGGCGTCGTCTCTTTGTGGTTGGCTTCGCGCTCTTTAACTTGCGCCAGCGTTGTGCGAATCAATTTACGGTTCATTGTGATTTTAATTGTGCGCCTCGAAATGTCTGGTAACGCGAGCTATCACCAAGCTTTACGCTTCAGACTTTCGCGTCGTGAAAATTACCGGATGCCGCGCCGCGCAAGTCGAAGAAGGCAGACGGAAAATCGCATGGGTGAACGCGGGAGAAGCGTTTCAGATACGGCGCGGGTTAGTGGTGAAATAGAGTCCCGACATGCTACATGACGGCTTTCGGGTTTGGCAAGATTGTGTTTGATTGTAGTTACGCAGCCGGTCTATGCCGTTCAGCCGCGTGGATGCGGCTCGTCCGCAAAGCGGCACATTTCCGTGTTCCGGCTAGGAAGGGTTAAAGCCTTCCTTAATGACTCACCTTACGCGGTTTTGACTTTAGCCGCGTTCACGCGGCTTTCCGCGAAGCGGCACTTAGCCACGCGATTTATCGCGTGGGCAAACGGCGTAAGAATCCAAAGGGCGTTTTAACGTCCTTTTGAAAGTCGGCTTTAGCCGGATGCTAAAGCGGGCGTGGGAAGGACGTTAAAACGCCCTTGAATGTTCAGCTCGCGCTCCACCCAGCCGTCAAACGGCTGGTCTAAGTGCCGCGAGGGCGCGGAAAGCCCGATGAATCGGGCTAAAAACCAAAACTGCGTAAGGTGAGTTAATGATTTCTTAAACCGCAACTCACATTATCACTCAACTCTCACGCGCTCACTCGCACTGCGTCCGAAGGTTTCGGGTGCGTACATTTCTTCGGCTTTCGCGGGCGGAACGATAAACACTCCCGGCGTCGTCGCGCGTATGAAATACGAGTATTCATGCACGCCTTCCCATAACATTGACGTGAAGGCTTCGGCGCGTTCATCACGCAAGTTCTGATGTTCGTACCATGTTCCGCGCCACAGATAATAATTGTTTGTGACGCCGCGCCCGCCGACGAAAACATTGGCTTCAGGCTTTTCATCCGGCAAGCGTTCGGTGGTGGCGAGTGCGGGATTGAGAGATTCAAATCCGGCGGGAAGATTATCAACGAGTGCGACGTGATAGCGGCGCGCGGGGTTGATAAGTTTCAATTTCACGCGCACACGCGCTCCGGCTTTGACGCGCCACGTTCCATCGGCGTCGCGTGTGACATCGGTTTTATCGTCAACCGCTTCGTAAGTTCTTTCAATCTGAAAACCGTAATCGGCGGCATCGAGTTTTAAGTTCGCGGGTGCGTAAGTCGTGCCGATGCGAAAGTACAAACGCCCCGCGCC
>JBGTMR010000045.1:0-17027 GCA_041743485.1 Pyrinomonadaceae bacterium
AGGAACGGCGCGACGTACACACCGTCACTATTAGTTGTCACCGTGCGTTCAGCGTTTGTATCAACGTTCGTAATCGTCACGGTGGCATTGGGGACGACGGCACCGGCAGTGTCCGTGACCGTGCCGGTGATGTCCGCTCTGTTGGTTTGAGCGGCGGCAGGCAGCGCACAAACGAAGAACAGTAATAACACGGCGGCAAGCCGGTAAAGAGAGAGAAAGTTTTTTGTTGTGGTCATGATGGGTTTCCTGTTGACGAAAAGTTTAACTGCACCTAAGAGCGTGTCTGAAAAGTCCCGTGAGGGACATTTTGCTAATAGCCCAGCGATTCATCGCTGGGGATGGGCGCACCAATCAAGAGCGAGTCCCGTCAGGGACGACTGAAAGAAGCGACGACGACGGCATCAGCCGTCCCTGACGGGACTACTTCGGCTTTTCCCTTATTCCCCAGCGATGAATCGCTGGGCTATTGTCAGGTTGTCCCTCACGGGACACGGACTTTTCAGACACGCTCTAAGAGTTTGCATCGCAACTTCAAATGCTTCCGCATGAATTTCGTTTTCCTTTAATTCGCTTCCATATTCACAAGCCGTTTTTGCCTTCGCTGAAAACGGCAAATGGTAAATCCTGCGGTAAAACTTAAGTTGTGTTGACATTTAGCATCGGTGTCAGAACCGTCTGCGGTAGCGGACGGGTTTGCTGGCGACGAAGAACCCGTCCGCTACCGCCGAACGGTTCTGACTTGATTCCACAAACACGCCAACATAACCTAGAACGGCGTGTATCTATCTTTCGGAAGATAGACGGCGTACCCGCGCGGCGGTGCTTGCACATAGACCCGCCCGTCCGCCTGCACTTGCGTTTCTTCGTTGTTGCCGCTCGCGGCGTTGACTAATACCTTGCCCGCCCAGTTCGCATATCCCGAACCGCCCGGCGCATTGTCAACCCACACGCCTTTAGTCTGCGTGTCATGGTTGTTGACGACGAGGATTGCGCCCGGCTTCGTCGCATTGCCGAAACGACGCGCGACATAGACGTTCGTTGTGTCGCCCGCCGGATACGGATTCCCCGTTTGGCTCAAGACAATCATGCCGCCGTCCAAGTAGTCGCGGCGCAGACGAATCATTCGCTTGGTGTCCGCTTGCAGAGTCGCGGGTGCGGTCACGGTGAGGCTTGTGTTGCCCGCGTCCACTTGCGTCACGCCGTAGAAGTGCGGATAGAAAAGACACGGACGACCTTCCGCAAAGAGTATGTAGGCATACGCCATGCGCCAATCTTTCGTCACCCACTTGTCGTGTTCTTTACCCGTGTCGTGGTTTTCGACGAACGTTACGACGGATGTTCCCGGCAGGCTGTTGCCGGTGTTGTCTCGAATCAACCCGGCGTTATTGAGTCCCGTCATGTTGAAACTCGCGGCGTTGCCGTTTGTCATCTGCGTCAAGGTGTTCTTTAACGGAAAATCGAAGCCGTCAACATCGGCGCGGTTGCCGTTGAATGTGTAACTGCCGACGTTATTGACCCAGTTTTTGACGCGGTATTTGTTGCTTGAGAAGTATTCGCCGACGACGAAGCGTTGCGAACCGTTCGCCTTACGCGGCATGTTGTTAATCCACTTGGCGGCGAACTCCTCCTGAAAGCCGCGCACGAAATCCAAGCGGTAGCCGTCGTAACCAACCGTGTTCGTCAGCCACTGTCCCCACTGAATCAAACGGTTCTGCACCGTAGTGTTGTAGGTGTTGAAATCCTGCCCGAACAATTTCCAATTCGGCTCGATGGAGTCCTCGAAGCCGCCGTTACCGAGAAAATCATTCGCGTCCGCCGGATGAAAGTGCGTGTAGTTCCATGTCCAGTTCGCTTCGCCTGTGCCGGTATGATTGACGAATGAGACGCCCGTATTGGTGCGGGCTTGCAAAGTCGTCGCGGCGAGGTTGACACCGTTGTGATAAACCTCAAACACGCGATAGCCGTTCTCTTGATTGGCGTACTGAAACTGCCCGCTTACTTCGCGCTCTGCCAAAAGCCGGATGTCAATGTTGCGCGTCGCGGTCAGCGTGACTTTGTATTCGTCTATGTCGCCGCATTGATTGACGTGCGCCCAGATGTGTTTGCCCGAAGCGGGAAAGGTGTTGGTCTGCCCGTTGCCGTTGTTCGGTTCAGACTCCCAGTAGATATTATTCGGATATTGCGGAGGAGAGTCCGCCGCCCCCGTCCAGTTAATCGTCAAATCGTAAGCGCGCTCCGTGTTGTTGGCGGCGCAATTCAGATTGTAGCCTTTAATCTTGATGTAGTAGTCGCCCGGTTGCGCGTTGGGGATGCGCCACAAAATCTCGTTCGTCGGATACGCGGCGCGCTGCACTCCATTGATGAATGCTTCGTTTGCGACGTAGGATTTGACGGCAGGGTTGGCTTGAGACTGGCTATCGTTGGTGTAGATATGGTTGAGGAGAATATCGGCATAGACATCTATGCCGTTAGCGTGCATCTGGTTAATCATGTTGATTAACTCTTGACGACTGCCGAAGCGCGTCTCCGTGCTGCCCTTCTGGTTATAGTTGCCTAAATCGAAGTGGTCGAAGACGCCGTAGCCCATATCATAAATGCCGAAATTCCCTTTCGACGGCGGCGGCGTCCAGATACCTGTGATTCCGGCACTACTTAACTCACCGGCTTTTCCATTCAAGTTGTCCCACCACGAACCGTTCTTGTTGACATCATCAACCGGCACATCCCAGTAGAAGGCTTGCATCATCGTGTCGTTCTGCGCCGACACGTTCGCTGTGAAAATCGAAGTCAAGACGAGACTACAAATAAGCATTGCGGCGAGAGGTGAATGTTGCGACGCTTGACGGTTCATCATTAGCGAAACTCCTTAAATTGAAGAGATGAATTACGGGAGAAATCATACGAAAACTTGAATTTTAATTTGATTCTCGAATAATGCGGTGAAGTGCTGTTGCCGTTAAATCTTTGATACGACAAAGTTTTTCGTCACAACAAAGTCTAACAGGCAAATCTTTTTTGCATTCACGCACATCTCATGCCGCCGTAGAGGTAGCGAATTTGCGCGCAAGGACTAAACTAAGCGCGCCCATCACCGTCGGCTTATCGTTGAGCGACGACGGGGCGATGCGCGATGAAGACAAGCCGCGCCTGATGCTTCTGCCGACGGTTTCTTGAAGTTGGGTTTCGATGAGCGACCACACGCGCACGAGTTCCCCGCCGACGATGACGGTTTCCGGGCTAAATCCGACGATGAGATTTGAGATGCCGACACCCAAATAGCGCGCGGTTTCCTGCAAGGCGGTTATTGCGGCGCGTTCACCCGCGAGCGCGCGGTCAACAACTTCCGAGAAAGCAATTTCGTCAGAGTGTTGTGCGGTGTCTTTCGTCGTCCCGGATTGGCGCGTTGTGGTTATCACAGGCTTTAGTTGTGCGCCAATTATTTTCGCATAGCGGGCGACTGCCGCGCGTCCCGAAGCAAAGGCTTCCCAGCAATCGCGGTTGCCACACGAACACGTTGTCGGGGCATCGCTGCCGATAACCATATGCCCGAACTCGCCCGCCGCCCCGCGTTCGCCGCGATAAATCTGACCGTCAAAGACGATGCCCGTGCCGACGCCTTCCGCGACGATAACCATAATGAAATCGCGCATTACATCGCGCTCGGCTTCGGCGTGTGCGCTGCCGAACCACAGTTCAGCTAGTGCCGCCGCGTTTGCGTCGTTATCAACCATGACGCGCAGATTCGTCGCGTCGTGTAGTTGCTTTCCGATTTTCCAATTGCGCCAGCCGAAATACGGGATATACAAAGCCTCGCTCGAAGCGGCGTCAACAAGTCCCGGCAGACTGACGCCGATGCCCGCCATACGCCGCCCGTCGCCGCGTCGTCGTATGTCCTTGATAGTTTCGATAATGCTTTCCGTCATCTTTTCGGCGTTTGAAAGGGTAGGAAATTCCCGGCGGTCGCGTATCTGACCGTTTAAGTCGCTTGTCACAATCGTCGTCAGCGTCGGAGCGACATCAACGCCGATAGCCAGCACTCCTTCGGCGCGTAACTGCAACAGTGTCGGACGCCGCCCGCCGGATGATTCGCCGCTGCCGATCTCTTCGACTAAGCCGTCGCCCTTCAGATGTTCGACGATGGTTGAAACGGTCGAGCGTTGGAGAGCCGTCGCGCGGGCGATGTCGGCGCGCGAAATCGGTTGACGGTCGCGCACATAATTCAGCACGATGTTGCGATTGATGTCGCGCATCGTGCTGGCACGCGCCGTCTCCACTTTTTCTAAATCAATGCGCCGCATACTGAAGTGTTAAGGCTGGAGTTAAGTATTTTTGATTGAAGCTTTGTTTGAAGTCAAAACAAAGCTTCTTATACCCGTCAATGAATACAGGTGTCAATGCGAATCAAGAGTAAGAACTTTGATTGTTATGTTCATGAGCTACGGAGTAGCGGCAAGACGGTAGCCCACAGTGAAGCGAAGCGAAACTGTGGGTTTAAGCACAAAGATTTCCAGCTGCGGTAGCAGCGTAAGATAACCCGATGAGATTGCTTCCGCCCGATTTCTGCCGCTACTACCGTAGCTTGAAACCTCTACCCATTCCTTCCCACAGTTACGCTTCGCTTCACTGTGGGCTACCGTCTTGCCGCTACTCCGTAGCTAAAGACAGGACAGACTTAATCCTTGATTCGCATTGTCAATAAATAGATTGAGCCTACGACATAATATCGTAGGCTCTTTATCTTTAACCCGCCCTTACTCACCACTCATCACTCAACGCTCATCATTACTTCAAAATCGGATGTCCGCCGCCGCGACTGTGGTCGGCGGTCGCTTCAAAGCGGCGACGGTCATTGTGATACAGCACGATATGCTCGCCTTCAAAACGCACGGCATCGGAAGCGGGTCTGAAATCGCGCGTGTGTTCCGCGATAATGAAGGCGTTGGCGTTCGGGTCAAGCACCAATCCGGCGGCATATATAAAACCGCCCCGGTCATACTTCGTCCCCGCGTATTGACTCGCACCGACGGCGATGGCGGGAGTCCCTTTGTCGTTTGCCGCCCGGTCGGAGCGGGCGATGAAGACCGTGTAATTTTGGTGACTCAAATTGCGACGAAAATTTTCGCGGCGGGCGGCGGCGAACAAATCGGCAAAACCTCTATCAATCGCATTGAGCATCGAATCCGACGGTTCGGACACGGCGAGAATCTTAACTCCCGCCGGAGTGCGCGTCGCAAAGCGGAAACGGTCGCCGCTGATGCTTTCGGCTTCGGCAAGTAGATAGCGCGGTACGACTGTGTTCGCGCGCCGGTTTAAGCCGGAAGCCTGACGGCGACGCTGCGCCACCGCATCAAAAGTGAAAGGTGAAAGTCCCGACATCAAACTTAAAACGATAAATAGAAAGACAACCTGTTTTTTTTTGAACATGGAAAATTCACCCTTTGATTTAGGAAGCAGAAAGTTATGCGACGGGAGAGACGGATAAGATTTTCGGGCGGGAGCGAACGGGGGAACAGGCTTTAAGAAATGCGTCTGACGGGGATTCTTTACGATGGCATTGAAGAAAAGAAGTTAAATGGAAAAGAGACTTGTGCCGATGGTTTCTTTTCCGGCTTCTTTTCTTCTTTGTCGCCTTTTTTATCGTCGGAAGGCGGACGTTTCTTGTCCTTTTCGATGATAACCGTGTCATCGGTTTTCGGCGGACGCTTTTTGCCTTCTTGGTCGGTAGCGGCAAAGACGTTGACCGCGAGCAGACACCCAAGCATAACGGCAGTCGTTGTGGTCTTAATTTTTTTCATGACTAACACAGCTTTCGTTTTTCTCCTTCAAGTTTATTGATGATGAACCGTGCGTGCAATGAGCGGGAGAAGGAGAAACGCGCGGCGGACGAGACGCACCGCCCGAACAAGCAACCGCGATGCCAAGTTTAACATTGCACTCAAAGCTAAAATCACTAGAGATTTCGCATCGTTTGACAACCATGCGACACGCTTTCCCGCACAGGCGCACGCTTTGGTGCAAACACCGCGACGATTTACGCCGTTCTTCAGCCTTCATAAATCAGCGTCGGCGTTGCACCGTGCGTGCGTTGCCGACGTTTCCGTTTGTATCGAAAGCCCGCAAAGCGATTGTCACGTCCGCCGTCTCTGTGCTTCCGGCAGGTGCGGTGGGCAGTGCGATTGTGAACGTCTCGCGGCGTTCATCCGCGATGCCGTCGTCAGGATAAATGCTCGTCCACCGCCCGCCGTTGATGCTGACATCGGCACGTCGTATCACACTCGTCGCGTCTTCGACACTGAATCTGACACCTCTCACATTCGACGATGCGTCAGTTGTCGCGGTGTCCGGTATGACCTGAACTTCCGGCGGCGTCGCGTCAATATCAAACGCTTCGCTGACGCGCTCACCCGTCAAAGCGCGTGAAGCGGGGTTGTCCAAAGCGTCCGATGCGGTGACGCGGAAAACGTATCGCCCGTCGGCAAGCGTCGCGGCGTCAATCGTAAAAAAGTTGTCGCGCAAATTGGTTCGCAAGATTTGAAATCGGCTTTCTCCGACGCCGCGAAAAGCGATTGTGTATTCCATGCGGTCATTGTTCGCATCTTCGGCTTGCCACTGAAGACTCATCGCCCCGCGCTGAAAAGTGCGGCGCGGCGGAATCGCTATCGCGGGTGATGCCGCTCCCGTCGTCGTTGTGGTTGTCGTTGTCGTAAGCGGGTTATCCGGGTTCGCATCATTGCCTGCGTCACCCGTCAAAGAGATTGTCGGAAGCAGAACGACGTTCGGCGGCAACGCCGTGAGCGAGATGATTTCCGGTGCAACGTTGCGCGGCAGATACACGAGCCGCACATCTTCGACGCGCGTCTTCTCCGTCATGTTCACGTTCTGATTTACGGTTGCCGATGCTGTGAGTGTCACGCGCCATTGTATGAAGCGCGCGGGCGGGCTTGTGATGTTCGAGCCGCCGCCGTCGGTATAAGCCGCGCTCCAATCGCTCCACGTCCGGTCGGGCTGTTCGGTGTTACCGCTTCGGGTTTGCATTGTTACCTGTGTCGTTGCCTGTGTCGTCACTCGCTCTTGAGCCGCGTTGTTTCCCTCGCCCGCGCCGCTCACGCGCCACGAAAGATTTCCCCACTGCGCGGTGACTTGCGCGTCCTGCACGGGCGATTCGTAAGTTCCGGCGTGCGCCTCACTGCGAGTGCCAATAGACCCCGAATTGCGACCGACGCGAAACAACTTTCCGGCGTTGCTCGATGCCGCGAACAGTTCGCCGTTATGTGTGACGAACGATGAGATTTGATTTTCACTCGCTTCGGTAAGCAAGGTTTCGTCGCCTTGAGCGTCAATCGAAAGGATGCGCCCGCGTTCGTTCGTACCGAGCAGCACGTCACCACCGCGCGCGACGAGACTAAACGCCGTCACGCCCTGCGAACTCCACACGACTTCCGAACTACCGTCCGGCGTGATGCGGAACAACGCACTGCGCGCTCCCGCGAGTCTCCGGCGACTTTTCGCGGCGGGTGAAATAACAGATGCGGCAAGCGGGCTGCTTGCCGCATTCGTTGTATCCGTGCCGCCGACAACAGCGGGCGGGCTGCCGTCCGGCGGCGTCGCGGGTGGATTAGTCGTGGAACTTGTCGCCGTCGCAAGGAGAGCTTCGAGCGTTGTCGAACCCGCCCCCGACAGGCGAGAAGGTGAAGCCGCCGCATCGCCGATGGCGAGAGCGTAAATCGAATCGTCCGGTGCGATGCTCAAGGCGTGCATTTCGCGTAGCGGCGCGTCGAGCAACGCGAAGGCTTTGCCGCTTCGGTCAACACGAAGCACCAAGCCGCCCGGATCGGTTCCCGCGATTAAATCACCCGTCGTGCGGTTGATTGCCAGACTGATGATGTGCGTCTCGCTCGAATCGTAAAACACGAGTGCTTCCGGCGCGCGCTTCACCACATTACCCGCTACGTTATTCGCCGCGCCGCTTTCCACAGGCACGCGGTAAATAATCCCTTTATCGCCCGTCCCGACGGCGAGCGCGCCGTCATTCATCATCGCCAGCGACCAGATGTATTTATCCGGCGGGTCGAAAAAGACTTCCGCTTGCCCCCCTTGCGTGATGCGATAAACTTTGCCGTCCGGCGACGTGGCGGCGTAAAGCACATCGTTCGCATCAACCGCGAGGGCGGTCACATTCAACTCCGGCGAGTCATAGAAAAGCGTTCCGCTCGTCGCGTTATCACCGTTGGAAGCGACGCGAAAAATGCGCCCGTCATTGCCCGTGCCGAGATAAACATTGCCCGCTTTATCAACCACGCTCGACCACACATAACTCTGCTTCGTATCGAACACCTCATCGAAACGCGGGGCGAGCATCAACGCTCCCGTCTCCGTAATCGAAACGCCGCGCGACGTGCCGCGCAAGATTTCAGCGCGCGTTTTTAGTTCCCACACAACGGGCGCATTCGCACGTGCGAACATGCCCGACGCGATGATGACGATGAGGATAATGACGATGCGCGTCATCACTTGCGTGATGAGTTCGTGAAACGAGACGGGTTGATGCCGCGAAGTTAAAAGGTGATTTAGCATGAATCTTTATTTTTGCGATTCGCAAAATAGTAAATTTGAAATTTGAGATATGAAATTTTTCAGTTGCCGACATAACGCGCATAAAGCGAACGCGCGACGCTGGTATCGCTTGTGCCGCGCACAATCGCGCGTGCATCACGAAACACGGTGAGTTCATGTTCGCCCGTGTTTAATCTCAAAAGATATTCGTTGACCTGCACATCGCCGATTGCCCTAAGACGCGAACCGAGCATGTTTAAGTCCAAGTCGCCCGCGCGGGCGGGACGAATCTGCACCGCGTCGCGCCCGCATAACACGCTTGTCATCTCGCCCGCTTCCGCCGCCAGAGTCTCGAACAGATGAAGTCCGCACGTTCGACATTCGGCGTCCGCCGCAAGGAGTTTGATGCGTCGCCAATCGTTTCGCCACACGTCGAACTGCATCAACGAATCGTGTAAATCATCCTCGCGCCCGATTATCAATTTCATCGCTTCGACGACTTGCGCGGCGGAAACGACGGCGATAACGGGAGCGATAATTCCGGCGGTGTCACACGTCGCGGCACTTCCTGCTAAAGGTTCTTCCGCGAAGACGCAACGCAAACACGGACGCTTCGGGCGGGCGTCAGGGCGTATCGTCATCGTCACACCGAGCGCGCCGACCGCCGCGCCGTAAATCCATTTGACATTATGTTTGACGCACGCATCATTGATGAGATAGCGCGTGCTGAAATTATCCGTGCCGTCCAAAACGACATCGGCGTCTTTGATAAAGCCTTCGATGTTGCCCGCGTGAACATCGGCGACGACGGCTTCGACTTTCGTTTCGGAATTTATTTCACCGACACGCCTTCGCGCCGCGATTGCCTTCGGCACACGCTCACGCGCATCGTTTTCGGAAAACAACGTCTGTCTTTGAAGGTTGGATGCTTCGACGAAATCACGATCAACGACACGCAGATGCCCGACACCCGCGCGCGCCAAAGTCTCGACATGCGCGCTCCCCAAAGCACCGCACCCGATGACGACGACGCGGCTTTCACAGATGCGCTCTTGCCCTTGCGCCCCAATCGGCTCAAACAAAATCTGTCGGCTGTATCGTTGGCTCATAGTGGTCAGTGGTCAGTGGTCAGTGGTCAGTGGTCAGTGGTCAGTGGTCAGTGGTCAGTGGTGTTTGTGTTTTATGATTGAGATGTCAAGCACATAGTTGAACGTCAATGGGAGCGGTCTTTGTTTTTTACTGCCTACTGCTTTTACTGACCACTGACCACTGACCACTGCCTATTACTAAGCTAATTCATCCCGCGCCGATTCGCGCATCACGTCAATCGGCGCGGCATCTTGACCCGTCCATAACATCCACTGCGCGGCGGCTTGGGCGATGAGCATATCGAGACCGCCGACCGCGAGGCATGAAGCGTTTCGGGCTTCCTTCATCAAAGGTGTTTCGGACGGATTATAAACAAGGTCATATACGATGCGCGCGCCACGCAGTTGAGCGGCGACGGCGGGCGTTTCGCGTTCGTGCGGTGTGCCGCGTGTGCCGAGCGGCGTCGTGTTGATGACGACATCGAAATGCGCGAAGTTCCCTTCTCCGAGTTTCTCGCACTTCGCGCCGTAAGCTTGCGCGACGGCGGCGGCGCGTGTCGTGTCGCGCGCGTACACGGTCGCCCGCGCTCCGGCTCGTCGCAAA
Organism: Pyrinomonadaceae bacterium; assembly: GCA_041743485.1. Lineage (GTDB taxonomy): Bacteria > Acidobacteriota > Blastocatellia > Pyrinomonadales > Pyrinomonadaceae > JANDLT01. The sequence goes on from JBGTMR010000045.1 coordinate 10,246, forward strand.
CTCCACAGCACGGCGCGACATGCCCCGCCCGCCCCGATGACCGCGACATGCTTACCATACAAATCAATCAAACCCGCGAGCGGCACAAGGGCGGCGCGGGCGTCGGTGTTGTAGCCGTGAAGTCGGTCGCCCTTTATGACAATCGTATTGACCGCCCCGACTTCACGCGCTGCGTCGTCCATGTCGTCGAGGTAAGGAATGATGTTCTGCTTGTGCGGGGCGGTGACGCTCAAACCGCGCAAGTTCCAATCCGTTTCGCGTGTTTTCGGGTGAACCATGCGGCGCATAAACGCATCGAGGTCGTGCGTTTCAAACGGCACATAAATCGCGTTGACATCGCGCGCGGCGAACGCCCGGTTGTGTATGTGCGGCGAAAGCGAATGCGCGACGGGATTGCCGATAAGTCCGGTGATGAACGTGTTTTCGTCAAGCTTCGAGACGCGATATAAATCGTGCATCGCGGCGGCGGTGACTTGTCCGGGTGCGGTCGCGTGTTTTCCGTCAACGGCGGCATAAGTTAAGAATGAACCAAAGAGCGGCGCGAGTATGCGCGTCATCACGCCCGCCCCGCCCATTGCCAGCAGGACAAGTTCGCGCCCTTCGTGTTTGGCGTTGTTTGTAGCTTGGCGAAGCGTGCGAATCACGGGCAAACAATCAATCACGTCACGCGCCGTTATCGCCGATTTCATGATGCGCGCGGGCGTCGCGGAGAGTTCTTGATACGCGGCTTCGATGTTGTTTGCTCCGCCGTCAAAGTCGTGGTGTGAACAGATGACGTGTCGCCAATCGAGGGCGGTCATCATCGAAGATTGTGATGCCTGTGCGGAAGGTTGCGCGGAAGATTGTTCGCTCTTTTGGAAGTGACGCGCAAGGTCGAGTTCGATGTCAATCAAGCCGTCGTGCGGGATGAGAAGTTGTAAAGCGCGCGTGTGAAAATCGGCGCGTGCGTGGATGTTCAAAGGTTGTTCTTCATTGAAAACATGACCGCCCTGTTCGCGTGAACGCAGGGTGATGATGACGCGGCGCGTGATATGTTCGAGCAGCGCGGGCAACTCGTTTAGGAAAACCTGTCGCTCCGCTTCGTTGAAATAATCGGCGCGAATCTCGAAGATGTCGGCGTGATGCGCCGCCCCGCGCATCGCGGGTATGAGTTCGGCGACACGCGGCGCGGCGAGTGAAACGCAAATCAAAGTGCGACTCACGAGCGTGGCGGACGGCGTTCCGGTGCGGGTTCGACGCGCACGGCGGAACGCGGTCGCGGAACACCGTCGAGGTTATCGAACAAGCGCGTCGTGCCGTCCGTGACGCTGCCGCGTGGAAGCGCGTTGGCATCGGATGCGGGCAGTTCTTCGGTCGCGCGCTCGTCACGATGAAGGAACGAAGGCGACTCATAATTGCGAATCGCGCTGCCGACCTGCGGTTGCTGTTCGTGGCGAAACTGCAAGTATTTTCCGATGCCGCTCCCGACGCACGCGAATCCCGGAATCAGCATCCATATCCAAATCATAAAGCCGCTGGTAAAGAAAATCGCTCCGCCGAGAACGATAAGCAGAAACGCGATGCCGACGAAAAAATCTTCGGTCGCGCCTTCAATGGTCGCCGGTTTTTTGACTTTAACTTTTTTATTGTGCGGCGCGGGAACGGGCAAGTTTCCGGTCAGAGCCTGCGCGACAAAACTGATGTCCGTGCCGCAACTGCGACAGAACTTGGCGTCTTCGATGTTTTGCGCGGCACAGCGCGGACAGTAAATCATCATGTCTTCCTTATTTCGGGTTTCGGTATTCGTCGTTCGTGTGTCATTGAAACGAGCATGAAGTGTGCATCTATTCGCGTGTTAGCAATGCGAATCAAGGGTAAAGGACTTCGATTCTATGTTCATGAGCTACGGCAGTAGTAAGTCGGTAGCCCACAGTGAAGGCGAAGCCGTAACTATGGGTTTAAGCGAGACCAAGATTTTTAGCTGCGGTAGCAGCGTAAGATAGCCGGGATGAGAATCTTGTTGATTTCTGCCGCTACTACCGTAGCTTGAAACCTCTCTCTGATTCATTCCCACAGTTACGCTATCGCTTCACTGTGGGCTACCGACTTGTCGCTGCTGCCGCAGCTTAAAGACAGAAGCATACTTAACCCTTGATTCGCCTTAGCATTGATGAACTTTTATTTATACGCCCGCGCCTCACCTTGAGTTCGCTGCCGCAAAATCTCGTACATCACGATTCCGGCGGCAACCGATACGTTAAGCGATTCGATGTGACCGCGCAACGGCAACCGCACCGTCGCGTCACAGCGTTCGCGCACGAGTCTTCGCACGCCGTCGCCTTCGTTGCCAAGCACGACGGCGACCGGAACGCGCCAATCAAAACTCGTGTAATCATCACGCCCCGCCTCATCAGTTGCGACCGTCCACACGCCTCTGCGTTTCAGTTCCGCGATTAAATCCGCGATGTTTGTGACGCGCGCGATTGCGATGTATTCGAGTGCGCCCGCCGCCGCTTTCGCCACCGTTTCGGTTAATCCGGCGGCGCGTCGTTCGGGTATAAAAACCGCGTCAACTCCCGCGCATTCCGCCGTTCGCAAAATCGCGCCAAGGTTGCGCGGGTCTTCTATTTCATCAAGCACGACGACGAGCGGCGTTTCGCCCCCTTCGATTTTCGCGGTCAAGCTTTCAAGCAAAGCGTCGGCATCGGCATACCGCGCCGCCGCGATAAGTGCGATGATGCCTTGATGATTGGTCGCCGTGCGGTCGCCCGAAGTTCGCATCATACGGTCGAGTTCTTCACGCGCGACGCGGCGCACAGGCACATCGCACGCTTTCGCTAAATCGTAAATTTCATTAAAGCGACCATCGTGCGCCCCCGTCGCAATCATGATGCGCTCAAGCTGGCGCACTCCGGCGCGCAACGCTTCGACGATTGGATTGACGCCGTAAATTTGGTTTTGAGTTAGAGTGTGCGCCGCTTGCGCTTCACTCTCGATACGCGGACGCGCCGGACGATTGGATTTCATAACAGCGAACTTTATTTGTTGATGCGTTGATTGCCGCCGAGACTTTCATTGATTGTTTCAATCATTGTTGTAATGTCGCGGTCAAGTATAATCTCGATGCCGCACATAAGGTAGTGATGAATGTTGAGTGATGAGTGATGAATTTGATGAATGAATTTTTGTTTAGCGCGCGCCGCGTTGTTCTGTTTCTTGGCGTTTGCGTCGTTTGTGTTTGCGCGGGTTGTGCAGGTTCGCGCCCGCCTGAAACGGGTGCGCCGCGCGATGCAACCGCCGTCATTACGCCTATCACGCTTGAGTTCCCTGCCGACCAAGCGACGCAAACGCAACAGGCTTTCGCGGCATTGCTTCGCGCGCAAGGCATCGTGGATTCTGCGACGCAGCCGACCTTGACGCCCGTCACCAACACGATTGCCGCCCTGCCCGCCTTTGCCGGAAGCGTGCGTTTGCCGCGTGTTGATTCCAATGATGAATCGGTCACCAAAGCCGAAGCCGAACGCGAAGCGTTGCGCCGCTTCGTCAACACTAACGCCACGCTGTTAGGCATTGACCCGACCCGCGTTTCACTCGTCGAAATCGTGTCGCAACCCGACGGACGGCGGCAAGCCGTATATGAACAGAAGCCGTTTCTGTTTCCGTTAAGCGGCGGCTACGGCATCGTCCGCGTCACGTTTGTGACCGACGGCACGGTAACACAGCTTTCAAGCACTGCCCTTCCGCAAGCCGCGCAAGTCGCACCGCAGATTGCATCCGCCGCGCGCAACTTGATAACCGCTGACCAAGCCCGCGAACGCTTCGCCGCCCTCACGTCACGCCCGCCCGCGTCCTTCACCCCGCGCGGCATCGTCATCTTACCCGTGCCGCGACTCGGCACAACGACCGTCGCCGCCGCGCTCGAACTGCGTCTCGCGTGGGAGATAGCAACAGGCGAACAAGTCTTTTATCTTGACGCGCGGAGCGGCAATGAGGTTCTTGAAGTTTCCGACAATACTTCCGGCGTCTCGTGAATAAGACTGGGGATTAAATCTTTCATTACAAAAACAAAGCCTTGACCGCGAAGCGTGCCTGACGGCATTCTAAACATTCAATTAACGTCAAATATAAATTCGAGTTTTTATAAAATAAAGCAGGTTTCCAAAATGCAGTATGAATCAACCTCACATCACTCATGGCATCTCAGCTATCGCGGGCGCGTCGCCGTTTTTATTGACGGCAACAATCTGTTTCACGCCGCGCGCTTCCACACCCTCGACATTGATTACAACAAACTTCTTCAACTGCTCTTAGGCGACGGCAGACTTCTGCGCGCCTTCTTCTACACCGGAGTTGACGTGGGCGCGGAGCGTCAGCAAGGCTTTCTGTTGTGGATGCGCCGCAACGGTTTCCGCGTCATCCAGAAAGAGTTGAAGACTTTTTACGACGGCACACGCAAAGCAAACCTCGATGTTGAAATCGCGGTTGACATGCTCTCGCTCGCCGGAGCTTATGATACGGCGATTCTCGTTTCCGGCGACGAAGATTTCGTGTACGCCGTCAACGCCGTCGCCTACAAAGGCTGTCGCGTCGAAATCGCGGGCTTTCGTTCCAACACCGCCCCGAAACTGATTGATGTCGCGGATTACTTTATTGACCTCGGCGAAATAGCCGACCGGATTCGCAAAGACCCTTCGCACACCGCGCGCTGTTACGAACGCTATCTGCAAGAAGAAGGCGACGAAACGGTTTATCTGCCGCCCGCGCCCGAACAAACGCCCGCGATATACACCACCGCCGTCGAACGCTTCGACGACCTGACCGATGATGCCCCTCTCGACCACAACAACGGATTTCACACCGTCACGGAATTCATACGCATCACGGACGACTGAAAAGCAGTAGCCAGAAGCCAGAAGTCAGGAGCCAGAATAAGGCGGGTGTTCAAAGCTGGACGTTGAGCGTTGAACTTAAAGCCTTAAACATTGAACCGTCTTCATCCTTCCTGTTTTCATTCTGACTTTTGGCTACTGACTCCTGTGCTATGAACCTCTTTACCGTTGAAGAGGCAAACGCTTTGCTGCCTGTCGTGCAGAAACATATTTGTTACAATCACCGCGAACTGCTTAATCACCACTTTCTACCGCTTCCGGCGTTCCTTTATGTTGTGTACGCTTCCGACGACAACCACATGCACTTGTGCAATTTTCCTTTGACGACTTAAAGTAAAGTCTGATACTTTAAGCACTGTTTTCAGAGTTCATCGAATCAACGTCACGGAGTCGCCCGGATTCCTGCCTCCATTTCATTTTGAGAGCCAAAGCTGTCAATAAAGCCGTCTGCAAAACAGCGGGGTTTGTTCGCTCCTTACTTTGCTTTAGGGATTGACGCGCGAATGACCCGCCCGTAACCTTGCGGCACACACAAATCTGCACACTGGAAAACCGATGTCAGCCACCAAGACTTTCACACCACCGCTTCCGTCGCCACCGCAACACACCAACCGTCACTCCCCCGTCGAACCGCCGCCGGACGCCGCCACGCTGTCACCGTCCACGCTCATCGAATTTCCCGGACGTTCAGCCCGCCCGCAATGGCGTAAGGAATTGAGTTTGCGCGTGCGTGAGATTCAGGAGCGACGCGCGCGTGACGGCGGACAGGATTTCATCACCGCCGAATACGGCACGCCCTCATCACGCGCGACGAACGGATTGATGCCGCTTTATAACGGTGCGGATAACACTGACGGCAAGCCGTCATCGCTCGGACTTGTGCCTTCGACGCCGCCGACGCCGCTCAACCCGATTGTCGCACGCGCCCTCGAACGCATCGAACGCGCCCGCCGCCAATCGCCGCACGCCGCGACTCCGGCAAGCCTGCACATTGCCCAAACCGCGCACCCTTTGACATCGGCACTGGAAGCGTCAACTCACCACATTGATGCCGATTCGCAAGACGCGCTCCCGACCGACATACCGGAGACTGACGATATAGCCAAATCGTTTCTTGATTTCTCGAACGAAAACGCTGTGGCAGATGCACCGGAAGCGGCGCACACAAACACGATTGATGCATTGTCGCCAACAACAACAGAAGAAGCGGATGCGCCGAATGTCATCGCCGTGATTGTTGATGCTTCCGCCGCGCGCGATACGAAAGAATCGGATAAGGAATCGAAGCTTGCGACCGGGCAAACTTCACCGTCCGCGTCCGGCACAAACGATTCGCATAAACATGCGACCGCCCAAATCAACTCCACCCCTGAAGCTTCACCGTCAAGCGTTGCCGCAACACAGACTCCGGCGCAAGCCGCCCCGCGCGTGCGCGTCACGACTGTTGTTGCCGCCTCGTCTTCGACCAAAACTATTGACGCCGTATCCATGCCTCAGGCGACACCACGCACACCGCGCCGCGTCGTCGAAGGTGTGATTGATGAAGCCACACTCGCACGCCGCGAACGTGAGGCTTTTCAAACCGAAGAAGCGGCGCGCCGCAACTCGCTTGACGACCGCGCCCTGCTCACCTCGCGCATTTTGGCTTCGGTAATTGACTGCCTGATCGTCGGTTTTCTGCTCTCGCCCGTCGCCGCGACCGTCGAACTCTCTTACGGCAATTGGATGGACGCGCGCGTGTGGTATGTGATGACGAGTGCCGCCGCGTTGTTGATGTTCCTTTATTCATCGGCGGCAACGGCGTTTGCCGGGCGCACCGTCGGACAGCGTATGCTCTGCGTGAAACCCGTCGAAGTCTCGACCGGGCTGTCGCCTTCGGTCAGTCAGGCAATCAAACGCGCCGCCTTCTGGGTC
>JBGTMR010000046.1:0-13973 GCA_041743485.1 Pyrinomonadaceae bacterium
CCTGCGATTCAGTTGCTTACGAGGACGATGCCATACTCATTGCGCTTCATTGAGTCGTTCATGCTTACATTTCACGACTCCCTGCCCGCTTTCATGCTGCCGGAACCCTGTACCGTGACAATCGGGACATCCGCTTACATCCACCGCTTTCGCTGATTCGACGGGTTCAAGAAACTTGGCAATCAACTCGTCTGCTTCCCCGCTCCGGTGAATCTTCGTCGCATAGCCGCCGGGATTGGTGATGCCGTCGGCGCGTAAGGATTCGGCATAACGTCGGCAATCTTGAAGAGTAAAACGAGACGACACACGCACACTCGGCTCTGTGTTGTGTGTGTCTTTTAATGTGTTTCTTTTATTGTCTGCCACTCTGTCATGCCCTGCCTCTGTGTCATGCCTTGACAAAGTGGCAGGGCTTGCCGGTGTGGCAACCCAATATGTAATTCCCTGCTCCTTTGATTTGCCATGAGTCGTCGCCGCTTTTCGCACCAAACCCTTGCGGTCGAGTTCAGCAATCGCTCGCCAAAGGCTCCGCTCACTAATCTTCGTGCGTTTGGCAAGTTTCGGCATACTTATCAGACAGAACGGTTTACCGTTACCGTGCGACAGACGATAAAGCTGTAGGTATGCGATCTGCTCGTAAGGTTCGAGTTGCGGAAGCAGATGGTCAACGATTTTATTGTCGAGCTTTAGATACCCTGCAACGGATGGCAGACCGGCGAGTAAATCGGCGGTGGGTTCGGTTAGCCTTGTCTCTGTGGCAGGGCGTGCCTGTGAGTCATGCCCTGCCTCTGGCAAGGCTTGGGCTACCGATTTGGCAGGGCGTGCCTGTGTGGCAGGGCTTAAATTATCGTCGTCGGCGTATTCGGCGACGAGCGCACGGCTTTTGTCGCGTGCCTTCCGGGTGCGCGTCGGCGGCGGCTCAAGAGCCTGTCGCGCGCTCTCCAACGCCAGCATCAGATTCTTGTTCTTCGTCATCCCTCAACGCTCCTTTGACTTCCTGCGCGAACTCGTAAAACGCTGCCGCCGAAGTTGAGAGCGGTTCAATCTCGAAAATACTCTTGCCGCTCATCGCCGCTTGATTGACCGCAACGGCGCGCGGTATCACGGTATTAAAAACATTGCTTTCGTCAAAACGCTTGAGAACCATCTTGCGAATCTCTTGGTCAATGCGTTGACGCGGCACATACATCGTCGAGAGTGCCATGATGACCATCTCCGGCGTGTGTTCGTCCATAATCGAGCCGATGAGTTTGAGCAGATGCGTGAGACCCAAGAGTGCGTACTTACTTGTGTCAATCGGGATGATGGTTAGGTCCGACATCGCAAGGGCGTTCAAGGTGGCGATGTTTAAGGCTGGTGGTGTGTCTATGACACAGTAATCGTAGCCGTCGCGCGCCTTTGCCAGACGTTTTCGGAGCAGCAGTTCACGCGACACGGCTTGGCTCTCAAGCGCGTTTTCAGCGTCGTAGTCAAGGCACGTCGGTATCAGGTCGAGAAGGGGACGGGCGCGAAACAGATAGCGCGTGTAATCGCCTTCGCGGTCAAGCATCAAGCGATGTGTGGTGGCGCGCGTCGCTTCCAGCTTTCGCAAGTCGCACCCCAAAGCATCGGAGAGATTACCCTGCGGGTCGAGGTCAACGGCAAGAACGCGCGCCCCATCAACTGCAAGGATAATCGCTAGGTTAAGCGCGGTCGTGGTTTTCCCGACACCGCCTTTATGGTTGGAGATGACGATTGTTTTCATATTGCCGTTCACTCTCTTCTCAACTTCAATGTTCTCGCTATCGGGTGTTACGCCACTCTTTTTCCGCTCTCGAACGGGGAACCGTAGCTTGCATATTGATCACTCGCTGCGATGCCGTGAATATCCGCATCCCAATACTCCGGCGCGTCGCCAGCGCGCGCGCCAAGTCGCCGGTCAAATAGCGGATGACGTTGCGGCGCGACTAAAACCGGCTCAACCGATGTTCCCTCTTTGAGGACTCGCTGAAACTCAACCTCTTCGGGTGGACGGTGGTAACGCGGGCTTACCCGGCAATCGCTTCCATAAAGCACCTTCGCCCGCAAAACAGGGAAGTTGTAGCCACGTCCGAGACTATGAATCTGCTTTATCTTGCCGTTGGCTGATTCCGTGTAGGCGTTCGTGATCGGCGTGTTGAAGTAGCTGAACACGTCATCGGGGCGCGTCTCAAAAATGTTAAGAAGAGTTTGAAACCGCGCTTGCAGATCATCCGGCAACTTCGCGCGCCACTCCGCGTAGTGATGTCTTGCCTTACCGCCGTCCTCACACTCCCACATCGCGTAAAAGGATTGCAGCACATCCGACGCCTTCCGCAATTCGGGAAACTGATTCATCCACGCTTCCGAGCGTATGAACTGCGTCATGTCACGCCCCCTCCGGCTGAGATTCAACAACAATCCGAAGCGGTCGCGTCTCATTGCTTGCCTTTCGTCTTTGGCTAGTTGTTCAACCCCAATGTCGTTTAGCAGCCGCGTCATCACTCGATTCGTATGCTGATTGATATGAAACTTATCAAGCACAATGGTCGCGTTGGGCAGCCACTCGCGAACGGTGTGCATGAACATCCCGTCCATATCCATCGAAACAAGTTCCACGCTTCCGGCATCTGGCAAGCCCGCGAAGTACCGGACGAGTGAAGGTTTGTTTTTAGGAGAGAGAAGTTCGACGACGGTTCTATGTTCCAAGTTCGTGATGACGATGATGTAGTGTCCTCTGATAAACACTTCGTCAACACCCATCCAGCGGGGCGTCTCGAAACGCACCCGCGTCTCCAATTCCTTAGCATAATCTATGAACAGGCTACGCACGGTTTTCTCATCTATGCCGACTTCCTGCGCGACATCAAGAAAGGTTCGGCGTACAGATTCGCGCTTGATGTATGTCACCAGTCGCTCGGTGCAGTCACGGTTGGAAGCCTTACCCGGAACTTCCTGAAGAAAGATTTTCTCGCACTCCTTGCACTTGTAACGCGGTTTCGTAACTTCGATAGCGACCTTCTTGTCGTGCATTGATGTATCGCGGATCACTTCTTTGCGCGGACCGTAGCGACTAAATTTCACGCCCTTTTTACAGCGCGGACAGGTTTCGGGAGGATGTTCAATCTCGGCTTTGATGAGATAGTTATCCTTGTTTTCCAGCACCTCCGTAGCCACCAAACCGGGGATATTCAAGATGTCTTTCTTCGCGCGCTTGGGTGTCTTTTCGCGCGTTACCAAAAGTTTTTTTCGAGGTTTCATGGACGGCTGCTTGGGGGAAAATTAAATTGTTGATAAAAAAAGGGTTAGACCATTGTTTCGACTATTTCAACCGGAGAGCTATTTGTGGGCATCCGGTGCAAGTGGTTGAAAGCAGAATTTGCGCGCACTAAAAGCTGCGGAATTAACGGTTGAAATAAGTCTTATTTTCTACGGAACTACTGGTTGATATGCCCCGCATTTACTCATCTCGCAAATGCGGATTAAACGGTTGAAGCCATCCCAAAACAATGCGGAATGGATGGTTGAGATTCTCCCCCGCTAATTTCCAGTTGATACGGAACAAACGGTTGGCAAATGCTCATTCATGAATCGAATTATTGCCTTTCCGAGATAACGCTCAGTCCGGCGACACCGGCGAAATCATCCGGGTTATGTGTCACAAGCGGCACGCTGTAGGCAAGGGCGGTCGCCGCAACCCAAGCATCGGCAACCAAGATCGGGCGTCCGACGCGGCGGGCACTATCAACTGCGCGTGCCCATCCCTCGCACATCGCTTCGTCGAACGGCGCGAACACATACCGCTGCAAATCCTCGCGCAACTCCGTCCGGCGACGCTCTCCCCAATCGCGCTCGCGCATCCATAATTCGAGTTCGGCGCGTGTCTGCGCGGCGATGATGCCGATGCGTCCCTCGACGTGCGGGCGGTATAGGTCGCCGCGCGTGTCCTTCTTGAACAAGTAGCTGACCACATTGGTATCAACGACGACAGCGAGTGGTAGCATGTGGATCATCCGACCTGCCTGTGGTGGCGGTCGTCCTCAGCGCGTATGCGACGCAGCCACTGGTCGAACGTCTCTTCGCGTTCGTCCTCTTCATCCCAGAAGTCGCCGCGCAAGTCGTCAATGCTTTCAATCGGCTTGACGCCTTGCTCCTCGGCTAGTCGCAGCAACTTTGCTTGCCGCTCGCTTACGGCGTCTGCCGTCGTGTTCAGTTGCGTCATCGTTACCTCTCTTTCTTGCTTCTCCTCATGCTCTCTTCCGCACCATCGGATTCTAAGAGTGGCGCGCTTGGAAGCCGCCACGTCTCAACTGGTAGCGTCCGGGCTTGAGCAACGCATCGTCATCGACGCCTGCTGGCTGCTCGCGCCGGTAATCCGCTTCACTGACTTCGATGACCACGTCCTTGCCGTCACCTTCGGCGACCGCGAAGGCGAAACCTTCATCTACTGGTTGATTCTTGTTCATATAATCGGTTATGCAGATTTTTCGGTGATAAATCTCAATTAGAAATAACTGTCAGGGTGCATCACCTTAACGGCGCAGAACCGTCTTATGCGCTCAAAGTCCGACAGGTTCTTGGTGACAACCATCACGCCCGCGCGTTTGGCAGTGCGGGCAATCAGCACGTCGCGCACAATTCGCATTTGCTCGTGAGTCGGTTCCGAGTCGCCGCCGTGTCTCTGCACGACGCGGTAAAGGGAATTGAGAACTTTGCCTGCAAACCACCAATCCTCGCCGCTCGGAGTCATCAAGTCGCCCTGCTTCTCGTATCTTCGGCGACTGTCATCGAGTTGCTTTAAGCGCGAGTTGTCGCGCGCTCCGGCGGCAAGTTCTTGAATCACCACCGCCGACATGACGAAGCCTTGCGGAAAGTAAGTCGGCTGGTATTCGATAAAGACGTTCGTGTCGTAGGTGACGCGCGGCATGGTTAAGGTCTTTAACTTGCCTTCCTCGCTCTGTTTTTCTCGGTGGAACCATCCGCGTGAAGACTCTTCCAGTAGTCAAGCATCATCTCATCGGCGGGCGACTTGGAGACGATTGCCCGCGTGCGACCGTTGCTGCTGTGAACAATGATGTCGGCGTCTTTGCTGACAATCTTCCGCGCCGCGTCAACCGCTTCGGCTTGTGCGTCATGGGTGCTTGTGACCTGACTGCTGCCCGACGGCTTCACCGTCCATCGCCCTCCCGAATCACGCTTGACGTGTAAGTCGTTGCCGCGAACGGCTGTCGGCGCATGGGCGTTGTCATAAGCCATCTGGAATGCTTTGAGGGTCGCGGATTTAGCGGCGGACTTGTTTGTGACGGATGAGCGCGACGGCGAAGAACCGTTGCTTTTCTTCGCCGCACCTTTGCGAATCGTCCCCAACTTCTTATCCGAGCGGGTGTCCCTGCCGTCATCATTCCTGACGGTTCCGGGCGGCATCCCGTGCTTCTCTTCTAACTTTCCGACGGTAATGTCACTGCGGTCTTTGCGTGTCTTTTTGGTTGCCATGTTGGTTCTCTCTCGGTCAGGTCAAGTCAAAGATGAAATTCATCTACTGCTTCACCAAAGACGGCAATGCCTCTCTCACCTGCGCGCGCAGTTCTCGAAAGTCCGCCCGCATGGTAAGCATCTCCGCTCGTGTCTGACTCGCAAGGCTTTCTATCCGGTCAAGGCGTATCTCTGACTCCTCGAATCGCTGATTCACTTCAACGCGAAACGCGCGAAACTCACGGAGCAAAGTTTCAAGCATCGGTTGCGTGGTTCTGTCTTGTTCGTCAAATCGTTTGGTCGGTTGTTCGTCGCTCATTTGGTTTTGCCCTTCTTCGCTGCCTTTGTCGCCGTGCGCTTCGTCGTGCCGTTGGTTGATGCGGTTTCCGGTTTGGCTTGCGGCGGTCTGCCGGGCTTGCGATTGATGACAAGTGCCAAATCGCTTTCCTTGATGAACACATCGCGCCCGCGCTTCTCTGCGGGCAATCGTCCAGCTTTGATAAGCGCGTGAACTCGCGGCACGGTCACGCCTAAACGCTCTGCCGTTTCCTTAGTGGTCAGTGTTTCCATAATCAAACTTATACACGAAAAATAAATGTGTATCAAGGTATCTATTTATCTTGACACAACTATTATCCGTGATGTATAGTTGCATCACATCAACAACACTATACGAAACGGAGACCCGACCATGATTCAACTCACCACCGCCGCCAAGTTAGAGAACGCCATCAACAAAGCACGCACGGTCAAGCCCCGCGTTCGCGTCGTCAAGTTCGGTCACTACAGCGTCACCAACAAGACGACGGGCGCGACGTACAACGTCACATGCGAGAAGCGCGACGGTAAGCGTTTCGCGGCGTGTTCATGCAAGGCTGGAGCGCGTGGGCAAGCCTGTTATCACCTCGCGGCCGCCGTCTCCGCTCACATGCAACTCGCCGCCGAACGCGCCGTGTTGAACTTCTAAACACAACAAAGCCGCGCCGGATGCTCAATACATCCGGCGCGGCTTTCAACCCTTCAACCGGTGAGAGCGTGCCGATGGACGCGGGCGACTTGATGAGTGATGCAGTTCTCAAAGGCATGTGGACGAAAATTGTTACCGCTGCCGAGCGGACGTTGACGAAAGAGTTTGATTGCGGTGGCGACCCGGAACTCGTGGCGAAGAAGTACGCGGCGAAAATCGAGCGAATAGGAAAGGACATCAAGCAACGTCTCGCACGGGAAAGGCTGAACGCTTTATCAACACTTGGCGACGAGGATGAGGAAACCCCGTGGCGTGGCACGGGGGAAGGTGAAGAGAGAGTGTGGATGGTTATAACAATGGGGGACAAATTGAGGGGGGTAACTTTGGTGACGCTGCCACAATTCACCCCGACAAACTTGTCACCCCCCCCTAACCAAGTCGTTGAACATCAGCAAGTTGCAGAAACACAATTTGCAGAAACCGAAAATCTGACCCTTCGCCGCGCTCTTGAGTATGCGGCAGTCGGAATAGCAGTTTTCCCGCTTCACAACGTCTATGACGGCATCTGTTCATGCAATCAAGCTTCGGAGTGTAAAAGCGCGGGTAAGCATCCGCTGGCGCGACTTGTACCAAACGGCGTGAAAGACGCAACAACCGAACCCGCTTTGATAAAGCGATGGTTTGAAGCACACCCGCACGCAAATCTGGCGATTGCGATGGGCGGCGTGCTTCGTCTGATTGCGCTTGACAGCGACCCGCGCAACGGCGGCGATGCTTCAGTGTTCGACCTTGTGGAAGCCCACGGCGGCGAATGGCTTGAAACTCACACGGTGCGAACGGGCGGCAACGGCAATCATTTTATTTACCGATTGCCGGAAGGTGTTGAGATTCACAAAGGCAAGATTGCACCCGGCATAGATGTTAAAGCCGAGGGCGGGTATTTAGTCGCGCCGCCTTCCCTTCACGCATCAGGGCGAAGTTACGAAGTTGAAAAGAACGTGGACATTGCATTTGCGTCGGAGTGGATTATCGAAGAACTCACGCGCCCGGCAGACGTTCAGCCGAAGAATATGAATAGTCGTTGGAATGTGCGCGAAGCACTCGGCAACGCTTTTGAATCTATCTCAGCAGCGGCAGCGCGTGGTGCGGATTGGAAACAGTCGTTAGCGGCGGGAGCGGGCGGCGTGGCTGGCGGCTTCATCAATCCGGCAGCAGGGGAGCAACGAGCGCAAAACAAGGAAGTCGGGTTGCTTGAGCGTCGCGTCGGGTCAGCGCGACAACGGGAGGAACAGCGTTGGGACAATCTTTATAAGCGTTCGCGCGCCACAAACGAAGCGATGGAACCGGAGCGCGCGGCGCGTGACGCTCAATCGAAAACTTCGCAAGGTGAGCGCGAGTTAATCGTCAAGCTTTACAACGAAGTTGATGATTTTGACCCTGACAGTCCCGACCCACGCACACAGGAAGTTGTCGCTCGTGCGTCGGCGGCTGGCGTGCCGCTCATGAAAAAGTCCCGCCGGGACCGCACATCAATGCAAGTTACGCCGGATGGTCGCGTCTTTTTGCATGACGGCGGCGGCAATGTTCGTGAAGCGGCTGACCCGAAGACCGGACAACCGTTTAACGTCGCGCGTCCCGGTGCGTTCAAGCTCGATACGCTCACCGATGACATGTTCGGGCTGCCTTCCGATAAGCAGATCGAAGACATGGCGCGAAGTCGAGTGCCGCAAGCCGCTAAGACGCGCCGCATCCGTCCCGAAGTCGAAAGAATGTTTAGCAACCAAGACGGGCAGTTCGACCAACAAGCGTTAGATGATGCCATCAGGCTCAAGCAAGTAAGCATCTCCGATGCCTATGAGAATGTTGATCCGCCGGGAGTCGAACAAGCACTTGCCAGAGAGCGTGAGCGCGTCCGTAGCACCACGGCTGGCAAGCGTCAAATGGTCGCCGACTTCCGCTTGCGGCTTGGCAACGCGCGTCCGAATCCGACAGGCGAAGCGATGCCGGTTGGTGTCCTCACTGAGAAGTTCCGGCAGATTCTCGCGCTTCCGCCCAAACAACAACAGGAGCAGATCAAGCAGTTCTACGCCGCTCTGCCGATGCTTAATCTTCAGTAACAAATTCTCGGTGATGCCGGTTTTGTGAACGGTAAGGAAACCATCCGCGATGAGTACACCTGCTTCGATGATTGACGAGTTGCGCCGCATGAGAGATGGCGGCGCATCCCCACCATCTCCTTCCGCACCTTCGGCGGGTGGTGACAGTCCCGTGCGCCGGAAAGTCTTCGCCCGTGCCGATCAACTCGGCGTGCCACGCACACTTGCCGATCGCCTCATCGCAAAAGAATCAAGTTGGAGTCATACGGACGGAAGCGGCAAGGTAAAGCGCGGACCCGTCACCAGAAGCGGCGAGCGTGCGGTCGGGCTGATGCAGGTGATGCCTTCGACAGGCGTGAGCATGGGTTTTAAGAATCTCGACGACGAAGACGAGAACATCACGGCGGGGCTGACATACATCAAGCGCGGACTCGACACGCACGGCGGTGACGAGGGGCTCGCCGCGCTTTACTATTTTGGCGGACCCGGAGCGGCGGCACAGGCGGCACGCACCGGCAAAGCACCGAACATCGATGATGGTAATGGCGGACGTAAAGGCACGTCGGCTGCCGATTACATGTCGAGCGTCGG
This sequence comes from Pyrinomonadaceae bacterium, assembly GCA_041743485.1. Lineage (GTDB taxonomy): Bacteria > Acidobacteriota > Blastocatellia > Pyrinomonadales > Pyrinomonadaceae > JANDLT01. Next base: position 9,124 of record JBGTMR010000046.1, read on the forward strand.
CGGTAGCGGAAATGCCGCGCGCAAGTCGCCATCCAACATCAATCCAATGATTGCCGAGCTACGACGGATGCGCGACGGAGAAGGGAATAGTGCAGCATTGTCGCCGGTGGAAGCACAGCCAGCAACGCAAGTGATGCCCGCGCCGCTTCCGACTCCGACACCTCCATCGCCATCAACGTCAATGCTCGATGAGTTGCGACAGATGAGGGATGCAACAAGTCAAGGGTCACCGCTGCCCGTAGTGAATAACGACCCATCGTCGTCGCTAACCCGTCCGCGTCGTGTCACTCCGCTTGCCGAGGTTGTACCGGGTGCGATACCAACATCGCAACCCGCCGAAGATGTGCGCGTGATGCTTCCCGGCAGCGCGCCACAGCGTATGACACCGCAAGTCGCACCAATCCGGCGCGCCGCTTCAGCCGCCGCAGCTACACATCTTGACGATGACGTACTTGAATTTGCGACACGCATTGACGGCAGTATTCCGGTTGATGAGCAGTACACGGGCGACCGCCCAAACGCACCGCTCACTCTCGACGATTACACTGCGAAGGAAAAGTCTTGGACGGAACGCGCCGCCATCAGTGCCGCATCCATCGGACAGAACACGTCACCGATGCGCGGCGACGACCCGCTCAAGCAAGCCCAGACCGTGCGCCTCGACGCGCGCAAAGGTGAAGTCCCATCACCCGAAGCCGTGAACCGTGCTTACGTTCGCTCGTTGGGTTCCGGTTACGAATCCATCTATGACGATTACCAATCCAAGACCGGGCGCAGCTTACTTGCACTTGATGAAACACCTGCCGAACTCATCCGGCGTGCGCGATACGTCACGGATGCCAACTCACCGACGGGCGGTTACTACGAAGCCTCGATTGCGACGACCGAGCGCACCGTCGGGCTTCTGAATGCTTACGCACAAGGCGGCATTGAAGGCGCGCGAAACTTTGCCGCGCAAGCCGCAGGGCAGGAGTCACAACCGGAAGCCGCACCATCTCCTGCGGAAGTATCGCCAACGCTTGATGCCGCCCGTCGTGGATTCGCCGAAGGCAGCATCGGCGCGGCGCAACTTGTGCAAAACATCGAACTCTTAGGGCGCGGTCTGAAAGCCGAACTCACAGGCGGCGTGCAGGGCGAAGACTACAAATCGCTTCACTGAGTCCCGTCACCGGAAACGTCGTGCAACGTGCGGGCGCGGGAGTCGCCGGCTGGCTATCGCAACAGAGGCGGCGATAACGTCAACCAAGCGGCACGGGCGGAACGAGCGCGTAAAACCGAAGCCAAAGGTAAAGCACTGGCGGCGCAACTCGGCATCCCGGATGCGGCAGTCGTGCGCGCGGCAGGTCGCGTTTATGATGATGTGCAGGCGCAGATGAATGGAGTCGAAGATGGTGAGCGTCGCATCGTCGCCGACAACACAAAATCAGTAACAGTGGAAGAACAAGCGTCAACAAGCGGTGTGCAACCGCAACGTGAAGCGAACGCGCAACCACGGTTTGAATTGACGGGCAACGTCACACCGAAACAACGCGCCATTTATGACAGGATGGTTCAAGATGCAGGTGGTGCAGATGTCTCTGCCAAACGAACTGAAAGCCTTGCCCCGTTGAAGCAGGAAACTGATAAGCAAGAGCCGGTCGTATCATTTGAAGGTGCATCCCCCGAAACGAAAACAGCAGAGCGGAGTTTCCCGCGCACGCTCAAAGCCAATAACTTGAACGGTGGCGATGACCGCACCTATACGCCGACATCGAACCGTGAATCGGTTGAAGCCGCCCGCAAAGTAATCAGCGAGCGCGGCGTTGACGGGGCGTTCGATTACGTCAAGAACACAGAGCGTCTAAGCGCGGAGCACACCGTTACCGGCATCGAACTGATGAATCGCCTGCAACGCGAGGCGGATGCGATCAGAACCACGCGCCCCGAAGAGGCGGAAGCTAAGTTCGGACGTGCCGCCGAACTCGCCGAAGACTTATCACGCAAACTCACCGAAGCCGGTCAAACCGTGCAAGCTGCATCAATAGTTTCGCGTCTTTCGCCCGACGGCATCCTGCTCTACGCCCAACGACAAATCGCCAAATACAACCCGGAAGCCAGAGTCACACCGGAGCAGGCGCAGACGCTCACCGTTGCCGCTAAGCGTGTGGCAAATGCCGATGCCGGAAACGAGCAATCCATACGCATTGCCGAACTCGCTGAGAAAGCGAAAGCGGAAGGTATGCTCACGGCGGACGAACGAACCGAGATTCGTGACTACATCAAGACTTTACAGGGCGCGGCGGGAGCGACGCCTCGCCAGACCGCGACGCAGATTCTCACCGTGCGTCTTGACACCATCGAGCAAGCAGCGCAGGCGAGACTCAAAGCACGCGGCTATCAACTCAACACCGGCATCCCCGCCGATGTCATCGCCGACTACTCGGCACTCTACGCCGCACGCCTCGCCAAAGGCGCAATCAAAGCGGTGGATTGGGCGGCGCAAGTAGCACGCGATTACGGAGCCGACGTTCAACCGATTCTCGCCCGCATCGAGCGTGAAGCACTGCGTCTGCTTAACACCGAACGCGCCCGCGCCCGAAGCATTTACAAAGACGCGCAAACGATGTCAGCGGTGCTTGGCAAGATCGAAGAGGTGAAGGCGGCTTCTCGCGTGAGAGCTTAAAGCGGGAGCAAGGCGACACGCTGATGTCTTACGATTGGGCGCAACCTATCGCTTTGAATATCGCTATCGCCGCCGACATTCACAAGAACATCAAGAGTGGCAAGGCGGCATCCACCGGCGTGCTTGGAACTGCCGTGGACAGCCTCGCGGCAGGCATCGAAACCGTTGTCGAGCAACCGTTGTTTAAGGGCATCCAGACGATCTTCGGCAGCACTTACGGCGACGACAAGCTGGCAGGATTAAAGAAGGTGCTCGAAGATGTTCCGGCATCATTCGTGCCGACATTCCTCAACCAAATTAGACAGGCGATGGATAACACCGCGCGTGAGCCTTACGACCCGAACCCGCTTCAGCGTGCGCTCAATCGCGGCATCGCCAAGTTACCGTTTGTCGCGTCACGCCTCCCCGAAGCTTACACCACGCTCGGACAACCGAGAGAGATGTACAGGGGCGGCACGAACAGCTTGTTCAACGTCTTCCTTAATCCGGCGTTCGTCGAGAAGTACAACGTGAGTCCTGAAATTGAGATGGTACTCGCTCCATTCCAAAAGGAAGACCGTAAAGAGCAGTTTCCACGCCGCACACCGAAGAAGATCGCGTTTGATGACAAGGAATATCAGTTGGCAGGCTCCGACATCGGGACGTTGCAGCGAGTAATGGGCAGACGAACCGAAGAAGGATTCGCCAACCTCGATACGGATGCGATGCGGAAATTGTCGTCAGAAGACCAAGAAAAGAAAATGGCGGCAATCGTCGAAGACGCATGGGAGGAAACCAGACGTGGGTATCTTGAGCGTCGCGGCGTTGACATCTACACGCCTTTTCGTCGGGAGCAATTCAAAGAAGGTTTGACGCCCGCGCAGATTGAACACAATGTTGGCGTGCAGAGGGAAGTCGATGGGTGGAAGCTTAAATTGAAGCGTGACCCCGCCGTGCAAAAACTGTCCGATGAGGAGCGTGAGCCTGTGCTACGAAGCGTCTCCGAATATCTCGGCGGCTTCGGGGCGCGCAAAGATGACGTGCGTTCCGTCGAGGTGTTGAAGCGTGGCTTTACATCTGCGAAGTCAAAAACAGAAGAATTCCTGCGACTAAAAACCGCAGAAGTCGCACCTGAGGTAACTACTCAGATGATTAGCGTGCCGGTGTTTAGCGACCGACTCACCGAGTCGAACGAGAATTTCGTCGTGAATCTGACTGCACCAACCAACGCGGTACTTGGGCGCACGCAGGCGCAAGGCACAATCACAGATACTCTTTACAAGAGTCGCCGCTTGCTCCGCCCCCGCGCTCGCTGAAGACGGGTTGTTTAATGCTAATGAGAGAGCGCAAACCGGTATCCTATGTCACTCTTGCTCGGCAAAGGTGTAATGAGTTACACCTTTGTATTTTGCGAGGCTTCGTCGTGTCACTTTTTCGTTAAATTATCACTCGCTTTCCGGCTGTGGAACTTATGGTTTGCACGCCGCTTGTTTTCTCGTCGTCGGGGTTGGCGGTGTGTGTTGGACGGGAAAGAGCGGAGATGTAAAACAGCGACTAAACTAGGTTCGCACGCGGACCCGGTTTATGAGAAAAACGGTGGCGGCGATGCTGAAACTTGGTTTGCAGCGTATATGGTGATTGGGATGGAGGACAGGTTGACGCAGCGAGCGGTGTGAACTTTTATACCGGATACTAAAGATACGGATATTCCCATCTATAATTGTCCAGTGCTGCCGTTTCATCGTCGAACACATCGAAGACGGTCGCCAGTTTGGTAATCACCAATATCTCACGCAGTCTTTTAGTGACATGAAGGAGTTTTAATTGTCCGCCTTGGTTTCGCAGACTTGTATAAACTGCAATCAACTTACCGAGACCATCCGAGTCAACGTATCTAACCTTAGCGAGATTCAAAAGAATCTTGCACTTGCCCTGCTCGATCAACCGCTTGATGGATGAGCGCATTGTATCTGCTCCCTCGCCCCATGTGATGTCTCCCTCCAAATCAAGAACAGTGATGTCTCTGACTTGACGCTCCCTGACGCATAAAACGCTCATCATTCCACCTCCTGCGATTCAGTTGCTTACGAGGACGATGCCATACTCATTGCGCTTCATTGAGTCGTTCATGCTTACATTTCACGACTCCCTGCCCGCTTTCATGCTGCCGGAACCCTGTACCGTGACAATCGGGACATCCGCTTACATC
>JBGTMR010000047.1:0-16439 GCA_041743485.1 Pyrinomonadaceae bacterium
TTCGTGGTCGGCGCGCCCACACTCATCGCCATCTATCTCGGACATCGCCAACATCGCAACGGATTGCAGGAGCGCGTCGCCATCATCGAACGCTCGCAAGCCGAACGCATCGCCTTGATGGAAAAATCTCACCGCGAAACGATTGAAGCATTGGCGGTGACGATTAACGCGAAAGACGAGGTGACGCACGAGCATGTATTGCGCGTGCAAATCTACGCGACCGGCGTCGCGCGCATTCTCGGATGTACGGAATCTGAAATCGAAGCCTTGAAAGCGGGCGCACTCTTGCACGACATCGGCAAGATCGGCGTTCCCGATACGGTCTTGAATAAAGCGGGCAAGCTCACCGCCGAAGAGTTCGCGCAAATGAAGCGTCACACCCTCATCGGCGCGAAGATTATAGGGCGCGTCGAGTTCCCTTATCAGGTCACACCCATCGTCCGCTCACATCACGAACGATGGGACGGCAAAGGCTACCCGGACGGACTCAAGAGCGAGGACATCCCTTTGACGGCGCGCATTCTGTCGGTTGTTGACTGCTTCGACGCCGTGCGCGAAGACCGTCCGTACCGTAAAGGCATGACGCGCGAACAAGCCGTCGAACTGATTATGCAAGGCTCAGGCACGCAGTACGACCCGCGCATCGTCGGCGTGTTTCTCACACACCTGCCGGAGTTTGAAGCCGAGATTCAAGCGCACCGCGACGCACCCGCTTCGACCTTCGACATCGAACACTCCGAAGCATTATCGGAGGCGGCGCACGCCGTCGCTCCGGCGGCAGGACTTGCGGAGACAAGCACCGCAGAGATACCTGCCGACGGTGAGATTAAACTCACTCAACAACAATTGGATACGCTGTTCAATCTCGCCGGAGTCGTCAATCATCTGCGACTCTTTGAAGAAAACGCAGACCAGCGTCGGTTGTTGGAAGAAGCCGCGACACTCGCGGGGAAAATCCTGCCGGATGGCGCGGATGTAAAGAATCTCTTGCCGGTTAGTGCCGCTTATGAATCACAGACTTTGCTCGCACCCGATATGACGAACTAATACTTTGTCCAAAGTTCGTCGTGATTGTTCGCAATCGTAGCGTCTCAAATTTGAACCGACAGATTTCAAATGGAAGTAAAACCGGCACTCCGACTACTTGATTTTGACGGATTTGAGGTTGTGCTGAAATTATTCAGTCGTGCAACAACAAACTGATTACTCTGTAATTTAAGTTTTATGTGATTCGTGGCTCCGGTGTTTTTCCTTCTTTTCGTTTTAATTTGAAATCGAACATTCCAAATTCGAGATGGTCGAAAACATCTCGAAACTTAGATTACAGAGTACTAATCCTTAAAATTCTAGCCCGTTGTTTTTAGGCGGTCGGAGCAATAGATATGACAATGATAAAAAAGGCGTGACACTTATGCGGTGTACGCCTCTTCATTATTTCTAAAAGTAACCGGAAAGATGTCAACTGAAAGTCTTAGTTGCCCGCATTCAAAGACTGCATCATGCGTAAGCGGGGCGGCAGAGTCCCGCGCCTCATTCCTCGCTTCGCTTTGTGCTGTTCGCGTACCGGTTCGATATTCTCGAAGTAATCAATAGCTGCGACACGCAAACCCACATCGCGTCCCATACGTTCGCTGACGTACCACTTGTGATCTAGTACGCGAGTCCACGCGCGACATGCATCCTGCTCTGACAACTTGATGCCGGTCAGAGACGATAGGATTCGCCGTTCGGATTCGCAGCCTTCAGTTAAACGATTGATAACGTGTTCTAATTTATATTGTAATGGCATAAAATTTATAACTCCTGTACTTAATTCATTATGTTCCCTGCTGATGCCAGCCGAAAGCATAACAACTCTGATGATGCCAATTGTGTCGGCGACGTTAAATCGTAGGTCGAACAAATTCGGGTTGGTTTTTGCAAAGTCCGGCATTCTTAGGTTCTGTTGACATAAGCGATTGAGGGAAAGATTTAGACACGAAACAACCGAGAAGCGACACGAAAAGAGGTTTGTTTAGTGTTCTTTTTCGTGTGGTTTCGTGGCTCGTATTGTTGTTTTTGCTTATGTCAACAGAACCTAATCTGCAATTAGCCTTCATTTACCTGCGCTACCGCCGCTTCGTATCGCTTCGCGCATTTCGCGCACCGTCGCGGCGAGTCCCGCGAAGATGGCGTTGGCGATAATGCTGTGTCCGATGTTGAACTCGGTGATGTGTGGAATCGCGGCGACTGCCCCGACGTTGCGCGTGGTCAAGCCGTGTCCGGCAGCGACGCGAACGCCGAGTTGCGCGGCGTGTTCGGCAGCCGCGCGTAAGCGTGCGAGTTCGTGCGCGGTGCTTCGTTGTCCGGCGGGGTGAAAGGCTTGGCGTCCAAGCGTGGCTTCGGCGTAAGCGGCGGTCGAGAGTTCGATTTGCTCCGCACCCGCATGTTGTGCGGCTTCGATTTGGGCGGCTTCGGGGTCAATAAAAATGCTGGTGATAATGCCTTTCGCGCGCAAAGTTTCAATCGCGCGTTTTACCGCTTCAAAGTTGGCGACCGTATCCAAACCGCCTTCGGTCGTGACTTCGCCGTGACGTTCTTCGACGAGTGTGACGCAATCGGGTCGGGCATCGAGGGCGATGTTTATCATCTCGTCGCCCGTCGCCATTTCGACGTTAAGGTACGTCGTCACACAGTCGCGCAAGATATACAAGTCGCGGTCTTGAATGTGGCGACGGTCGGCGCGCAGGTGAACGGTGATGCCGTCCGCCCCCGCCGCTTCGCACACGCACGCCGCCGCGACGAGGCTCGGTTCAATCGTGCGGCGGGCTTCGCGCACAGTCGCAACGTGGTCAATGTTGACGTTAAGACGTAGGGACATAGTGGATAACGGATAGTGGATAGTGGATAGTGGATAGTAAAGAATCTGTTCTTAAACTATCCGTTATCCACTATCCACTATCCACTAATAATGAGTTGTTCGTTCGGGTTTGTTTCTGCGCCCGAAGTTAGAATCAAGTCGCCTTTGGTGGCGGCGATGCGGCGCGCTTTGGCAATCGCTTCGGTGTAGAGTCCGAGCTTGAAGTTACGGCGGACTTGTTTGATTTCCGTGAAGGCGTGCAGCCCGTTTAGAGTGCTGACTTTGCTGCCTTCGGCGTCATTCCAGCGCACGCTTTGTTCGAGCAGACGCAAGCCTGCCGCGAAAGGAAGCGACAGAAGTTCCACGTCGAAGCCGAAGCGGTCAATGCGTGCGACTTCGATGAGCGGGCGGCAAACGTCCATGCGGAAGGCTTTGAAGCCGCACTGCGTATCTTTGAAGGGCATCCCCGTCATCAAACGCATCACGCCGTTGAACACCTTTCCGGCTTGCACGCGCCGCCATGGTTGCGGCGTGCCGATAAGCGTGCGGTCAATCGCGCGCGAACCGAACACTACGTCGTATCTGTTTTCTTCGATGGGAAGCACAAGTTTCGGGATTTCCGTTATCGGCGTTGATAAATCGGCGTCGGTAAAAAGCGCGATGGGAGAATCTGCGGCGAGAAGTCCGGCGCGCACGGCATGACCCTTACCTTTGTTCGGACTCACTTCAATTAACCCTGTCGCAATCGAACCCGCCGACGCGAAACTGCGTTCGGCGACTTGGCGCGTATCGTCTTGCGAACCGTCATCCACGACGATGACTTCCGAGTTGGAAAATTGTTGATTGAGATAAGCGAAAACGGTTTTAAGCGAATCGCCCAAGCGCGCCGATTCGTTGTACGCAGGCACGATGACAGAGAGAGAATAGTTCATTAACTTGATTGCAAACTTACTCGTAAAACTTTGGAATTTATTCGACACTCGTGTGCAAAAGGATGTTTCGGAATATAACATAACCGATAAGGGAAAGAGGTCGGTAATTAAAGCGGTCGAAGGCGTCAATCGCTTTGTTATTTCGGTTCAGGGTTAAAATGTCGCCCGGCATTTTTAGCGACATTTTATCGAAAGATACGTTCGCCATGTCGCGCATCATCTCCGTCATCTGTACAACGGCTGTGCTAGTATTTTCGTCGAAACAGCCTTGATAAGGTAAATGGTAAATAGTAAATGGTGAATGGAAAAGACGGGCTGTTCACCCATTAACGATTCACCATTTACCATTTACCATTTACCATTCACAAATTAAATTTGACGGAGCGTGCTATGCGCCAAAATATGCGCCAAAAGATTTACTTACTCATCGGCTTTATTATCATCAGTGCTTCCGCCGTCGCGGGAGGTGTGGCTTACCAACAACAGACGATTCAACTTTCCGCCGCCGCGAGTGGCAGCCCGATTTCAAATTCCGCTTCGGCGGATGATACGCCCGTTTCTTCCGGCGTTGATATTGACAACCTAGAAACCGATTATCGTGATGCGGTGTCGGTCGTGGCGCGTGAATATGTCGGTGAGGTTGATTACGCGAAAGCCAATCAAGCCGCGATTCAAGGGATGTTGATGACGCTCGACCCGCATTCATCCTTTTTTCCAACCGATGATTTTCGCAAACTCAAGGAGGATCAGGAATCGCGTTTCTACGGCATAGGCGTTTCCATCTTGCGCCACCGCGACGGCGTGTATGTGCAATCTCCGGTCGCCGGTACGCCCGCCGAACGCGCGGGTTTGCGCTTTGGCGACCGCATCGTCGAAGTCAACGGCAAGGATGCGCGCGAATGGTCGGCGTCGGAAGTCTCGAAAAACGTGCGCGGCGTGCTTGGCACGGATGTCACTTTGAAAGTCGAACGCGCGGGCGAACAAGTTCCCGTCTTTCGCACCATCACGCGCGACGCCGTTTCCTCACCCTCGATTCGCGCGGTGTTTATGGCGCAACCCGGTACGGGCTACGTCGGCTTGACCGGCAGCTTTCAACGCACGACTGAAAGCGAACTGCGCGCGGCTCTCGCGTCTTTGCAGAAGCAGGGAGCGCGGCAAATCATCTTGGATTTACGCAATAACCCCGGCGGACTGCTCGACCAATCCATCTCCGTCGCCGGACAGTTTCTGCCGCGTGGCGCGACCATCGTCACCGTGCGCGGGCGCGACGCGGGCGATAGCCGCGTGTATAAAAATAACGAAGCCCAAGCCACCGATGCCCCGCTTATCGTCCTCATCAATCGTAATTCAGCGTCGGCTTCGGAAATCGTCGCGGGTGCGATTCAGGATTACGGGCGCGGTCTTGTCGTCGGTGAAAACAGTTTCGGTAAAGGTCTGGTTCAGCGTGTGTTTCAACTTCCGTTCGGCAACGGTTTGACTTTAACGACCGCAAAGTATTACACGCCGTTCGGCAGACTGATTCAACGCGAATATGAAACCGGATCGTTTTATGATTACTACGTGCGCCACAGCTTGGACGCACCCAACACAGGGGCGACCACGACGACGCCTAATAAGCCGCCGACGCCTGCCAATCGCACTCTAAGTCAGAACCCGACGCTGACCATGCCCGCACCACTCGCGGCGCCCGTTCCGACACCGCAACCGACACCAAGCGGGACGCCGGTTCGCACCGCCGGAGGGCGCACTTTCTACGGCGGCAACGGCATCACACCCGACTACGAAGTCAAGCCACTCGACCTCTCCGGCGTCGGGCGCGGGCGCATTTACGAAGCCGCGTTCTTCTTCGTGCGCCAACTCGCCGCCGGGCAAATCAAAGGACTCGAACAATTCCGCGTCACCACGCCGCCCAACGAGGCACGCACGCAGAACAACGGGCGTAATGCGACCGCGCTTATCAACGATGCGGTCATCGTCGCATTTCGTGACTTCGTGCGCCGCGATTCGACTTTTGCTTTAACCGACAAACAGATTGACGCCGACCTCGATTTCACGCGCCTTCGCATCGCGGACGAATACGCGACCGCCGCTTTCGGCGCGGACGCCGCGACCCGCGTGCTTTTAGATAACGACCCACAACTACGCCGCGCCCTTGAACTGTTTCCCGATGCGCGCCGTCTCGCGGAAACTGTGCGCGCGAACACGGCGGTTGGTTAAACCAAAATCCTCTCTGTGCTTGCTCTGTGAAATCTCTGTGTCTCTGTGGTTAAGGATTTAAGAATTAACCACAGTAGACATAGCGAAACACTTTTACAGCACGCGACAAATCAGACACTTCAAATAATAAGTTTCCGGCATTCCTAAAAGTATTGGATGGTCGTTCGCCTGTGTGCGTTTTTCGATGACCTGGATGTGACGGCGCGCGTCGCTCCCGGCGTCCGTGATGATGTTCAAGAAATCGTTCTCCGCAACGTGATACGAACATGTACAGGTCACGAGAATCCCGCCCGCGTTCAGTAATTTCATCGCCCGCAAATTGATTTCCTTGTAGCCGCGAATCGCTCCTTCGACGCTTTTGTGATTCTTCGCAAACGCGGGCGGGTCGAGAATAATCGTGTCGAAGCGTGTCCCCGCCGTCTCCATTTCACGCAACGCATCGAAGACGTTCGCTTCACGAAACTCAACATTCGTCATGCCGTTTAGCGTCGCATTGTGACGACACGCGGCGACGGCTTCACCCGACACATCCAAGCCAATCACAGACTCGCACGAGCGCACGATGTTGAGCGCGAAGCCGCCGTTAAACGTGAAGCAGTCGAGGGCGTGTCCGCGTGCGAAATCGGCGGCGCGACGGTGGTTTTCGCGTTGGTCGAGAAACGCTCCGGTCTTCTGCCCGCCAAGCGGCGCGACCGCAAACTTCACACCGTGTTGATTGATAACGAACTCGCCGTGCGCTTCCCCGTCCGTCACATCATCGCGCTTGTAAATCACTCCGGCACTTAGCGGCAAACCTTCGAGTCCGCGCACGCGCACATCGTTGCGTTCGATGATGAGTCGCGGCTTGACTCGCTCGATGAGAAGTTCGACGAACATCGCTTTGAGTCGTTCGACGCCGCGCGACAGGGTTTGCAAGACAAGCACATCGCGGTACTTATCAACGATGAGCGACGGCATCAAATCGCCTTCCGAAAATACGAGACGATAAGCATCGGTTTCGCCTTCAAGATGAGCGCGTCGCGCGAGTGCGGCGTGCAAACGCCTTTGCCAAAAATCGCGGTTCACGATTTCATCGCGCGTCGTAAGCAGCCGCAAACTGATTTGCGATGTCGCGCTCCACAGCGCGTGAGCGACGAACCGCCCGCGTTCATCCGTGACGCGCACGACCGCCGCATCATTACTATTTTCATTCCCGGATTCGCGCACGTCGCTTTTATAAATCCAGAGATGTCCGGCGCGCGCACGCTCCACCGCGCGCCGCGTGACCACAACTTCCATAGTGCCTCCACGATATTTCCCCTCAAGTTATTTTACTCGCTTGGGCAGCATACCATCCGCGACAAGCGTTGTGCCGATGTCGTCAATCTTCAAAACGACACCAACGATATTTTGGAATTTGGTTTCCGTTGCCTCTTTATTCCACAGTGCCGATAAGCGGATGTCTCTCACCAAACGCGCTTCATTCATCGGCGATAATAATTCAACAACAACAAATTTTAAGGAAACGATTATGAAGAAAACCATCACCAACATCGCACTCTGTGGCTGCACGCTTTTGTTCGTCACTCTCTTTGCAAGCAACGCTCACGCTGACGGTATCGTGTTTGACTCTCCCAACCGTTTGCGCTCCGACGGCGTAGGTATCCGAACCGTTTTATCGCTTCAGTCTAAAGGTAATTCAAGCACCGAATCCGGCGGCGTCAGATTTACCGGCAGCCGCGACGAAATCTTCGGTGACGCGACGCGCGGCGGAACAAACAACACCGTCTCTTTCGCCGAACTAGGCATCACCCAAGCCAGTCAATTACGCATCGGTTTCAACATCAACGAACCGAACGGCGGACCCGGCAGCGACCCTGTGACCGTCACCGCACTGACACTGACGGCTTTCGATACTAGCGGCAACGTTATGTTCACCGCCTCGCTTCTCAGCCCATCTACCCTACAACAAATTGGCAACGGGCAAGGCACGGCGGATTATTTATTTAGCCTTGATGCGGAAGCGGCGGCGCGCCTCGCACTGGTGTTCAATACTAATCTTCGTCTCGGCTTGTCGGCGACGATTATCAACGCACAGGGTGGACCTGAAAGCTTTTACTTTGCGAATGCTGGAGGGGCTGGCTCTCCCGAACCTATACCTGAACCGGCGACGATGATTCTTCTCGGTACGGGATTGGCGGGTGTGACGATGAAGATGCGCCGTCGTCGTCGTGCTAAAGCGAACGGCGAAAACCCCGACGACCTCGCTTAGTTTCAAAACACCTTCGTTAAAGTTTATCGAACGCAGGCGACAATCCTTTATAAGAAAGCGACTTGCACAATTAAATTGTGCAAGTCGCTTTCTTGGTTCTAAGTTGTGGGGCGTTTATAACTTCGCCGCTTGAAATCGCTTTCTTGACGGTATAGTCTTTCGCCGAAAAGAAATTACAATCTCAAAAAATTTAACGTCGGCTTCGATGTGTTTAGATACGAAGCCACAAAGAGGAAAAACAATGCCCGAAGTCGGAGACATCGCACCGGATTTTACCTTGCCGAGTCATCAAGACCGCAATAAGAAGGTCAGCCTTTCGGAATTCAAAGGCAAGAAAAACGTCGTCATCGCATTTCACCCGCTCGCTTTCACGCCCGTTTGTTCGACGCAAACTGCCGCTTACGAAACAGACCTCGCACGCTTTCACCGAGTTGATACGGAAATCTTGAGCATCTCGGTTGACGCGCAGCCGAGCAAGGCGGCGTGGGCGAAAGAGTTGGGCGGCGTGAGTTATGATTTACTGAGCGATTTCGAGCCTAAGGGCGAAGTCGCGCGCAAGTACGGCGTTTATAAAGAGGACGCGGGCATCTCGGAGCGCGCCCTATTCATCGTTAATAAAGACGGACGCATTCATTACAAGAAGGTTCACAACATCCCCGACCTTCCGGTCAATGATGAACTGTTTGAAGCACTGAAGGACATTGGAAGCTAATTTTGAGATTTCAGATTTGAAATCCTAGATTTGAGAAAGTTCTATCTTAAAGTTTCGCGCGGCTGGTTTCAGATTCAAGACTGAAGCCAGCCCGCGCTGTTTTAGAGTTAAAATTAGTTGGGCGGTAGAACAATAAAAACTTATGAAGACCATTGGCTTAGTTACGGGCGGCGGCGACGCCCCCGCTCTCAACGCCGTGATTCGCGCGGTCGTTAAAACCTGTGTCGGTGAATACGGCGCGCGCGTCATCGGTATCGAAGACAGCTTTGAAGGTTTGCTCGGCGAAACGCGCACACGCGAACTGACGCCCGTGGACGTGCGCGGTCTGCTTCCGCGCGGCGGCACGATTTTAGGCACGCGCAATAAAGGTCGCTTCGTTCAGTATAAAGAGAACGGCGAAGTTGTGATGCCGGAATCTTCGTTCCGCGAAGCGATGGCGAATCTCGAACGTCTCGGCATTGACGGAATGATTGTGCTTGGCGGCGACGGCACGCTGGCAATCGCGGCGGAATTCGGCAAGTACGGCGTTCCGGTTGTCGGCGTTCCCAAAACGATTGATAATGACCTCGCGCACACGGATTTGACGTTCGGTTTTTTGACGGCTCTCGACATTGCGACCGAAGCCCTCGACCGTCTTCATACCACCGCCGAATCGCACGACCGCGTGATGGTTTTGGAAGTCATGGGGCGGCACACCGGATGGATTGCGATTCATTCGGGACTCGCGGGCGGCGCGGATGTTATTCTGATTCCCGAAATCCCGTTTTCACTCGATGCGGTTTGCCATAAGATTCGTGAACGCGAACGGTGCGGTTCGGATTTCAGCATCATCGTCGTCGCGGAAGGGGCGCGCGAAACCACAGGCGCACAGCGTTACGTCACACAGGGCGGAAGCGATGTGTCCGCCCGACTCGGCGGCATAGGTTATTATCTGCGCGATGAAATCGAAGCGCGCACCGGAAAAGAAGCACGCTGCGTCGTGCTTGGACATTTGCAACGCGGCGGCAGTCCCAATGCTTTCGACCGTATGCTGGCGACGAGTTTCGGAGCTTACGCCGTGCGTTGCCTGATGCAGGGCGACCGCGATGTGATGGTTGCCCTTCACGCTTCTGATATTATTACCGTCCCGCTGGCGGAAGCGATTCTCGGTATCAAGACTGTGCCACCGGCGGGCGGCTTGGTTCGCACCGCCCGCGATGTCGGCGTTTCACTCGGCGCACCCGACGAACCGCAAACGAATGTCGAATGTGAATAATTTATGAGAAAGGCAGTTAGAGATTAGAGGTTAGAGGTCAGAGGTTAGTAAAAGACAAATACACGCTTTTTGTTTTCAACTAACCTCTGACCTCTAACCTCTAACCTCTCCTGAAACATTGTGACTCAAGTAGCTAAACAGAAATTGCAGAAAGAGTTGGAAGAGTACGAATTTGAATTGCGTGTGACCGTGCCGCGTGAAATCAAGAAGGCGGTTGAGTGGGGCGATTTGCGCGAGAACGCCGAATATAAAGCGGCATTGGAGCGTCAACAATATGTTCAAGCCCGCGTCGGACAACTGCGCCAGAGGTTGCAGGAAATCTCTTCGATTGACATCTCGAAAGTTCCGCACGACCGCGCGGCTTACGGTTCGACCGTCGTCCTCTATGACGCCGAACGCGACGAAGAAGTGACGTACAGACTTGCGACACCGGAAGAAAGCGACCCGGCGGCGGGCGTCATCTCGACGACTTCGCCCATCGGCAAAAGCTTGATGAACTGCGAAGAAGGCGATGAAGTAAAAGTGACCACGCCGCGCGGCACACGACAATTCGAGATTCGACGTTTAACCACCTTGCATGACCAACCTTCGTAAGCCGCTTCGCTTGAACGACTCACAGGGTTACTTCATAATCCCGCTTCATTACACTTAACTTCACCGAAAGACATACGACACCACAGTGATTGGCGGCAGCATCGGACGGGGCGCGGGGCGCATCATCAACGCGATGGTGCGCGGACTCGCGCGCCACACCGTCAACCCGAACACGCTGACGGTTATCGGTGTTCTCATCAACCTCGTGTGCGCTTTGTTGTTCGGTTTCGGTTATTTCTTTTACGCCGGACTCGTGCTTATCGTCGCCAATCTGTTCGACATGCTCGACGGCAAACTCGCGCGTTCGACGAATCAGGTCACGGCGTTCGGCGGCTTTCTCGATTCATCCCTCGACCGTCTTTCCGACATGGTTGTCTTAGTCGGCGTGCTGATTTTTTACGCCCGCGACACGCCGCACCACTCGACGCTCAACGTCTTTCTCGTCAGTGCCGCCCTCGTCGGCTCGGTCTTGATTTCCTATACGAGCGCGCGTGCGGAAAGCCTGATACCGAAGTGCGATGTCGGTTTTTTTCGTCGTCCCGAACGTGTCGTGCTGCTTATCATCGGCGCGCTTTCGACGCATCACGGCTCGACGAATTTCTTCGCCAACCGGATGCCCGCCGTCTTATGGATTCTGGCAATCGGCTCATACTGGACGTTCGCCCACCGCATGTTCCATACGTGGCGCGAAACCCAACGCATCGGCGCAGTGACGATTTCGACCGCCGCGATTGATGAAACATCAACCAAGCCGCACGCCGCGCGCCCGACGCAGGAACAACTCGACGCCGCGCGCCGCGCATCAATTTCACGCTAAAACCGATTGAACTAAAACTTATAACCCGGCGATGATTCGTCATGCCGTTGCGCGGGTTTTACAACTCGACGCGCATCCGCACATCACTCGTTTCAAGCTTCATCACGCACCGAATGAATTTGTTCAAACTTTTTCGCCGCCCCGAAGTTGACACGGAAGAAGCACGCCGCACCCGCCTGCTTCGACAGGGACGCATCGCCGACGGCATGATTATTGACGTTGGCGTTGACGCCGATGACCGCACCGTCATCATCTATTTCACTTATCAACACAACGGCGTGGATTACGAATCGTCGCACACGCTTGATGAAGCGCAACGCGGGCGTGCCGCCGACTATCCGCCCGGCGCGACCGTCACCATTCGCTTCGACCCGCGAGTGCCGTCGAACTCGATAGTAGTTTGAAGAGGTCAGATGCTAGATGTCAGATGTTAATGCGAATCAAGGGTGAAGGATTTCGATTGCTTTGTTCATGAGCTACGGCAGTAGCGGCAAGTCGGTAGCCCACAGTGAAGGAGAAGCCGTAACTGTGGGTTTAAGCGAGACCAAGATTTCCAGCTGCGGCAGCAGCGTAAGATAAACGGATGAGAATCGCTTGTTGATGATTTCTGCCGCTACTACCGTAGCTTGAAATCTCTATCTACATTCTTCCCACAGTTACGCTATCGCTTCACTGTGGGCTACCGACTTGTCGCTGCTGCCGCAGCTTAAAGACAGGGGCATACTTAACCCTTGATTCGCATTGTTAGTAAAACACAAGCACATCCTCTCTATTTCTTACCGACATCTAACATCTAACATCTGACATCTGCCTTTTATGTTTTCAAAAATCTTAATCGCTAATCGTGGTGAAATCGCGGTGCGAGTGATGCGCGCGTGTCGTGAGATGGAGATTGCGACCGTCGCGGTTTATTCCGAAGTTGACCGCGAAAGTCTGCACGTTCGCTTTGCCGATGAAGCCGTGTTTATCGGAGCGGCGGCGAGTTCGGAAAGCTATCTCGACATCGGGAAAATACTCGGCGCGGCGCGTGCGACCGGAGCGGAAGCGATTCATCCCGGCTACGGTTTTCTTTCCGAAAACGCGAATTTCTCACGCGCGTGCCGTGATGCGGGAATCGTATTTATCGGCGCGTCGCCGGAAGCCATCGAATTGATGGGTTCAAAAACCAGCGCGCGCCACGTCGCACAGAATGCGGGCGCGCCCATCGTTCCCGGAACTATTGAGCCGCTCACAAACGCCGACGAAGCCCGCGAGATAGCCATGCAGTTCGGTTATCCGGTGATGTTGAAAGCGGCGGCGGGCGGCGGCGGAAAAGGGATGCGCTTTGTCGCTAAAGCCGATGAAATAAGTTCTGCATTCGAGACGGCACAGGCGGAGGCAATCGCCGCGTTTGGCGACGGTAGCATCTATCTCGAAAAAGCCGTCGAGCGTCCGCGCCACATCGAGATTCAGATTTTCGCCGACACACACGGCAACTGCGTGCATCTTGGCGAACGCGAATGCTCCATCCAACGCCGTCATCAAAAGGTCGTCGAAGAATGCCCTTCACCGATTGACGGTGCGACGGAGTTGCGCCGCGAAATGGGCGCGGCGGCGGTCGGCATCGCCCGTGCGGTTAACTACACGGGGGCGGGGACGATTGAATTTCTGGTGTCGGACTTGACTCATGAGTTCTACTTTTTAGAGATGAACACGCGCCTTCAAGTCGAACATCCGGTGACGGAAATGGTCACGGGTTTTGACCTTGTGCGCGAACAAATCCGGGTCGCGGCGGGTGCGCCTTTGAGTTTTACGCAGGACGACGTGAACATGCGCGGACACGCGATTGAGTGCCGCGTGTATGCCGAAGACCCCGAAAACAATTTTTTGCCGTCGCCCGGAAAGATAACTTTATGGCGCGAACCGACGGGGGCGAACGTCCGCAACGATAGCGGCGTGCGACTGCATTCCGAAGTCACGATTTATTACGACCCGATGATTTCCAAACTCGCGGCGTGGGGACGCACACGCGACGAAGCGATTTCAACCATTCGCCGCGCCCTCGATGAATACACCATCGGCGGCATCAAGACGACGCTCGATTTCTTCCGCGCCCTCGTGCGTGACGAAGAATTTCAAAGCGCACGCCTCGATACGGGCTTTATCGAACGCTTCCAAAAACGTCTCGCGCAAGCTTCCGATGCCGATGCGACCAACACCGAAGAAGAACAGATTCATCGTGATTTAGCCGTCGTCATCGCGGCTCTATCTTCCACGCAAACACCGACGACGCCGCACGCGCCGCAAAACTCCACGCCAAGCCAATGGCGACTCGCCGGTCGTCAATCTCTCCATCGCCGCACGCTATAAAAGTCTTTATGAAATCGAACGCGAAACTCGATGCCGTCATCAACGCTCAGCCCGTCAAACTCGACATCACGCGGGACGGCGAACATCTCACTGCAATCATTGATGACCGCCGTTACGAACTCGCGTTGACCACGCAAGACGACGGCACATACCTCGTCACGCATCACCACAAAGTATATGAATGCTTCGCGGGCAAGAGCGCGGGAAGCGATGAAGCGGCGACAATCTTCATCGGCAATCGCACCTACGATGTCACCGTCACAGACCCTAAGCGACTCGGCGCGAACAGCGGCGTAGGCGGCGCGAACAGTGCGCGCGGACAAGCCGTGATACGCGCTCCGATGCCCGGTCGCATCGTCCGCGTGATGGTCGAAGCGGGCGCGATGGTCGCGGCGGGCGACGGCTTAATCGTGGTCGAAGCGATGAAAATGCAGAACGAATTGAAAGCACCGAAGGCGGGCATAGTCGCATCCGTCAACACTGAAAACGGCGCGACGGTCAGCGCGGGCGATGTGCTTGTTACGATTGAATGAAGAAATTTGAATCATCGGTTCATTGACTCATTGGCTCATTGAGGAAATCCAATTGCCTTTTATTGAATCAATGAACCGATGAGCCGATGATTCAATTCCTTTCAGCTTCGATGAAACGCCCGTTCGATGTCGCGCACGGTCAGGCGCAATAACACGGGTCGCCCGTGCGGGCAGGTGGTCGGTGATGAAGTCGTCAGTAAGCGGTCAATCAGCCATTGCATCTTTTCGATTGAGAGCGGTGTGTTGATTTTGATTGCGGCGCGACAAGCAAGTGAGGCAGCGATGCGGTCGCGCAGGTTGGCGCGCGCCGCCCCGCGTTTCTCGGCGTCAATAGTATCCAAGACTTCACTTAATAAATTTCTGGCTTCACTCGCGGGTAGGTCGGCAGGCGTGGCGGCGATGGCGACGGTGCGCCCTGAAAGCCGCATCAATCGGAAGCCGTAGGATTCGAGTTCTTTGTGGACAAGATCGAAGGCGGCGGCTTGCGCGGGCGAGAGGTCGAAGGTTTCCGGTATCAGTAAGTTTTGCGATTCCGGCGCGCGTTCGCCTTCCATTTTGTGATACTTGTCGAACAGGATGCGCTCATGCACGACGTGCTGGTCGAGCAACAATAAGCCTTCGTCGTCGGTGGCGATGATGAAGCTTTCTTCGAGTTGACCGAGCGGGCGAATGTCGGTTGAAAGCGATTCAATGCTTGTGTCCTGTAAGAGATGCGTCGCGGAATCGAGCGGCGGCAAGCTTGGGACGCGATGAAGATTTTCACTCGTGGTTACTGGCGAGGCTTCAACGTGTTCATCAATTGATGCCCCACTTAATGAGACTTCGGGTGACGATGACGTGTTCGCGGTTGATGACGTAGCGTGTGAACCGCTTTCGTGTTCATCGCGTTTTGAATCCGCATCATCGGAAGGAGAAACATCGTGTGCCGTAGTGTGCCTGATAGATTGTTCGTGAAAATCTGCGGCGCGGAAATCATCGGCGGTTGATGACGGAACAAAGCCGATGCGTGGTTGCATTGCAAGCGAATTGGCGGGCGGTGCGGCGACGGATGAAGCGCGGGCTTTATCGTCAAACTCAATCGGTGAATTATCACCCAACTCAATTTGCGAAGCGGACGATGATTGCATCGCTTCCCTTTCAAGCGATATTTCTGCATCGTGTGTCGCACTCGGTTCGTCATCCGGGTATGTTTCATTTGTGCGCGCGAAACCGCCGCGTGCGAGTGCGGCGCGGATGCTTTCACGCACGGCGTCGGCAATCGCGGCGGCGCGGCGGAAACGCACTTCGGTCTTCGCCGGATGAACGTTGACATCAACTTCCTCAAACGGCACATCGAGAAACAGCAATGCCGCCGGAAACACACCATGCGGCAAGACCGAACGATAACCTTCCATTAACGCGCGACGCACGAGGCGGTCGCGTATGAAACGCCCGTTGACAAACAGATATTGGGCATCGGGCGATGTTCGACGTTCGCGCGGCGCGCTCGTAAATCCACGCACGCGAACTAATCCCTGTTGACCGCCTTCGACTTCAAGTAAGTTTTCGACGAACTCCGCCCCGAAAATCTGGTACGCACGTTCGCGCAAATTCGCCGCCGGAGAAGCCCGCAAACTTTCGCGCCCGTTGTTGATTAACACGAACTCGACTTCGGGGTGCGCGAGTGCGTAATGCGTCACGAGATTCGTCAGGTGGAAACTCTCAGTTGCTTCGGAGCGCAGGAATTTACGACGCGCGGGGATGTTGAAAAACAGATCGCGCATCAGGAAAGTCGTGCCGCGCGGGTGCGCTCCCGGCGTCACATCGCGCAAGCGTCCGCCTTCGATAACAACCCGCGTCGCTTCCGTTTCACCTTCAACGAACGTCGTCATCTCGATGCGCGCCACCGCCGCGATTGATGCCAAAGCTTCGCCGCGAAAGCCAAGCGTCGCAATGCGCGT
>JBGTMR010000048.1:0-15605 GCA_041743485.1 Pyrinomonadaceae bacterium
CGTCCCGGCTTGGTACGCACGCCGGAGCGCGTCGCGGAGATGTACGTCGAACTCACCGCCGGAATGCGCGAAGACCCGCGCGAACACGTTCAACCGCTTCCCGGCGACACACACGACGAAATGGTTATCGTCAAAGACATCACGCTCGCGTCCGTCTGTGAACATCATCTCGCGCCGTTCGTCGGGCGGTGTCACATCGCGTACATCCCGAAGGACGGGCGCATCGTCGGTCTTTCAAAACTCGCGCGCTTAACCGAAACCTTTGCGCGTCGGCTTCAAGTCCAAGAACGATTGACGACGGAGATTGCCGATACCTTATATCAAGGTCTAAAGCCGCTCGGCGTGATGGTCGTCATCGAAGCCGAACACACCTGCATGACGATTCGCGGAGTAAAAAAACCGGGAGCGCAAACCATCACGTCCGCGATTCGCGGTTGCTTCAAAGAAGCACGCACACGCGCCGAAGCGATGGCTCTGCTGTTCGGCGGAAGGGGGATTGAAAGGTGAAAGTTGAAGGTCGAAGGGCGAAAATATTGGGCGGGCGGAGCAATCTTCTGATTGAAAACTCTGCGTGCCTCTGCGTCTTCAACTCTGCGATACTCTGCGTTAAAAAATCTCTGGACGAAGAGTACCGCAGAGGGCGGACGCAGAGGCGCGCAGAGAGAAAAACCATTTTTGAAACAGCTTCTATAATCGCATTTTGACGTAACTGACCACCATGATTCACGACCAAGTACAACCCCCCGACACGTTCTACGTCACGACGCCGATTTATTACGCCAACAGCGCGCCGCACCTCGGCTCGCTCTACACCACGATTATCGCCGACACGCTCGCCCGCTTTCATAAACAAAAGGGAAGCGAGACATACTTTCTGACCGGCACTGATGAACACGGCGTCAACATCGAACGCCGCGCGGTTGAGCGTGGACTTGCGCCGCAACAATATGTTGATGATGTTGTCAGGCAGTTCAAAGAGTCGTTCGCAACATTCGGTGTGGATACCGAACACGGCGGCTATGACATCTTTATGCGGACGACCGCCGCGTTTCATTATCAAGGCGTGGGTCAACTGTGGCGCAAAGTTCGCGCGGCGCGCACGCCGAAAGGCAACGAGCCGATTTACAAGAATTTCTATGAAGGCTGGTTCTGCGCGGCGTGCGCGGCGTTCAAAACCGAAGATGAATACAGCAAGCCGGAGAACGACGAAGACGCGCCGCGCTGTCTCGTTCATCTGACCGCGCTCGACCGCGTGGCGGAGGAAAGTTATTTCTTCCGTTTGTCAGATTACGCCGAGACGCTTATCGAACTCTACGAAACCAAGCCTTCGATGATTCAACCCGAAGCGCGCCGCAATGAAGTCTTGAGTTTCCTGCGTTCCGGCTTGCAGGATTTATCAATCTCGCGCCTCGTCACGTCGAACGGTTGGGGCATACCCGTTCCTGACGACCCGACGCACACGATTTATGTCTGGTTCGATGCTTTATCGAACTACATCACCGCTATCGGCTACGGCAACGAAGAACGCGAAGCCGTCGCGGGTTTTGAAAAATACTGGCGACACGTTACGCATCTTGTCGGCAAAGACATACTCCGTTTTCACACCGTCTATTGGCATTCGTTTCTGCTTGCCGCGAACTTGCGGCTGCCCGAAGTCGTCTATGCACACGGCATGTTGCTCGACCGCGACGGGCGCAAAATGGGCAAGACGCTTGGCAACACGATTGAACTCGACATCCTGCACAAGCATTTTACCAACGACGCGATACGCTATTTTTGTCTTCGTGAAGTCGTGTTCGGAGCGGATGGGCGCGTCGGTTATGAAGCGATGATTGACCGCACCAACAGCGACCTCGCCAGCGGTCTCGGCAATCTCGCGGCGCGGACACTGACGATGATTAACCGTTACTGCGGCGGCATCATCCCGACGGCGGAATTGAAAGAAGCCGACTACATACACGCGCGCCGCGCCGGAGTCCAACCCGACGCGCTCGAACTCGTTTCGACACTTGAACTCGCACGCGACCAGTACGTTCAGCTTTTCGAGTCGTATCAATTCAGCCGTGCGTTGGAAGTCGCGTGGAGCGTCATCGCCCGCGTTGATAAATTCATCTCCGACGCGAAGCCTTGGGAGTTGGCGAAAGATGAAGCGCAACACCAAACGCTCGGCGTCGTCTTGTATCGCGCAGCGGAAACCCTGCGCTGGCTCGCCGTCTTGCTCGCACCCGTGATGCCCGACGCGACCGATGCTCTGTGGCGGCAACTCGGTTTGCATAACGATGCAGATTCGACGACACACGCGCACCACACAAATCCGCGTTCGCTCAAGTGGAACGGATTGCCGGAAGGAACGAAAATCAACGCATCCGAAGGCATCTTTCCGCGCCTCGATAAAATAAAAATTATGAACGACATCGAAACCAACATCACACAAACCCAAACCGCCGCCACGCCGACGGAAGCGACTCCAACAATCGCCGCAGAGAAAACCGCATCGCCTTCCGCGACGCCCGCCGACACGCTTCCCGAAGGCGTCGCTTCCTTCATCACGATTGACGATTTCATCAAAGTTGAAATGCGCGTCGGTCAAATCCTAACCGCCGAACGTGTGCCGAAAGCCGACAAACTTTTGCGCTTCACGGTTGATGTCGGCGAACCCCAACCGCGTCAGATTCTCGCCGGAATCGCGGAATACTACGAACCCGAAACGCTCATCGGACGCCGCATCGCCGTCGTCTCAAATCTCGCCCCGCGCAAACTTCGCGGCTTTGAATCGCAAGGGATGGTTCTCGCCGCTTCCGTCGAAGGCGGGCGTCCCGTCCTCGCCACCTTCACCGAAGACGTTCCGAACGGAGCAAGACTGAAGTAGTGGTCAGTGGACAGTGGACAGTGGTCAGTAAGAACAAAGCCCGCGCGCATTGACGTTCAACTTTATGCTTGACATCTCAATCATAAATCACATGCTTCACTGACCACTGACCACTGACCACTGACCACTGACCACTGACCACTGACCACTGACCACTGACCACTGACCACTGTCCACTATGTTCACGGATTCTCATTCACATATTGACGCACCGGAGTTCGACGATGACCGCGCGGATGTTTTGCGGCGGGCGCGGGCGGCGGGAGTTGAGACCGTGGTCGTTATCGGCACGGGCGACCCGCACGGCGGCAACCTTGAGCGGGCGGTGTGGATGGCAGAAACTTACGCTGATGCGAGCGATGAGATGCCCGCTTTGTTTGCGACGGTCGGGGTGCATCCGCATGATGCGCGTTTGTATGATGAGGCGGCGGAAGCGAAGTTGATTGGTTTGGTGAATGAAAATAAGCGCGTTATCGCGTGGGGTGAAATCGGGCTGGATTATCACTATGACAATTCGCCGCGTGAAATTCAGAGCGAAGTTTTCATCTGTCAATTACGTCTCGCGCGTGAAGTGAATTTACCCGTCATCATTCACACGCGCGAAGCCGAAGCGGACACCGCCGCGACGCTCGAAAGAGAATGCGCGGGAAGCGAGAGGGCGGGCGTGATGCACTGCTTTAGCGGCGATGCGGCTTTCGCTGAAAAGATGCTTGAACTTGGGTTTATGATTTCGTTTGCGGGCAACGTCACGTTTCGCAAAGCCGAAAGTTTGCGCGAAGCGGTTAAAATTGTTCCGCTTGAGCGTATGTTGATTGAAACCGACGCGCCGTATCTCGCCCCCGTGCCTTTGCGCGGGCGACGCAATGAACCCGCGAACGTCGTTGAAACCGCGCGCCTTATCGCGGAGCTAAGAGGCATGACGATTGAAGAAATCGGAACGGTAACGACAGCGAATTTTCATCGCTTCTTTCGCTGTTGAGGCGATGGTGGAAGGTTACGAATGCGGTGCGTAAAACGATTTAATTTCGCATTGATACCGTGACTTCCAATCTCTAACATCTCGCCGTCAGTTGATGGTATGCTGCTTACACAAGCAAGTGAATATCTTAACAAGCAAAGAGACTCGACTATCATGGCACAGCAAAACACCTTCGACATCGTATCGGAAATTGACCGCGCCGAAGTCACGAACGCGATAAATCAGACGATGAAAGAAGTCTCTCAACGCTTCGACTTCAAGGGCAGCGATGCCGCCGTTAATCTCGAAAAGGATTCGCTGATTTTAACGGCGGAAGACGAAACCAAGCTGCGGAACATGAACGACATCTTGCAACAGAAACTCGTGCGGCGCGGCGTGCCGCTCAAGGCTTTCGACTACGGTGATGTACAGGCGGCGGGCGGCGGGACTGTGCGCCAAGAAGTCGCTATTCAACAGGGCATCCCGACGGACAAGGCAAAGGAAATCGTCAAATTCATTAAAGATTCAAAATCCAAAGTTCAGGCGGCGATTCAAGGCGATGTGGTGCGTATTTCGGGGCGTGACCGCGATGTTTTACAAGAAGTCATCACCTTGCTTAAAACCAAAGACTTCGGGATTGATATGCAGTTCACCAACTATCGCTCGAACTGATTTCCTTAAACTTTGTCCGCGCCGTAAGCTTCACTTTATGCCGTCGAAAAGCAACACTATCTTGATTGACGAACCGCAAATAAAAACGGCGCAGCGCGTCTTCAAAATCATCAGTGAAGAACTCGCGGCGGTCGAAGCGGAGTTTGCGCGACAGGCAAAGTCGAACGTCCAAGTCGTTTCCTACATCGGCGAATACTTACGCGCGTCGGGCGGCAAGCGTGTACGTCCGGCGTTGTTGTTACTGGCGGTTAATGCGTGCGGCGGCGATGCAAAAAGTTATAACGTCGTGCGGATGGCGGTGGTGATGGAGATGCTGCACACCGCGACCCTCGTTCACGACGACATTATTGACAATGCCGAAATACGGCGCGGCGCGCGTTCGGTCAACGCCCGTTTCGGTAATCAAACGGCGGTCTTGATGGGCGATTGGCTTTACATGTCGGCGTTTGAAACGAGTCTCCGCGAACGCAGTCTCGGCGTGCTTGATATTCTGACTTCCGTGACGCGCAAGATGGTCGAAGGCGAGTTGATGCAACTGACGCAACTCGGCAGCGTTGACACGACGGAAGCCGAATACTTCGATATTCTCGAATGCAAAACCGCGTACCTGTTCAGCGCGTGTTGTGAAATAGGGGCGATGCTCGGCGCGGGCGAAAACGACAAACGGGCGCGCGTCGCGTTGCGTGATTTCGGGATGCGGCTCGGCGCGGCGTTTCAACTTATTGATGACGTGCTTGATTTCACACGCACGCCTGACGAACTCGGCAAACCGGCGGGTGCGGACTTACTCGAAGGCAAAGTCACCTTGCCGGTAATCTATTTGCTGGAAGCCAAACCGGAATGGCGCAAAGCCGTGCAGGACATCGTGGCGCGCGGCGATTATCTTGAAACCTCACGCGATGAATTATGCGATGCGGCAGAGGCTTGCGGCGCAATCGAACGCGCACAACGGCGTGCAATCGCGGAAGCGGAAGCGGCGCGTGATGCACTCTCACAACTGCCCGCGTCGGATTACCGCGATGCCCTCGCCGCGATGCCGGAGTTTATCGTCGAACGAGAAAGTTAATTTAACTTTGAACGATGAATGATGAGTGATGAGTTAATCAAGAACAGTTCATGACAAATGTTCAAAGCTACGATGACGGTAGGCTGCTTTTCAATTCATCATTCATCATTCATCATTCACAACTCATCATTAAACTTTTATGCCTGACGAAGACCTTTTTGCGACATTAAGAGAGAGTTTGCGGCAGACGCGAACGACGCGGGCGCGACGCGCGGCGCGGTTGTCTGAAATCGAATTGGAAGCCGACAGGCTGCGCGTCGAGATTTCCGAATTGGATGAACTCGAAGGGCGGACGCGGCAATCTTGGCGTCGCCTGATGGATTCTGAAATCGGTGTCGAGCCGCTTAATGTAGCTCCGTCTGACCGCGACATCGAAGTCGCTCTGCAACACGATGCGGCGCGTGAACGTGTCGCGGCTTACAACTCGCAGCCGCCGAATGCTTACAACGCGCCCGCGTATCCGAATCAATTCAACGAACAGTACACGCGAACCCCGCCGCCGCAGGTTGAGAAGATTCCGCGCATCGAGAATCCGCCTTTGCACCGCGATGTCGAACCGACGAGCGACCGTTTTTTCGACCGCACGATTCCACAGGCGACGGCTTTGATTTTGCGCGAAGAGGGAAGGGCGTTGCACGTCAACGAACTCTACAATCGCCTGCTTGACGGCGGCTTTAATTTCACAGGGCAGAACCCGACCATCAGCATCGCCGTTTCGCTTAATCGCAATCGCCGCTTTCGCAAAGTCGCGCCCGGTACTTTCGATTTGACGATTCGTGATGTGGCGCAGGTATCGTGAAGAATCTGAAACGCAACTTCGGAAGGGACGCGAACGAGCATGTCCCGGCTTGAAAAAGTGGCGACGCACATACTTGTGTGTCGCCATAAATCTTGTGAAAAAGCGGGTGCGCGCGAAGTCGTGAAAGAGATGCGCTCTACGCTCAAGGAACACGGCTGGCGGCGGCGCGTGATGATTTCAAACGTCGGCTGCCTTGACCAGTGTTCGCACGCCGCGATTGTCTGCGTCTATCCGCAAGGCGTGTGGTACGAAAAGGTTGATGCCGAAATGGGGCGTGAGATAATCGAAGAACACGTTATTAACAACCGCCCGCTCAAACGGCATCTGCTTCATGATTTGAACCAAGCGGAAGACAATCAAATCAGCGACGATTAGACGACGAAACGAATAACCTCAAACAGCGAATGACAAAGCGCACCATTATCATCGGTGATATACACGGTTGCTACCGCGAGTTGAACGATTTGTTCGACCTGATTCAGCTGGCGGCGAATGACCGCGTGATTGCGGTTGGTGATTTAATCGTCAAAGGCACGGAGAGCGCGGCGGTGTTGGATCGTTTCATCGAAGATAAACGCTTTTCTTCCGTCATCGGCAATCATGATTTGGGCGTTCTCAATCACTGGCGCGGGCATGGCAAAGTCAAGAAACAACAAGCCGCGTGCGCCGAAGAATTAAGCGGCGACAAAGCGAAGTTTGAAACCTATCTGACGGCGTTGCCGAAGACTATCGAACTCGAAAACCACATCATCGTTCATGCGGGTTTGCGTCCCGGTGTGGAGCTTGAAAATCAATCGCTCCAAGATTGTACGGAACTACGAACGCTAGGTGAAGACCACACCAGCCGCGAAGGGTTGGCGTGGTATGAAGTTTATCGGGGCGCAAAGCCCGTCGTGTTCGGTCACTGGGCGGGTACGGAAGTGCGTCGCCCGCAACTTAACCCCGAACGCGCGACGGGCATTGATACCGGATGCGTTTATGGCAATCGCTTGACAAGTTTCATCATCCAATCGGGCGAACTAATCAGCGTTCCGGCGCGTGCGATGTATGAAAAACCAAAGAAGCCGATTGACACCGATGCGGGTTGATTTTTTTATAAATCCTTGCTCCGCACCTCTCTGTGTAATCTCCGTGCCTTTGTGGTTAATGCAGAAATCTCAATAAATCAAACCTGATTGGAAACCCGTAAAATACTGTGAAACTTGCCGCGATTGACATCGGTTCCAACTCTATAAAATTGATTATTGTCGAAGCCACGTCTTCCGACGACTTTCAAGTTCTGGCGCGCGAAAAGGAGACCGTGCGGCTCGGTCACGACACCTTGCGCGACCGTCATCTCGCCCCCGATGCCATAACACGCGCGGCGGAAGCCATCAAACGCTTTGCCTTAATCGCCAACAGTTTGCGTGTCGAACGTATCATCACGATTGCGACCGCCGCCGTCCGCGAAGCCGACAACGCGCATGAGTTCGTTCAGGAAATCGGCAAGCGCACGGGCGTTCACACGGAGGTTTTATCGGGTGCGGAAGAAGCCCGCCTCATCGGGCTGGCGGCTTCGCGCGGGTGTGCTGTTTCGCCGGACGACAAAGGACGAACGGTGAAAAATGAAGATCGCTTTCATCTCAATATAGACATCGGCGGCGGTTCGACCGAACTGTCGCTGATGCGAGACGGCGAACCGTTCTACCTCGCATCGGTGAACATCGGAGCCGTCGGGTTGACCGAACGATTCATAACCTCCGACCCGATTGCTGCCGACGAATTGCAAAATCTGCAAGACACGATTGACGCGACGTTTCAGAATCCCGTGCGCGAACTCAAACTCGCACTCGATGATTCGCGCTGGCAACGCATGACCGGAACATCCGGGACTATCATCGCTATTGGGGAAGCTTTGCGGACAACGCAAAACGCCGACGTTATCAAAGACGGCACAAAGCGCATCACCGGAAAAACGAACGAAACGAAACTCGCCGATTTTCTTTCAATTCAGATTGAAGAAAAACAACTCGACCGCTTCAACGCTTTGATGACGATGCTAAGTTACGAACAGCGGCGCGGTGTTCCCGGCATCAGCAATCAACGCGGAGAAATCATCATCGCGGGCGGACAGATTCTTGCCGGTGCGATGCGCGCTCTCGGCGCAACGTCATTGCAAACATGCGATTGGGCATTGCGTGAAGGCGTCATCGTTGACCACTTGCGCGAAATGGAAGCCGAAAGCCGCCCGCCCGTGCCTGACCGCAATGACCCGCGTTTGCGCGGCGTCCACACGCTCGGCACGCAGTTCAGATACGAACAGCGTCACGCGCGTCACGTCGCTTATCTCGCTGAAAGAATGTTTGACGATTTGATTGAAGTCCACAATTTCAAACGACACGAACGTACCTTGCTGGCGGCGGCGGCACTGCTTCACGACATAGGTTATCTGGTCGCGCACGAACCTCACCACAAACATTCTCACTACATCATCAAGCACGCCGAACTAACCGGATTTTCTGAAGGCGAACGCCAAATCATCGCCCTTATCGCGCGCTATCATCGCCGCGCCTTACCCAAAGAGCGTCACACGGATTTTGCGGCGTTGACACCGGAAAACCAGAACATCGTGTGGCGTCTCGGCGGCATCTTGCGACTTGCCGAAGCCTTCGACCGCAGCCACGACCGCCGCGTGCGCGATGTCAAATGTCGCGTCGAAGGACGCACGAACCGCACGGTTCAGATGCGCCTCATCAGTTCCGAAACTTGCCGTAATGAACTGCGTGCAGCATCGAACGCACGCGATATGTTCGAGCAAGCCTTCGCTTCTAAAGTGACATTCAAATTAATCGCCAAGCCCGCACGCATCGCAACCAAACGCGCGGCTAAGACCAACGCGGCGTGAAAAACCCAATCAGATGTTAGGTTGTGTTGATATTTTGTTTTTCAATTGCCACTAGCTTTAGCTAGTGGTCAGCCTTAATATCATGCGGCTTTAGCCGAACCCCGTCGCGCAAGGTGATGATTCGGCTAAAGCCAAAATTCATAAATCCAAGCCTCCACTAGCTAAAGCTAGTGGCAACTGATGAAATGTCAACACAACCTAGAGCCAACCCGTAACCCACAAAATCGAAAGGCTTAAATCTTCAAATGGCACGAGCAAAGAACATCGAAAACTTTGATTGCAACACTGAACCGCACAAGGCGGCGTTAGCGATTCTGAGCGCGCGACTTGACGAGATGATTGACTTGCAATCCGCCGCCCTCGACTTTACAAACATCGAAGGCGTTCACGACATGCGCGTCGCGTCGCGTCGTTTGCGAAGCGCGATGTCGGATTTTGAAATTCTATTCGACGATGACGACTTTCACGAATTAGAACGCAGCGTGAAACTCACGGCGCGCAAACTCGGTGCGGTGCGCGATGAAGATGTCGCTATTGATGCGCTTGAGAAAATCGCCGCTAACGCCGAACCGGAAATCGCCGTCGGCATAAAACAGTTCATCGAAACCCGTACCGTTCATCGTGACGCGGCGCGTTTGGAACTGACGCACGCCGTGACGAACGAAAAACTCGCAGACTTGCGTGATGCTTTCGGACAAGTTCTCGCTTCGTATTCTTCACCTTTGGAAATCAAATCAGCACCCGATGAATCTGTGGTTGCGAAAGCCGACCACGCGAATGCGGCAACTAAAGGCGATGCGGTAGGTCACGATGAAGGGGATAAAGATGAAACTCGAAACGATGATGAGTTTCGTCAAGTCGGGCGCGAAGTCATCAAGCGTCGCTGGCGCAAGTTAATCAAACACGCCGCGAGTTTGTATCGTCCACTTGAACCTGAGCCGCTTCACCGTTTGCGAATCGAAGCCAAGCGTTTGCGTTACGCCCTCGAACTCTTCGATGCTTGCTTCGACGGCAATCTGAACGAACTCACAAAGGAAGTCGCCATCATGCAAAGCGCGCTCGGTGAATTGCATGATTTGGATGTCTGGGTCGTGACGTTCGGTGATGTTTTGCTTCAAGCCGATGACGGCAAAAAAGCTAAAAAGAAGTTTCGCATTGCCGCCCCGCCCGACGCCGCGCACAAACAAACTGCGGCATTGTGGCTGCTCGATTACTGTACGAAACAACGCCCGAAACATTACCGCGTCGCCCTCGAACAGTGGCAGCAATGGCAGACGGATGACTTCGCCGCGCGTCTGACAGAGGCGTTCGGTAATCCGACTCTATCAACTCCCACACCGCGCACCGCCGTTAAGAAAAAAGCGAAACAAATAAAACAAGCGGCTAAAAGTACGGCTAAAAAAACCACATCACGCAAAGCGGCATCAAGCAAAACCACATCACCCAAAAAAGGTGCATCGCGCAAAACCGCCACGCGCCGTCCAAGCAGAACAAAGAGAAGCTGAAACACTTATGCGTGCCATGATTCTCGCCGCCGGATACGGCACGCGACTTTTTCCACTCACCGCAGACCGCGCCAAACCCGCCCTACCGTTTCTCAATCGCCCGCTTGTCGGCTACGTCGCGGAGTATCTCGCGCGCTTCGGTGTGCGCGATGTTCTCGTCAATCTGCATCATCAGGGCGACTCTGTGCGGCACGCTCTCGGCGACGGTTCGCGCTTCGGCGTCAACACACACTTCATCGAAGAACCCGAAATTTTAGGCACGAGCGGCGCGCTCGATAACGCCCGCGAACTGCTCGACACGAATACTTTCATCGCTATAAACGGCAAAATAATCACCGACATTGATTTGTCTCTCGCACTCGAAACGCACCGCCGGACACACGCGCTGGCAACACTCGTCCTGCGCCGCAACACGGCGCGTGAACGCTTCACCATAGTTGAAACCGACGGCGAACTACTTGTAGGTTTTGGCGGAATGCCGCCGCTTCCGTCCGATAACGACTTGGGGATAAACCACGCGCCTGAACGCAGCGCAATCGCAAATGCCCTAGACGACGCGCCTTTGATGTTCACCGGAATACAGATTTTAGAGCCGCGCATCTTCGACTACATTCCGCGTCGCTGCTTCTCGCACACGACAACTGATGTTTATCTGCCCGCGTTGAAAAACGGCGAACGCATCATCACGCACATCGCCGAAGCGGATAAGTGGTATGAACTTTCCACTTTGCAAAGATACTTGGACATCAGCCTTGAACTATGTAAGTCCGACGCCGCCATTCAAGCCAAGCTTCAAACAGCAGTTCACCGGAACTCATACAACCGCGATGACGTGATTACCGGTGAAAATTCGATAATCGAAAACGGCGCGACGGTGGAAGACGCGATTTTGTGGCGCGATTGTGTCGTTGAAGCAAACTCGGAAGTGCGTCGCGCGGTCTTGGGTGACGGCGTGCGTGTGCGAGCGAGCGAGCGATATGAAGATGCGGTTGTGGTGCGCGCGGAACTCTTGCGCGGGATTGAAATTCCCGCAAAAGCACTGCCGGGATACTTCGCGGGAGCTAATTTTGTTGTGCCTTTACGCGGGTGATACAATTTGCGACGCAACATTCTTCACTCCCAAAAATTAAGAAGCTATCTCAAAAATGGTTTCGTTCTCTGTGGCACTCTGCGTCATCACTCTGCGGTACTCTGCGTTAAAAAACCTTTGGACGCCGAGTACCGCAGAGTAGAAGACGCAGAGTGCCGCAGAGGTTTCAATCAATCAGAAGCTGTTTTTGAGACGGCTTGAAACAAAAACCTCTTTTACGTTCGCCGCGCCGCGCGTTCTTTGGTATTGAAGCAAGCGGCGTGTTTGATGATTTGTAAATCACCACGCCTGAAATGCGTGGTGTAAATTAAACAATGAATGTTCCGCTCTCAAATATAAGCACCGCGTCGGTCGCTGCCGACACTGCCAAACTGCTTGACTGTCTGCGTCGTCATACCGGCATTGACGCGGAAAAAGCTTTACCGCGCATCGTCGCTCTCACGCCCGATGCCTCGACGCGAAAGTATTTCCGCCTTCCTTGGAGCAAACCTTCGACCGTCGTCGCCGCGCTTTATCCCGAAGCATTCGATGCCGACGAGCTTCCGTTTCTCGATGTCACGCGCCTGTTTGAACGCGCAAAGTTACCCGTCCCGCACATCCTCGCGGTTGATGAAACAAATGGCATCGTCGTTCAGGAAGACATGGGCGACGAGCAGTTGATTCACCGTCAAAACATTGCCGACGAAGAAGAACGCGAAACGTATATCGAACAGGCGATTGACCTTATCGCACGCATTCAAGCCGCCACACGCGACGCACACGAAACCAACAGCATCGCCTCGCGCCTCGCGTTCGATGAAGAAAAACTGGGCTGGGAACTAAACTATTTTATTGACCACTTCTTCGGCAGTCTGCGCGGCACACCGCTTCCCGCGAACGACGAACTTAGAAGCGAACTGCATGAAATCGTCGTTGAACTGGCGGCGCGCCCGCGCGTCCTGTGTCACCGCGATTTTCACTCCGCGAACATCATCGTTGACGGGCAGGGAGAGTTACGCATCATTGATTATCAGGATGCGCGCATGGGTGCGGCGAGCTATGACCTCGTATCTCTGTTGCTTGACCGTCAGAGCGCGCCGCCGTCGCTGGCTGAGATGCGTGAACGCAGGTTGTATTTTCTCGAACGACGCCGGGCGCACGGCTTGCACACGATTGACCCTGACGAGTTTGCGCGCGAATTTCGCTTAATGACGATTCAACGCGAACTGAAAGCGGCGGGGACATTTTCATATCAAACCGCCGTCAACGGGCGCGGAGATGTGTATGGCAAATACATCAAACCGACCATTGAAATCGTGCATCAATCCGCCGTCTGGCTTGACCGCTTTCCACATTTGCAACGCACACTCGAAGACCACTTAACACAGCTTTGACGTCAAACTTTTCTACAACCAACTTCAACCCTTCCCTTGATAAATTGAAACAGCATGACTACGACAACAATCAATAAATTATCCTTTCACGTTGGCGAGCAGGTGACGCTCAAAGGCTGGCTTTATAATTTGCGTTCAAGCGGCAAGCTTCTGTTCCCGCAACTGCGCGACGGCACGGGCATCGTTCAATGCGTCGTGTTTAAGAAAAACATCAGTGAAGAAATTTGGGACAAGCTTAAAAATTTGGGGCAGGAATCCGCTTTGACGATAACCGGAAACGTGCGCGCGGATGAACGCGCTCCGGGCGGTTTTGAACTCGACGTGGTTGATGCCGAAGTGTCGCAAGTCGTCGAAGGTTATCCGATAACGCCTAAGGAACACGGCACGGAGTTTTTGATGGATAACCGTCATTTGTGGATTCGTTCGCGTCGGCAACACGCGATTCTCAAAGTGCGTCACACGGTCGTGCGCGCGGCGCGTGACTTTTTAGACGACAACGATTTCACATTGTGCGACGCCCCGATTTTCACGCCGAACTCATGCGAAGGCACAAGCACGCTTTTTGAAGTTGATTACTTCAACGACGCGAAAGCGTTTCTGACGCAATCCGGTCAGCTTTACAACGAAGCGACGGCGATGGCGTTCGGTAAAAGCTACTGCTTCGGACCTACTTTCAGAGCGGAGAAGTCAAAGACGCGAAGACATTTAACCGAGTTTTGGATGGTCGAACCGGAAATGGCTTACGCGACGCTCGAAGATGTGATGGATGTCTGCGAAAAGTTTTTGGGCTACATCGCGGGGCGCGTGTTGGAAGAGCGCGGGGAAGAATTGAAAGTTTTAGAGCGCGATACGAGGCGCATCGAATCCATTGTGCCGCCGTTTCCGCGTGTTCAGTACGATGATGCGGTCAAGCTTTTACAAGCCGGATTCGACAAGGGCGAAATTGAAAACCGTTTCGAGTGGGGCGGCGATTTCGGTGCGCCGGATGAAACATACATCTCATCGCAATATGACAAACCCGTGATGGTACATCGCTATCCGGCGGCGATTAAAGCCTTCTACTTTGAACGCGACCCGACGCGCGATGATTTGGCTTTGGGCGTTGACGTACTTGCGCCGGAAGGTTACGGCGAAGTCATCGGCGGCGGTCAACGCGCGACGAGTCTGGAGTTTCTGGAAGAACAAATCAGAGCGCACAATCTGCCGCGTGAAGAGTTCGAGTGGTACTTGGATTTACGCAAATACGGCAGCGTCCCGCACGCCGGATTCGGGATGGGCATCGAGCGATGCACGGCGTGGATGTGCGGCATCGAACACGTCCGCGAAACGATTCCGTTCCCGCGTATGCTCAACCGTTTGAAGCCTTAGCAGAGCAAATTTACAATGTCTTATTCAAACTTCACCGCGCTTGTGTTGAAAGAGCGATTTGGCGTCGAGCAGGTTTATCGTTCTAACTTGCTCGCGCAGGTTGCGCCGCGCGCGGCAAGCGAATTGGTGAAACAAACCCTTGCCGCAAATCTCTCTTTCGCGTTGATGCAAGGCTCGGAAAAGGCGCGTTCGGAATTTATCATCGCTCCGATTTTCGCCGAACTACGCAAGCAAACAGAGGAGCGCGTCAGCATCTTTTCGGGCATCGAGTTTGATATTGATTATGAGCGCGGGCTAAACGGCGTGTGTGACTTTCTGGTTTCGCGTTCGCCCTATCAGGCGGCGTTGGAAGCCCCTGTGATGGTTGCGGTTGAAGCCAAACGACAAGATTTTGAACGCGGTCTGGCGCAGTGCATCGCGGAAATGATTGCGGCGCAAATCTATAATGAACGGCGCGCTCAGAACGTCACGACGATTTACGGATGCGTCACGACGGGCGATGTCTGGCGTTTTCTCGTGCTGCGCGGCAAGCTGGCTGAAATCGAAGCCTCGCCGTTTTCTTTGCCGTCCGACCTTGAAAAGATTCTCGGCATATTGTGGGCGATGACGTTTGACGAAGTTAGTCACGCGGGGCTGTGAATTTGAAGGTTGAAAAGTTTAGCCGTTTCGCGTGTCCGTGAGCGTGTTAAAGTCGGCGGTCACGATGTGCCGGAGGCGATAATACGGCGGCGATATGCGAACGGGTTGCGAAACTTTTTCGAGTTGTATCAACCGCTTGCCGATGCGTGGCGCGTTTATGATGTTTCGTCCGCGACACCGACACCGATTGCAAGCGGAGCGGCAAATCAATTTCAAGTCACGGAGCATAGACTATGGAAGCAAATGCAAACGACGAACAAGTAAAGATTGATTTGTTTGCAGAGAACGGCGCGGCGGTTGACGCGGCGATAAAACGGGGGGTGCGTGAAGCATTGCTGATGCACGGGCGCGCGGGCAATCCGGTTGCCGTGTGGCGCGATGA
>JBGTMR010000049.1:0-4420 GCA_041743485.1 Pyrinomonadaceae bacterium
GTTGATGACGGGTTCGGAAGGAATGCTCGGTATTATCACCGAAGCGACGTTGCGCTTAATTCCGCTGCCGGAAGCGACGCGCACCGTGCGCGCGACGTTTCGCACGATGCGCGCGGCGTGCGAATGCGTTCCGGCTTTGACACGAGAGCGCATCACTCCGGTCGCGCTCGAAGTCTTGGACGCGCGTGCGCTTGAGGTCGTCGAAGCGGCGGGCGTTCTCAAGTTTCCCGAAGAGGCGGGGGCTTTATTGCTCGCGGCGGTGGACGGTTCAATTGATGAAGTCGAAAAGGATGCGCGTCGGGTCGAAGGGATTTTGCGTGAGCGCGGCGGTTTCGATGTCGAACGCGCCGCGTCGGTTGAAGACGAGCAGAGATTGTGGGATGTGCGGCGTTCGTTGTCGAGTGCGATTAAACGCTACGGCACGTTGAAGCTGAATAACGACCTCGTAGTTCCGCGTTCGCGTGTCCCGGAATTGATTGAGCGGGCGA
This sequence comes from Pyrinomonadaceae bacterium, assembly GCA_041743485.1. Taxonomy (GTDB): domain Bacteria; phylum Acidobacteriota; class Blastocatellia; order Pyrinomonadales; family Pyrinomonadaceae; genus JANDLT01. The sequence goes on from JBGTMR010000049.1 coordinate 489, forward strand.
CCGAAATTGCCGACCGTCATCAAACCTTCGTCGTCAATTTCGGTCACGTCGGCGACGGCAACATTCACGTCAATTTCATGTGTGACCGCGAAGACGATGCCGCCGTCGCGCGCACGCGCCTGTGCGTCAGGGAAGCGTTTCAGGCGGCGATTGATTTGGGCGGCACGATAAGCGGCGAACACGGCATAGGCTATGTCAAAGCACCTTACCTTTCGATGGCACTCTCGCCCGCTGAAATCGAAACCATGAAGCGCATCAAGCACGCACTCGACCCGCGCGGCATACTCAATCCGGGAAAGATGTTCGTTTGAAGCCGGGACATGACTTCGAGCGTTCAGGCGCATCAAACCATTCTGGACGGATAAGCCTGAAGCGTGTTGAGGGATAATCATAATCGTGAGTTGGTTGACGCATTGGACGGAAGCGGTGACATGGGGGCAGATTTTAATTGCCGTCCTTATTTTCCTCATCACATTTATCGGCAGCCTCGCGGTGGTGGCGTTCGTGATGGTCAAGCTTCCGGCAAACTATTTTCACTCGTCGCACGGGCGCGAATTTTTAACGGGTAAAAATCCGGCTTATAGGTGGGCGGGTATCGTCGCCAAGAATGCGGTCGGCGTCGTGCTAATCGTGTTCGGCGTCGTGATGTCGCTGCCCGGTGTGCCGGGACAAGGATTGTTGACGATTCTGCTTGGACTTATGCTGGTTGATTTTCCGGGCAAACGCGGGCTTGAGAGTCGCATCGTCGGTCAACCTAAAGTGCAAAGTTCGATTAACAAATTGCGCGGACGTTTCGATAAGCCGCCGCTCATCGTTGACTGAATGGTGCAGTGGTCAGTGAAGTGTATGTTTGTTGTATCCGATGTCAAACTTAAAAGCTGAAAGTCAGTGCGTATGGTCTTTGCTTTTACTGACCACTAACCACTGACCACTGCTTTTCGGTTCATGCGTTGACAATCTTATAAATGCTTTGTTAGCTTCGCCCGTTGATATATCGCACAAATTTATTTCTGTATCGCTCGTTTCCCCGCCCGTCGCTTGATAGCCGAGCGGTCTTTTTTTAACCTTCAACATCATTCATGTCACAGGTCACAATCACTAATAATTTCAATCGGGCGAAATCGCGCGTCGCGGTCATCGCCATGATTCTCGCGTTCGCATTTCTGACGGCGGGGTGCGGTTTAGTTCCCGGTGTGCGGCGCAAAGTCACCGTGCCGCAACTGCTCACGCCGCTTGAAACGGCGGACACCGCGCGCCTTATCAATGAAGTCAACAGGACGGCGGCGGTAAAATCCGTGCGCGGCAAAATTGACATACAGTTTCTCGATACGTCGTTTGCCAAGTGCGGCGTCGCGGAAAAATATCGCACGGCTGACGGCACGGTTGTTTTGCAGCGTCCCGGTCAGGTCAACTTACGAATCCAGATTCCGTTCGTCGGCACGGATGTCGCGCAGATGACATCGGACGGTTCGCAATTTCGCATCGCCGTTTTGCAAGGTGAAGACCGCTTTCGCCGTTTTGTGCGCGGCACGAACGATGCGATTTACCCGCCGCTTGAGACGAACGCGGACGGTGATTGCGGCGACGACAATAAGAAAGAACGCGCCGCCTCGCAGCAACGCGCCGTCGGCGCGCTGTCGAGTTTGCGCCCGCAACATGTCACGGACGCTCTGCTCGTGCGTCCCGTCGCCCAAAACGACGGCTACATTTATGTGCGAAGTGAATACTCGCAAGACGAAATTGATGAACGTCCCGTCGCCGAACGCAAAGATAAAAAAGGCGGGCGCATCGTGCGCGGTTATTATCTGCTCGACGAACTGATGCCGCTCTCGGCGATGAACGGCGATGACGGCACGGCGAAGGAAGCGCGACTCGTGCGCCGTTTCTGGTTCGACCGTTATCAAGGCATACGCCTCGCACGCCTTCAAACCTTCGACACGCAAGGGCAAGCCTTAACCGATGTGCTGTATAAAAAGCCGCGACCCTTCGGCGGCGCGACATCGAATCAACCCGACGGCAACTCCGCGCCGAACGCCCAAGCTTTCAGTCAAGACGGTGCTTCCGCATCAAGCGTCGTCCTGCCGTCAACAATCGAATTGACGCGCCCGCAAGAGCGTTATGCGATTCGCATCACATACCAATCACCGGAAGCCGTCACACTCAATCGCCCTTACGACGCGAAAGTTTTTCTGTTGGAGAACGAGTGGAGTTTGCCGGAAGTGGATTTGGACAAAAACAGTGGTCAGAAGTCAGTGGTCAGTGGTCAGTAAAAGCAAAGACCACGCTCACTGACGTTCAGCCTTGCGCTTGACATCGCAATCACAAATCCCATGCTCGTCTGACCACTGACCACTGACCACTGACCACTGACCACTGACCACTGACTACTGACCACCGACCACCGACCACTGACCACTGACCACTGATGTTTAGTCTTGTCGCCGCCAACATTCGCCAGCGTCCTTTGCGTATGCTCATCAGTGTGTTGGGCGTCGCGCTTGGGGTGAATCTCGTGATGTTGTTCACAGGACTTGCGAGTGGAATGGCGAAGGATTTGGAGCGGCGTTCATCGAATGTTCGCGCCGAAATTTTGTTCACACGTCCCGGTTCGATGCAACTGACGAGTTCGACCGCAAGCCTCGATGTGCGTTACGTCGCGCGGCTCAAAGCGATTGACGGAGTTGCCGATGCGACGCCCGTGATTCTGTATATCACGCAAGGCTCGGCGGGCTTCGGCTTTGAGCGTCTTGAAGGCGTCGAGTGGGAATCGTTCGCCGCGATGAACAAGATGAGCATCGTGGAAGGACGCGCACCGTCTTCGGCTAACGAAGTCATCGTTGATGTGACGAAGCAGCGCAACAGCAAACTTCAACTGGATTCGGAAATCAAGTTGTTCGGCGACAAGTCGTACCGCGTCGTCGGAGTTTATCAACCCGAATCGGGAGCGCGCGTTAAGATGACACTCGCGGCGATGCAGGAAGCTTTGGAAGCCGCCGGTAAATGCACATACATTTTAGTCAAGGCGCGTGACGGCGTGACGGCGGAACAACTCGCACAGCGGATAGAAGCGGAACTGCCGGGAAATAAAATCCAACTGACACGTGACATCTCGACCAACTTCGAGCGCAGCGTTCCGTTTTTAGGAACATTCTTGCGCGTCCTCGTCGCACTCGCGGCGGTAGTCTCGACACTCGTCATCATGCTGGCGATGTACACGACGATTACGGAACGCACGCGGGAAATCGGGACACTCAAAGCACTCGGCGCGTCGCGCGGCTTTATCATCTGGACGATTGAGCAGGAAGCTTTGCTCATCAGCGTCATCGGTCTCATCATCGGCTTCATCACCGCGTTCGTCGCGGGCATCGCCATCGAACGCTTCTCCGGCTTGCTATTTGAATACAGTTGGCGTTGGGCATTGGTTGCCGTCGCCATCGGATTGCTTGGCGGTGCAATCGGCGCGCTCTATCCGGCGACCCGCGCCGCGAATCTCGATGCAGTGGAAGCACTCTCTTATGAATGATGAGCGATGAATAATGAGTGGTGAATTAAGATAAGACACTTGCTTTCAGTTCATCATTCATCACTTATCGTTCATCATTTGGTTTTATGAAAACTATTCTTCGAGCCGAAAATTTGTACAAGACTTATCGCGTCGGGAGCGTGGACGTTCACGCCCTGCGCGATGTGTCGCTTGATGTTGAAGAGGGCGAGTTTGTCGCCATCATGGGACCTTCTGGTTGCGGCAAGTCAACCTTGCTGCATCTGCTCGGCGGCTTATTGCAACCGACGAGCGGGCGCATCACGGTTGACGATGAAGATTTATCCGCCGCTTCCGATGCCGCGCGCACGGACATTCGCCGCCGCAAAATCGGTTTCGTGTTTCAACGCTTCAATTTGTTTCCGACCCTGACGGCGGAAGGTAATTTGCG
>JBGTMR010000050.1:0-4887 GCA_041743485.1 Pyrinomonadaceae bacterium
CGTATCGCGTGTGTCGAAGGTAAATCACCACACGCCGCGCGCCACGCGATGGGACGCTTTATCATGGACAAAACCGGCAACGTCGCGGCGGTGCAACGGCAACTCGGACATAAGAACGCGGCTTACTCTTTGCAATACGCGCGCATCACCGCCGACGAATTATGCAACGCTCTTGACGAGCGGTAGGCGGCGGTTAATAGTTTTACCATAGCCACAGCAAGTGATATTGAAGCGAGTAATAATTTGAATTCGATGCTGTGAAGCATCGAATTATAAAGGAGCAAGGGAATCGGTGCCGCGATTAGATTACTATCACGATGTCGTCAAAGCCGCGTTGATAAAAGACGGTTGGACGATAACGCACGACCCGCTCGTTCTGAAGTACAAAGGCTTACATCTGTTTGTTGACCTTGCGGCGGAAAAACCCACCGGCGTTGAGCAAGACACAAAGCAGATTGCAGTTGAGATAAAAGTTTTCGGCGGTCTTTCACCTGTCAGCGATTTTGAAAAGGCTGTCGGTCAATACGCGCTTTACCGCGATATACTGCAACGCACCAAATCGAAGCGTAAATTGTACTTGGCAATCACTCAAAGAGCTTACAGGGAATTTTTCTCTAAACCTGCGATTGCGGAGTTTGTCGCAGCAACGCAAATTCACCTGCTAGTTTTTAGCCCTGAAACAGAAGAGGTAATCGAATGGCGCACATAAACGAAACACAAAATTACCGTCGTATTTTGTGCGAAGTTATCGAACGACATGCACAACTCGCCGCCAGCACGCCGCAACCCGAATCAATTCCCGTTTGCGATACCGCGCGTGACAACTATTTACTGGTGGATGTCGGTTGGGAGACAAACGAACGAGCGCATTACATAGTGATTCATTTGCGCTTGCGCGACGGCAAAGTTTGGATTGAGAAAGACGGCGTGGAGTATGGCATCGCACACGATTTACTTGTCGCCGGAATCCCCGCCGAAGACATCATGCTGGCATCGCGCGACCCACAACCTATGTCGCTAACGGAACTCGCGGCAGCTTAGCGAGACACGTTTCGATTAAATCGAACCCACGAGAGAAGAACACAAAGATGTCTTTACCGCGAAAGAAGATTGAGCGACTTTTTACCGTTGACGAGTATCTCGCATTCGAGCGCGCGGCGGATGAACGCCACGAATACTTGGACGGTGCGATTTATCAAATGGCGGGTGAAAGCCTCGCGCACGGACGCATCTGCACCAATGTCGTTGCTGCCCTGCACGCGCGTTTGCGCGATAGACCGTGCGATGTTTTCTCTAAAGACATGAAAGTTAAAAGCAGCGAACTGCCGCGCCCGCGTCGTGCGACCAAAGGCTTGTTTTCATATCCCGACATCGTTGTCGTGTGCGACACGCCGCAATTTCACGACGAGTACACGGACATTCTGCTCAACCCGACGGCGATTATCGAAGTCCTGTCGGGTTCAACCGGAGACTTCGACCGAGGCGAAAAGTTTCGCCGCTACCGCACGCACCTATCGTCGCTCACCGATTACGTTCTGGTCGCACAGCACGAACCGCTTGTTGACCATTTCACACGGAAAAGCGATGCGCGGTGGGAACTCGTCAGTTATGAGAGCATCGCCGCGACATTGCACCTAGCAACGCTTAATCTCTCCGTTGAACTCACTGATATGTACGCCCGCGTAGAGTTTCCGCCGGAGTTTAACGATGCCCACGCCATCGTTGAATAACCTGCGCCGCGACGGTTTTCATCGCCTAGCTTTGCGTTAAGCGGTAACCCGTCTGTTCGTAAAATTCTTTCGCCAAGTTAATCCAAACTTCATCCGTTAAGAGCGGGGCGCGGGCGAGGCGGACGCTGATTTCGCTTTGGGCTTTATGCACGCTCGGAGTTTTCAGCAGATGCCACCCGGACGGAATCATCCGGGCGGCAAGTTCGCTTAACGCGATTTGGTTCGGTTCGGGCTTGATGCGAACCTCTCTACCGATGCGGCGTGCGAGTTCGGCGATTAAAGCCCGTTGTCGCATACCCGTTTGCGGCGAGATGAACGCGAGTTCGATGTATGTGTTCACCCCTTCGGTCTTGAGGCTTTTGCGCGAAGGTCGCCACGATTCCGGTTGCTGTTGGAAGGCTTCATCAATCGTTTTGTAAGTCAGGTTTATTTCAAGCGGGACGAGGATGGATAATTGAGATTCATCAACAAACCTTGCCGGAGTCTCGCTTGACGAATCGCCTTCCAACCTGACTTCATCCGGCGCGAGGACACGCAAGGTGAAGCCCGTCGTTTCGCTGAACTTGCGCGCGGCTTCGTCGCGCGTCGTGTGGTTAATCGCAGCGACGGCTTTGATTGTTACCTCACAGGTATCAAGTCTGATTGCCGGAGTTTGTAACACAGAGCGTATCGCTTCCGGGAAAGCTTCCGTCGCCGCTTCCGCGAGTCTTATTTGGTGCGGTTGTTCGTTGACGCTGTACGTCCAACCCGTGCCTTCTAAGAGTTTCTTCAGCGTCTCGCGGAAGCGTTCGCGGGCGATAAGTGGAAAGTTAAACCATAGCCGAACTTCGTGATTCGCCAAATCGTAGCCTTTGCGATACAAGCCCGCATCTTTCGGTAAAGCGGTTTCGATGCGGTGCAGCAGTTCGTTCGGTTCGGCGTAAAACATCGCCGGTGTCGCGTCCGGTTCTTCCGCGTCGAGTCGCGGCAAACGATACAGATGCGGGCGCGACGGATGCGGGCGAAAGGCTTTCGTTCCGTCAAGCGCGCGCACGATTTCCTCGTACTGCGCTTCCGTCCAAGAGCCTTGCCCGAACCACGCATCGAGCAAATCAATTTCGCTGAACGCGCGTCGTTCCTCGCCCTGCCGTCGTAGTTCACCGGCGAGTTTGTGCAAGCCTTCGTCGCTCAAATCTTCGCCACCGCCGAAACCTATATGGACGCGCTGTTGCGGATAAAGCGCGCGTCGCGTCGCCCCGAAATGCAGCGTGTCGCCGGTGCGCGGCAGATGCACGACGCGGTTGCGACGAGAGTTTCTGTTTATCAATTCGGCAAGGGCAGGACGCGCCCGACCTTCGCCGTGAACGAGGACGACGTGGCGCGGGTCAAGGGCTTCGATAACCGAGATGATTTCGTTCGCGTCGCCGTGCGCGGAGAGCGAATACTTCGAGGCTTGGGCTTTGACTTCGTGCGCGCGTCCGCCGATGTTGAGATGTCCGACTTTGCCTTCGGCTAAATCGAGCAGGTGTCTGCCCGGCGATTCTTCGTCTTGATAGCCGGTCAAGGCAATCGCGTTGCGTTCATCGGCGATTAACTTTTCGGCGTAGTAAGCACTCGCTCCACCCGTCAACATCCCGGAACTGGCGACGATTACGCAGAGGTCGTGTCAAACGTTGTGGAAATAAGATGAAGCTCTAAAAAGCACATAGCGTATCCTTGTTTGACCATAAACAAAACAACCGTCGGTTAGCTGCCCATACTCTGCTCGGATAATAATGACCGGAAGTGATGCGCGCGCCCTCACCTGCCGCGTACTCCTCTAAATCTCCGCGACTTACGCGCTAATCTTCCGACATAGTTGACTCCAAGTTGCTCACCAGCATTGAAGATGACGTTATGTGAACGTGGCTCAAAAACATACCCAGCGCGCCTCACGGAAATTGTGTACACGTCTTCCGTTTCCAGTTGAGTGAAAACGTGATTTCCATCTTGTTTAGTCACGACGGACTGGGTCGCTCTCGTATTAAGGTTAAGTAAAGAAACTGTTACAAGCGGTATGCCCTGACCCTTGCTGTCCATGACGCGACCGGATATTGTGCCGTCCGCAGCAGTCGGCGACAGGTCGGCGATGCTTATGCCGGTTATTTGCGGCGTGCCTGCGGCGGCAACAACACCAACCAGAGTTGCCGCGCCGTTCGTGAGACTAACGCTATACAAATTGGATGCGCCCCCAACCGTGAGGACAGCGAACGCAGTTCCAGTGTCACGCGCGATGTCGAAACCGCCAACCCCACTAGCATCAACGCCGAGCGCGCCGACGGTTGTGACTGTGCCGTCATTGGGCGGATTTTGGAGTACGAGCGTGTCCGCGCCGGCATCTATGTCATAGAGCATCGTGGAAGTATTAGGGTCAACATCCGGGTTTGTGTAAGCCGTGGCGACGACGGCGGGAGTTCCCGGATTGAGTGTTCCGTCCGTTATCGTCAATCCGTTATCAACATTGATACGTAGATTCTGACCCGAATCACTGACAACTCGCAAACGGTCAGGTACAGGGTTGAAATCAACGCCGAAGTTGGTGCCGGAGAGTCCACTATATGGCGCGTTGTTGTTAGGTGACGCTGGCGAGTTGTCATCTGGGTCAGGACTCAAAGTCGAGATTAGCGACGCGGCACCCGTTGACAAGCTAATGATATAAACGCGACCCGTGCCGTTAGCGTTTGTAACGGCGTAAAGCAAACGGCGTGTGGAAGCCGCACCGCTGGGACGAAAATCAATGCCGATAATCGTCTCAGAAGCTGGATCAACAAAGCCGCTGATAGTTCCGATAGTGGTGATAGTAGATGGTGCATTCGTGTTGAATCGAACTAGATTGTTCGCCGACGTGACGGCATAAACAACTTGCGATTCGCCGCCGCTCGGCGTGCTGGAGACAAGGATGTCATCAATGCCGATGACCTCGTCGGTCGAGGTGTTGTTCGAGGTGATGATGCGTACCTCGACTCGCGGCTGGTTGAGTGCCTCTGCCGGTAGCTGTACCGAAACCGCCGTCACTCGCGTTGCCAAGTTCGGGTCGGTCGCGTCCGCCGTGAAGCCCGCCGGGATGTTGGTGTACTGCGTCGGGTCGGAGTCGGGGTCGTCGGGAGACGGTGCTTGGGGGTTGCCGCTGTCCCGGACG
>JBGTMR010000051.1:0-3966 GCA_041743485.1 Pyrinomonadaceae bacterium
AACACTCCTCATGTCAATCGAACCTCAAATAAGCCGCGCTGCCGTGACGATTCCCGAAAAGCTGTTTTTCAAAATCGGTGAAGTGTGCGACATCGTAGGCATTCAAGCCCACGTTTTGCGTTATTGGGAATCGGAATTTTCGATGCTCGCCCCGCAAAAGAATCGCGCCGGACAACGCACCTATCGTAAGCGCGATGTCGAAATGGTATTGCGTATTAAGGAATTGTTGTACGACGAAATGTACACCATACCCGGAGCGCGTAAGCGGCTGGCGGCGGACGTGCGCGGAGCGAGTAAGTTGAAAGTCGTGACGCCGGAGATGACAACGGCGGCGGCAAACGTGACGCCGAACCAGACGGCAAACATTCCGTCGTCGTCCGTCGTGACACCCTCGCTTGCTTCACCCGCGCACACGACGGAAACGCATACGCCCGTCGAACTTTCGACATCAGCCTCCGTTTCAACTTCGGATGAGTCAACGGACATGCCAATAATGTCCACTGCCGAAGAACGCCGCGCCGTCGCGCAGTTGCGCCGCAATCTGTTGGACTTGTTAAAGGTGCTTAATAATCCGCGCGGTTGACAAAAAACGAACGCGCGAATACTTTGAAATCAATCGCGGGATGTAGCGCAGCCAGGTAGCGCGTTCGCTTGGGGTGCGAAAGGTCGTGAGTTCGAATCTCGCCATCCCGATTAACCTTTCTTCACAAACCTTTTCCCATGTCTTGCAAAAAAGACTTTGGTAGTTGCTGGTGCGCGGTGTGTCGCAAACTTTACGACGCCGCGCGCTGGCAAGCGACCAAAGACATTTCGCCGTAATCAAAAGAAAATCCAAGTCAAAAATGTAAAAGCATGGTTCTTTGAAATGAAATCGAAGATACCTTGCTCTGATTGCGGCAACACCGTGCATCCCGCCGCTCTACAATTCGACCATCCGCCGGGAGCAGAAAAGATTGACAACATCTCGAACATGATTGAAAGCGGATTGCGATTAAAGGCTTTATGTGAAATCGAAAAATGCCAACCTGTATGCGCCAACTGTCATGCCGTGCGGACATACACTCGAAGGCGCAATCAAAGTCAGTGAGTGATTTGAGAATAAAAAGGCTTTGACCGTTGAACGGTCAAAGCCTTTTTTGCGTGCGGGTTGCGGTGTTGACTCGCGTGCCGCTAAACTCCAATTCAATTCACGCAAAAGTTTTATAACTCATAAAAGAAACGGCGAGGAAGCGAATGAAAATACACGAGTATCAAGGCAAAGAAATCTTGAAGCAGTTCGGCGTCACCGTGCCGCGCGGAATAGTCGCGCGCACACCGGAAGAAGCGCGCGATGCGGCGAAGGAATTGGGAACAAGTGTCGTTGTCGTCAAAGCACAAATTCACGCGGGCGGGCGCGGCAAAGGCGGCGGCGTCAAGTTGGCGAAATCGCCGGATGAAGCGGCGGAGATTGCGGGTCAAATTCTCGGCATGACGCTCGTCACGCATCAGACGGGGGCGGAAGGGCGCGAAGTCAAAACGGTTTTGATTGAAGAAGGTTTGCCGATTGATAGAGAGTTTTACCTTGGAATTGTCCTCGACCGCACGACGGGCAAAAACGTCTTTATGGCTTCGACCGAAGGCGGGATGGAGATTGAACAGGTCGCGGAACACAGCCCTGAAAAAATCTTAAAAGAAACGATTGATCCGGCAATCGGTTTCCGAAGTTATCAAGCCCGCAAACTGGCGTTCGGGCTTGGGCTGCCCGCCGAACTCGTTGGTCAAGCGGTCAAGTTTATGACTGCGCTTTATGATGCTTATGAGAAAACTGATGCGACGTTGTTTGAAATCAACCCGTTCCTGTTGACGAAAGACAACCGCTTAATCGCCCTCGATGCGAAGGTCAACTTTGACGATAACGCGATGTTTCGTCATAAGGATTTCGCGGCGTTGCGCGACTTGAACGAAGAGGAACCTTTAGAGATTGAAGCCTCGAAGTTCGATTTGAACTACATCAAGTTGGACGGCAATATCGCGTGTATGGTCAACGGCGCGGGTTTGGCGATGGCGACGATGGACATCATCAAACTCGCGGGCGGCGAACCCGCGAACTTCCTCGATGTCGGCGGCGGTGCATCACAGGAAAGAGTCGAACAGGCGTTCAGGATTTTGCTTGCCGATGAAAATGTGGAAGCTGTTTTAATCAACATCTTCGGCGGCATCGTGCGTTGCGATATGGTCGCGCGCGGCGTGGTCGGGGCGGCGGAAAAGTTGGGCGTTAAAGTCCCGATTGTCGTGCGATTAGAAGGCACAAATGTCGAAGAGGGTCAGCGCGTGATTCGTGAATCGAGTATGAACGTCATCGTCGCCGACGGCATGAAGGATGCGGCGGAAAAAGTCGTCGCCGCTTCGCAAAATACAAAGGCGGCATGAAGCATGTTTAGGCTTTGAAGTTTTTAATTGCGGCTTCGCTTGTTACCCAAACAAGCGAAGCCGTTTCAAGTTGGAGGTGTAATATATGGCGTGGGTTTATTTGATATTGGCGGGTGTGCTTGAAATCGCGTGGGCGGTTGGACTCAAGTACACGGAAGGTTGGTCGCGTTGGAAGCCAAGCGTGTTGACGGTGTTGGCGATGATTGCGAGTTTTCATTTCCTGTCGCTCGCGCTCAAGACTTTACCGCTTGGCACGGCTTATGCGATTTGGACGGGCATCGGGACAATCGGGGCGGCGGTGCTTGGGATGGTGCTGTTTGGTGAGTCGCGTGATGCGATTAAAATCATGTGCATCGCATTGATTATCGCGGGCATCGCGGGGCTGAAATTGACTTCTCAGCATTGAAGAAAAAATTAGAGGCGATGTTTTATTGCTTGGAGTAATCGGAAAAGGAGTTGCAAACGATGGCAATGGCGATAAGTCCGCCGGAGAGCGGAGTGATTTTAGAGAATGTGAGTTGGACGATTTACGAGGGGCTGCTGCGTGAGCATCCCGACAGTGCCAGTCCACGCTTCGCTTACGACAATGGAGTTTTGGAAATCATGATTTTGTCGCAAAGACATGAAGAGCCGAATCGCACGTTGGCTTATATCGTTGATGTGGTCGCTTTTGAGATGAACATTGACATTAAACGGGTAGGTTCGATGACTTGTAAGCGCGAAGATATGTTGCGCGGGTTTGAGCCGGATTCGTGTTTCTATATTCAAAACTTCGAGCGTGTGTTCGGTAAGGACGAACTTGATTTCACGGTTGACCCGCCGCCCGACCTTGTAGTCGAGATTGACATCACGCATCCGTCGCTACCGAAGTTTCCGATTTTCGCGGCGTTCGGCGTGCCGGAAGTTTGGCGTTATGACGGCGAACGGGTGGAAGTTTTTAAGTTGGAAGCGGGCAAGTATGTGAAAGCCGAAAACAGTTTGTGCTTGCCGGTGATGAGCGGTGAAGCGTTGACAGAGTTTTTACAATCAAGCCGCATGACGCGCCCGACGCAGTGGACGCGCGAGTTGCGTGCTTGGGTACAACAACACAAAGGTTAAGCGAAAGAAATCATGGCGAAACTTACTTTTTACGGAGCGGCGGGAACGGTCACGGGTTCAAAGTATCTGCTTGAATCCGAAGGGCGCAAGATTTTAATTGATTGCGGCATGTTTCAGGGCTTGAAAGAGTTGCGCGATTTGAATTGGCAGGAACCGCCGTTTGACGCGGGCGCGATTGACGCCTGCATCATCACGCACGCGCATATTGACCACATCGGTTATTTACCGCGCATCGTCAAGAGAGGTTTCAACAAGCCTGTTTATTGTTCGCGCGGGACAAGTGATTTGATGAAGTTGTCGCTGCCGGACGCGGCGCGGCTGCAAGAGGAGGACGCCGATTATCGCAACCGTCATCACAAGACTTCGCACGAACCCGCGCTTCCGCTCTACACCGAAGAAGATGCGCGCGAGGCTTTGGGGTTGTTGAAGCAAGTTTCAAACGACGGCGCGAGCGTTGAA
>JBGTMR010000052.1:0-25500 GCA_041743485.1 Pyrinomonadaceae bacterium
TGAAAATAATCGTCGGCGTTATCAATGTTGCGCGACGGCTTTTTAGCTTCGACGAAGAAACGCACGTCGCGGAAGTTCGCGGCTAAGAAAGCATAATCGGCTTTCTTGATTCTGCCCTTTATCTCGACGTTCTTTTCCGCAATCACGTCCTGCTCATAAGGGTTGGTTTGATGTTCGTGATACACGTCCCAACCGAGCGCAATCCAAAACTTATCAATAAAGTCCTTCCTTACGCTGTCCTCTTTATATTCCGGCGCGAGGTAAGCCTTTTCGTGCGCCCCGAAATCGGCAACGAGTTTGCGAACGCGCTCAAACGCCGCATCGAAAGTTTGTTCTGTCATGCGAGTTTAGATTATGGTTGGTTTTTGATGATGCACCCGGCAAGACTCGAACTTGCGACCCTCTGATTCGAAGTCAGATGCTCTATCCAACTGAGCTACGGGTGCGTGTGTGTGGGAAACGAAAGCAGTGCGATTGACTTCGCTTCGTACCTTACACCGAACCCGCCGCGCGGGGCAAACGCGATTTATAACACCGTCGCCGCACAAAAAACCTTTTGCGGGAATGCAATCGCAAGCGTCGTTCCTGTAATATGAAAATCATCAGCCCGGCATCTTAAAGTTCGCGCGCACCCGCCTTGCGACGCACCAAACACGGCTTAATTCAGAACAAGGAATAACCCAATTTATGAGTACGGAAGTTTTACCGGTTGAAGCCCCACGCGGTTCGATGCGTGTCGCCGAGCGCGGCGCGCGTGAGACGGCAAACAAGACGGCGATTCGTCGTCAGTATGTCAATTTCAGTTTTTATAAAGCCCGCCCCGAATGGCGTTTGTTGGACGACGCGGCGAAGCGACAGGGCAAACAAGAGTTCATCACCGCGATTGATGAATTTCAAGGCAGACTCGAAGACGGCAAACTGCTTGTTCAAACCTATTCGCTCGTCGGCTTACGCACGAACGCCGATTTTATGACGTGGCGCATCGGCTACGAACTCGACCCCGTGCAAGAGATGACGGCGCGCATCAACCACACGGGTCTCGGACGCTATCTCGAAACGACGCAATCCTTTCTTTCGATGACGAAACGCTCGACATACATTGACAAGGAACACCCGACGCACGTCGAAGACCGCCTTCACGTCGTTCCCGGTAAAGGTAAATATCTGTTCATTTATCCGTTCGTCAAAACGCGCCCGTGGTACATGCTGCCGCACGACGAACGCCAAGGCATGATGGACGAACACATCAAAGTCGGCTCGAAATACACGAGCGTCAAACTGCACACGACGTATTCGTTCGGCTTGGACGACCAAGAATTCGTCGTCGCGTTTGAAACCGACGAGCCTTCGGACTTCTTAGACCTTGTGCAAGAACTGCGCGAAACGAAAGCGAGTATGTACACACTGCGTGACACGCCGATGTACACATGCCGCCAACTGTCGCTCGAAGAATGTCTTGATGCTCTCGGTTAAATTTTCAGAAGTAAGTTTGAGAATTATATGGCGGAAGCTTTGACCGGAATCCTGTGCGCGGTGTGGTTCATCGCGGCGTACTTTTTAAGCGTCAAGTTTTGCGCCCGTGCGGGATGCGTGCGCGGGCATCTGTTTTCAGACGCGAAGCTTCAACGCAAACTCGCGGCGCGTGCGCTGACGGGCGACGAACTAAGCCGTCATCACGCGCGCACGAAACGCCAAAGTTAAAGCGTCGCAATCAAATCAAGCACAAATGAAAATCGCCCGCAAGTTTATCGTCGGCGGCACAGTGCAAGGTGTCGGCTTTCGGTTCTTTACGCAACGCATCGCGGCGCGTCATCAGGTGACGGGCTATGTTCGCAACCTGCCCGATGGTCGCGTCGAAGCACTCGCCGAAGGCGCGCCGCACAACGTCGAAGCTTTTAAGTTTGATCTGCTCGCCGGACCCGCGTTCGCGCAAGTCAAAAGCATCGAAGAAATCAACCTCGAACAGGTCGCGCGCTATCCCGCTTTTCGCATCGAAAGATAAAGGTTGAGTTTCGCGGGAAAGTTTTTAGCCACAAAACAACACGAACAAGAACACGAATGAAGCATTATGATTAGTTCATTTTCGTGGCTGGCTTATGTTAAGCCGTTCCTGTATTTAACACACGTTACTTGACTCCACTGTATCGGACATCATTCATAAATGGACAACCTCAAATCCCTGATTCGTGAAGTCCCGGACTTCCCGAAACCCGGCATCAATTTCTACGACATCACGACGCTGCTCAAGCACTCGCAGGGTTTGCGTCAAACTGTGGACGCGCTCGCCGTCGCGTTCGAGAGTCCGCAGATTGATACCGTCATCGGCATCGAAGCGCGCGGCTTCATCTTCGCTCCCGCCCTCGCTTATCATCTCGGCGCGGGCTTCGTTCCGGTTCGCAAACCCCGCAAACTCCCCGCCGAACGCGCTTCGATTTCTTATGATTTGGAATACGGGCAGGACACACTAGAGATTCACCGCGACGCTATCGGCAGCGGCTCGCGCGTCCTTATCGCCGATGATTTGCTTGCCACAGGCGGCACGGCGAAAGCCGTCGTTGACCTTGTGGAATCGCTTGGCGGCACAATCGCCGGACTCGTGTTCGTAATTGAACTTGAATTCTTGCCGGGTAGGAAAAAGCTGGAAGGTTACGATGTCCGCTCACTGGTTAAATATCAATCGTAAATGTGAATCAAGGGTGAAGTTGCCCTGCCTTTAGCTACGGAGTAGCGACAAGACGGTAGCCCGCAAGTGTTGTGCGAAGCCGTAACTGTGGGAAGAAGGTTGGAAAGGATTCCAAGCTACGGTAGTAGCGACACAAATCATCCAGAAAGCGATTCTCATCCGCTTATCTTAGCTGCTGCCGCAGCTAAAAATCTTTGTACTGCTTAACCCACAGTTGCGCTTGCGCTTCACTGTGGGCTACCGTCTTGCCGCTACTGCCGTAGCTCATGAGTATGGCAATCGAAATCTTTACTCTTGATTCGCATCGTAAGAGAGTATCAAGCAAACTTATATGCTCCCGTAGCTCAGTTGCATAGAGCGAACGCCTCCTAAGCGTTAGGTCGCGCGTTGGAATCGCGCCGGGGGCATGACCCATTAAAGCAAGAAAGCGGCAGGATGAAGCGAGACCGTTTCAATTCATCCTTCCGCCTTCCTACTTTGCTTTATCCACCGAGTATCTCATCCACATTCACGACGAAATCCGGCACAGCCTGCGGTGATATTTGTTCGCCGCGCTGGGCGATGCGTTTGACGGTGTAGATGCCGTTTTTGGGTGCGGTGTAAATCTCGATTACGTTCTGCGTGAGATTGGTAATCCATGTTTCGATAATGTCGTGTCGCGCATAAAGCGGCAGCTTGATTCGGCGGTCATAGCCCAGCGTAGTATCAGAAACCTCTATCAGCAAAAGCACATCGGCGGGTTGCGGTTGAACGGCTTCGTAAAAATCTTCGCGTGGTTTGAGAAGCATCACATCCGGCACGGGTTCGGAATTGGTGTCCGGCAACAACAAAGGGTTTTGCACGCTAAGAATCGCCACGTTCGGGTCAATGTTTCTGAACACTCCGACATAGCGATTGACGTGTGCGGCGTGGCGTTTGCCGATGGGACTCATCATCATCAATTCTCCTTCGATAAGTTCGACGCGCGTGTCCGCCGCGAGAATATCCGCTTCCGCGAGACGGTGAAAATCCTCTATGGTGAAGCGATACGGACGCACGGCTTCGGCAACCTGCTCAACCGGCATTTCAAGTTCTGTGACCATTTTTGATGAACTCCTTTCGCGCTTGATAATAACACGCGACGAAAAAGCAAAACGCGGTGTGCATTGACGGCACACCGCGTTTCTTGTTCGCTCAAATGAGCGTGATTTTAACGTCCGACACGTTTCAACGTCCGACACTGGGCGGTTGCGCTCCGACGGGGACGATATAGAGTTCATAAGTCGCACGGTCGCGCGGCGCGCCGCTGGTGATGGTGAGACGTGAAGCATCTATGCCGCGCGTGCGTGTCAGGTAGTCGCGGGCGCGTGAGCCGAGACGCGAAGCTTGGTCGGCGCGTCCGCGCGCTGCCGGATAAACGATGATGAAGCCGCGCGCGGTCGGATCGTTTTGCAATTCGATAGCGAGGTTGTCGAGACGGGCTTTGTCGTCGTCGAAATTGACGGACGGAAATTCATCGAATTTACGCGCGAGAGGAAGCGCGGTTACGGGTGCGGTGGCTTCCGCGAGAGCCGAGCAACTCGCGTCGTATCCGGCAAGTTGAACGGCGGCGCGAACGCTTGTGCCGCCCGCACTCGCGGTGTCAACCGTGATGGTCGGCGTGCCTTGCCCGCTCACGATTGTGCCGCCCGTAACATTCCAGTTGAAACCCGGAACGACACCGCCGGGACCCGAAACATTCGCCACGAAAGTCAAAGGTTCGCCCGCTCTGACCATTTCCGGTGCGAGAACATTGACGGTCGGACACTGCACGACGCGCGGCGGGCAATCGCGCACGACAACGACGGCGGACGAGAAAGCGCGGCAGCCCAAATCAGCCAAACCGTTTGAGGCTTCGACCGTCGCGGTATAAACGCCGGGTTGCGCTCCCGTCAAATCCCACGTCGTATTCGCTCCCGTGCCGACGATGCGCCCGCCCGTCGCGGTATATACATAATTGACGTTGCCGCTCAAGTTTTCGGTACGCGAGACAAGTCGCACCTGACTCGCATTTTCGTCCGCGCGCTCAGGACAGCGTGTCACCGTTGTCACGTCGGTTTCGACGACGACGCTCGGCAGGGCGGCGGGATTGAGTGAGACTTGACGTTGGCGAGCATCTTGCGCCGGAGCAAGCGAGACAAAGCCCGCCGCAAAAAGCACGAAACATGCGACAAACTGAAATGAGATGTGACGTGTGCGAGTTGGCGTTAGTGCGTACATTGATTGATTCCCCTCAAAGAGAAGTGCGTAGGATATGTTTAAGCGCGCGGCAGGCAAAATGGATTTCAAACCGGGTCGCCCGCTTTTGAAAGTAAAGCTACAATCAAGGTCAAATTCCACGTTCCACATTCGATGCTTAATGTTCAAGGTTGGGGTTAATGACCGCATTGCCCGATGTGCGATACGCAGTTTATAACATTGAACCCTTAAATATTTAACCTTGAACACGAAATGCGCCCGGACATCAATTATAAGGATTCTTCAAAACCGCGACAAATGGCAAGTTTCGATAACGCTCGGCGTAATCCAGACCGTAACCGACGACGAACGCATCGGGAATAGTGAAGCCTTTATAATCAATCGGAACTTCGCGTTCGCGGCGTTCGTGTTTATCAAGCAGGGCGGCGAGTTTAACGCTCCGTGCGCCGCGCGCGTGAAGCGTTGAAATCAGGTATGAGAGCGTTAGCCCCGTGTCTATGATGTCTTCGACGACGAGTATATCGCGCCCTTCGACCGCCGTGTCCAAATCTTTGACGATGCGGACTTCGCCGGATGAACGCATCCCCGTTCCGTAAGATGAAATCGCCATGAACTCGACCGCGAGCGGCAAATCAATCGCGCGCAACAGGTCACTCAAAAACACGCACGCACCTTTCAAAACACCGATAAGGAGAGGCGTACTGCCCGCGTAATCGCGGCTGATGTTTGCGCCCAACTCTTTGACGCGCACGGCGATTTGCTTTTCGGAAAACAGAACTTCGAGATTTGGATTGTCAAACTCCGTCGTGTGCGGTGCAAAAGATAAACTCAAACCCGGAAACCTCCCAAGTGTGCGGCAGTGTGCGGCGGCAATTAAAATTATAGAAAGCGAAGTTAAGCGACGGTTAATTGCGACGACTCCGGCGGTTGCTTCACTCCGCGTTGGTGCGACATACTAAGTGAGTCACTCTAAGACGGTCAACGACAATCAGCGATAATCAACAAACATCAATATGAATATCAAACAAATTTTCAAACGCACTCGAACTGCGTGCGGCTTAGGTCTGATGACGTGTTTCGTGGGCTTCGGCGCGAACTTCTTTATCGAACCCTCATACGCTCAAACGACCGCCCCCGCCGCGTCTCCGAAGCCGACCGTGACCGCACCCGTCCCGGCTTCGCCGACTTCCAACAGCACAATTTTCACGGGCAAGGTGCGCGGCAGCGAAGCGGCGGTTGACGCGAACGTACCGGAAGACCCGGCGGTGATGGCGGTACTCGCGCCGTTTCGCGCCAAAGTGGAGTTGCTCAACGCCCCTATCGGCAAACTCGAAAGCGACATGCAGAAGCGCGGCTTGGGCGGCGGGACTATCGGCAACTTCGTTTCCGATGCAATGCGCTCCCAAGCCACCGCGCGCACGGGAAAACCCGTCATCCTTGCGATAACCAACAGCGGCGGTTTGCGTAAAAATAAAATCACCGCCGGAGATTTACGCACGAGTGACATCTACGAATTGTTGCCGTTTGAAAACGCCCTCGTGACCGTTGATTTCACGGGCGAACAGTTGCGGCGTCTGCTCGAACTCATCATCACCGGACGCGATGTGCAGTCGGGGGCGGTCATCACTTACCGCACCAACGCCGAACGCAAACTCGAACTCGTGGATGTCGAATTAAGACAAAGCGGCGGCGACAAGAACGCATCGCGGCGCATCGAACCCAACGCCGTTTATACGATTGTCACGACCGACTATCTCGTCAATCGCGGCGGCGACTACGCGATTTTCAAGGAAGGGAAAAACCTGCGCCCGCTCGGTGTCACGATGCGCGATGCCGTACTCGCTTATGTCGCGGGGGAAACCGCCGCCAAGCGCAAAATTGATGCGCGCCTTGACCGCCGCTTTCGCCGCGCTCCCAACGCTAATAACGCCACCGACCGTGACGGAGAGAATTAGGTTCGGTTAACATTTCATCAGTTATCATCAGCTTTATCAGTTGCCACTAGCTTCAGCTAGTGGAGAGCATGAATATGATGTTTGGCTTTAGCCAAATTGTGATGAATGATGCCAAAAGCTTTAGCTAAGGCTGATGAGAGATGAGTGCTTGTGCGACAAGTTTCGGCTAAAGCCTTCCCTGTATGCCATTGCCGCCCACTAGCTGAAGCTAGTGGCAATTTATCAAAACAAAACGCTAATACAAGCTGACGACAGAGAGAATTAACCATGACCACACGCCGCCGCTTCATTCAACACACGCTCACGGGCAGTCTCGCCCTCGCCGCATTCAATCGTAATTCCATATTCGCCTCCGACGGGACGCACGCCGCGCATGACGGCGAAACAATCACACGCGCCGAAGCCAACGCGATTCGCACCAACACCGCCGCTCCACTCATAGAGCCGCAAGCGGGCGAAACCCTCATCACGATTCTTCACACCAACGACACGCATTCACAGATTGACCCGCTTCCCGCCAACGACGCGAACGCCGGAAAGGGCGGCGTCGCGCGCCGTGCGACACTCGTTTCGCGCGTGCGTAAAAGCAACCCGAACACACTGCTTGTTGACGCGGGCGATGCGTGGCAAGGCACGCCGTACTTCAACCTTTATAAAGGCGAAGTCGAATTTCGCGCGATGTCCGCTATCGGTTACGACGCGATGACGCTCGGCAATCACGAATTCGATAACGGCGTCGAACCGCTTGCCGACGCGATAAAGAAGTTCGTCAAATTCCCGATTGTGTCGTCAAACTACGATGTGCGCGGCACGGCACTTGAGCCTTTGGTTAAACCGTACATCACGCGCGAAGTCGGCGGCATACGCATCGGTATCTTCGGGCTTGGCGTCCAACTCGCGGGCTTGAACGCCCCCGCTTCATTTAAGGGTGTTAAGATTCTCGACCCAATCGTGACGGCGCGTGAGATGGTCAAAAAACTGCGCGAACAGGAGCGATGCGAGATGGTTATATGCGCTTCGCATCTAGGCTATTTCCCGAACTCGAAAACCGAAATCGGCGACACGCAAGTCGCTTCGCGCGTTGACGGCATAGACTTCATCGCCAGCGGTCACACGCACACCTTCATGGATTCGCTTGTCTTAACACGTCAACCGTCGGGCAAGACGACCGTGATTTTCCAAGTCGGCAAAAGCGGCATTTATCTTGGGCGCGTTGACTTCATTTTCCGCAACGGCACACTGTCCGCGCACGCCGGAAACATCATTGATTTGCGCTCCGCCGAACTCGCATGAAGGCAGTGGTCAGTGGTCAGTGAACAGTGGTCAGTTAAAACAGTCGGCACATCGCTAAATTCGCTTTTTCATTCGCGGTGCTGATGCCGCGAGTCATGGCGACTCGCCTGAAAAATTACATGGCACAAGATTCACAAACACGAGAACGCATACGCGCCCTTGTCCGCGACGTGTTGGAGAACACGCCCGACGCTCCGGCACACGACGACGCACCTGCCGTCATCGTCCCGCCGTCACCAACTTCAACCACGACCGCTAAACCGGACGAATCGAAATCAACCGACGATGACGACAACATCGCCCGCGATGAATCGGAAAAGAGCATCATCACCGAGCTCGATTTACGTGATTTACCGGAAGGTGCGCGCGTGCGTGTCCGCGAGAACGCGCGCCTGACGCCGCTTGCCGCCGACATCATCCGCGAACGCCGCATCGAACTCGTTTCCCGCGTCTCCCGCACGCCAAAAGCCGTCGCTCGCTCTATCGCCATCGGCGCGGATCACGGCGGCTTTGAAACGAAACAGAAGCTTCAAACTTTCCTGACCGCCCAAAATAATCGGGTGCGGGATTACGGCACACACTCGACCGACGCGGTTGATTATCCCGACATCGCCTTTGCCGTCGCCCGCGCCGTTTCAGACGGCACAGCCCAACTCGGCATCATCATTGACGGCGCGGGGATAGGCAGCGCGATGACCGCCAACAAAGTCAAAGGCATCCGCGCCGCCGCCTGTTACACCACCGCCCTCGCCCGCAACTCACGCGAACACAACGGCGCGAACGTCTTAACTCTCGGCAGTTCCATCAACACCTTCGACGAAATACAGGCAATCGTCACCGCTTGGCTCACCAGCGACTTACGCGAAGAACGCCACCGTAAACGGGTCGCCAAAATCGAAGCCATTGAGCGTGAACATGTTCGTTAGATTCTTGACCGAATACACCAAACCCCATCACCTTAAATTCACGAATAAGGAAGAAATATGAATTTATCCCCCTCGCTTCACCCGCGCAATTTGATGATTGCCATCGTCTGTTTTCTCTGTATCGCTTCATATCCGTCCGCGCAAACGGGCGTGCCTGATGACAAAGCACCCGCCGCGATTGCTCAAACAACCGAACCCGTCGCGCGTTTGCGTGCGACGTTGCAAAACTACAAAGGTCCGTCGCTTTCAAAGAGCGAACCCGCAGTGCTTGCGTTTAGTCCTGACAATAAACTTATCGCCATCCGTAGCGACAAGCGAACAATCAGCATCTGCGATGCCGCCACAGGCGAACGTCGCTTTACGCTCGATGCCGCTAAGGGTACGCTCGATGCCTTTTCGTTTAGTCCCGACGGCAAGCTGATTGCAACACGCTATGTGCCGAATAAAGAAGTCATGCTGTGGGATTCGACGACCGGAAAGCTGCTTCATACGCTTGACGGCATCGCCGCTGGCGGGCGTTACCGGAAAAGTCGCGGCACGGCAACGACGCTCCGCAAAGAGATGATGCCGATTCCGTTCAGTCCTGACGGGCAGTGGATTTTGAATGAACAACCCGGCGACATCACAACTGTGTGGAACGCCGCGACCGGCAAACTCGAACACAAGCTTGACCGTGAAACTCTCGCCGGTGGGTTTGGCTATAATTTGAAAAACATTTTAAGTTTTAACTTGGAAAATCTTTTCGTTATTGAGTCCGCGCAGTGGAGTCCCGACGGCAAATATATCGTGACGCTTGACCGCGACCACACGCCGAAGCTATGGGACGCCGCGACCGGAAAACTACGCGCCGTCATCGCCGCACCATCAGAAAACATTCGCTCCGTCATCTTCACTCCAGACGCGCGCACCCTCGCCGCCTTCAACGCAAAGAGCGAGATGAGGTTAGTAGATGTAGAGAGCGGGGAAATACAGTCCGTCGCCGAAGCCGCGAAAATAGCTTTTGCCACTTGGAGCAATGACGGTAAAACAATCGCGGCACTCGGCTTCTCACAAGATGTGCGGTTGCTTGATGCCGAAACCCTCAAAGAGCGCGCGACGCTTGAGAACACGAAACAGAACATGATGCAGGGCGGAGCCTTCTTCAGTCCCGACGGACGCTCGCTCGTCGTGTTCGGCAATAAACGATATGCGGCGACGGTGTGGGACATAGCGACGGGCGAATTGAAGTACACCCTGCCGAAAGGCGAAGACGAGACGCAGTGGGTCGCGTTCAGTCCCGACACACGCTTGATTATCACCGCGAACGATGACGGTGTAACGGTGTGGGACGCGACAAACGGAAAGTCTATGCAGAAACTTGACGGGCGCGCCCGCTCACCGATTCGCTTTAGCCCCGACGGGCGCACACTCGCCACCGGCGCGAAAGGTGACACGGCATTGTTGTGGGACATCATCGCTCCGCAAACAAATTAGAACGGAGTAAGGAACAAGTTGAAGATGAACACTAATGGCAATCTCGAAGCCCTTATCGAGCAGATTACGGAAGTCATCATCGCGCGGCTTGACGGCGAAGGTGGTGATGATGCCCAAAGCCATTTGTGCGGTTGCGCGGGCGACTGTTTTCATCGTTGCCCGGAGCGTATGCACCGCATCGTGGACGCCGGAGCGTCGCGCATCGGGTTGGTTCTCGGACAAACGGCGACGGCGGGCGACTGGTCAAGTCTGATTGACCACACGTTACTTAAACCCGAAGCGACGGAGAGCGATATAAAGAAATTGTGCGACGAAGCCGCCGGGTATAAGTTCGCTTCCGTGTGTGTCAACCCGACGTGGGTGCGTGCGGCGAGGTGTTTCCTAGAAGGTTCAAGCGTTCCGGTCTGCACCGTCATCGGCTTTCCTCTGGGTGCGACGCTGCCTGATGTCAAAGCTTACGAAGCCCGCCGCGCCATATCGCACGGTGCGCGCGAAGTTGATATGGTCTTGAACATCGGCTTGCTTAAAAGCGGCGATGACTGCGCGGTCGAATACGACATCCGCTCCGTCGTCGAAGCGGCGCACGAATTTGATGTGACGTGCAAGGTCATCATTGAAACCGCGTTGCTCACCGACGAAGAAAAAGTGCGCGCATGTCAGGCGGCGAAACGCGCGGGGGCGGACTTCGTTAAAACCTCAACGGGCTTTGCGAAAGGCGGCGCGACCGTCGCGGATGTCGCACTGATGCGGCGCACGGTCGGCGGCGATTTAGGTGTCAAGGCTTCGGGCGGCGTCAAAGGAATCGAAGACGCGCGGCAAATGATTCAAGCTGGAGCGACCCGCATCGGCGCGAGTGTCGGCGTCAAGATTGCACAGGAAGCGGCGGGCAATAAGGTTGAACAATCAACAACCGCAAAGGCTTATTGATTTGAAGTTATGATTGGTTTTATGGGAAATGTTTGTAAATATCTTTCCGATTTAACAGGCGGACAAAGTTGACGACATCATTCTCAAGGGCGATGCCGAGACGATAATCTCCTAATCGCAGACGAAAATAATTCCCGCCGTTTTTGAGCTTTTTCAAATTAGGAATCTCTGCCAAAGTACCGGCTTGCTCAACAGTTTCTATCAAGTCTTTGACGCGCTTTAACAACGCTTTATGTTTGACGCTTTTCAGGTCTTTGGCAAAGCTATCTCTGAACGCGACTTTCACGATTTGTCCTCTAAGAGCGCGAAGACTTCGCCCCGCGTGACGACGTTGCTGTTAAGCCCTTGCTCGATAGCGCGTGACATGGCGATGTCTTCGAGTGCTTCTTCCACAATTTCACGAACTAAATCGCGGTGTTCTTCGACAGCCTCAAGCAAAGCCGCTTTCAGTAAGTCTTTAAGTTTGGTTTCATCAATCGTTGTCATAGCCATAATGCGCGCCTCCAAAATCGGTGTTTAGAAAGTGTTTCGCTGAATTGTAGCAAACCGGATGTGACGTTTATGATTTTGTGATGAAGCCTAACCTTGCGGCGCGCGTTGCGTTGCGTCTATGCTCTCGCCTCAATCGTTCTTCAATCCGAACAACTCCCTAAAAGGTGAATCACGATGGTTGATACACGCAGAATGCTGGCTCTCATCTTGGGCGGCGGTGCGGGGACGCGCCTGTTTCCGCTCACGCAATATCGCTCGAAACCCGCCGTGCCTCTCGGCGGCAAGTATCGTTTGATTGACGTGCCGATTTCCAATTGCATCAATTCCGATGTCGTCAAGATTTTCGTTTTGACGCAGTACAACTCGGCTTCGCTCAATCGCCACGTCTCACAGACCTATCGCTTCTCGGCGTTCTCCGACGGGTTCGTCGAGATACTCGCCGCCGAACAACGCGCCGATTCGCCGCAATGGTTTCAAGGGACGGCGGACGCGGTGCGACAGGTTTTGCCGCACGTTGACATCTGGAACATTGACACGATTCTGATTCTCTCCGGCGATCATCTATACCGCATGGACTACCGCGACTTTCTCCGGCGTCACGATGAGACGGACGCGGACGTGACGATTTCCGTTGTCCCGTGCGGGCGCGATGAAGCGAGCGAGTTTGGACTTATGAAGTGTGATGAGACGGGGCGCGTCACGGAGTTTAGTGAGAAGCCGAAAGGCGAAGCCCTCGATGCGATGCAGGTTGATACAAGCAAGCTGTTTAAGATAAGCCCCGAACAAGCCGAAGCCCGTCCGTTTCTCGCTTCGATGGGGATTTATGTTTTCAAATATGAGTACCTGAAAAAGATGCTTGAGGAAAACGACGAGTGGGTTGATTTCGGGCGCGAACTGATTCCGGCGGCGATTGATTGTTGCAACGTCCACGCGCATCTGTTCAACGGTTACTGGGAGGACATCGGAACTATCAGTGCTTTCTATCGCGCCAACCTCGACACGGCAGCCTTACTTCCGAAGTTCAACCTGTTCGATGCCAACGCTCCGATTTTCACCCGCGCGCGTTATCTTCCACCCTCGAAAGTTCAGAACTGCGAAATCTTCGATTCGACGATTAGCGAAGGCTGCATTATCAACGGGGCGCGTATTACAAACTCGACCATCGGTTTGCGTAGCCGGATAGACGCCGGAGCGCACATCGAACAGACGGTCGTGATGGGCGCGGATTCGTATCAATCTTTGGAGAGTATGCAAGCGGATTTCGAGATGCGCCGCCCGCGCATCGGCATCGGCGCGAACTCTCTGATTCGCCGCGCGATTGTTGACAAGAACGCGCGCATCGGGGCGGGCGTGCGCCTTGTCAACGACGCGGGCATCGAACATCTGGACGCTCCCGACGGCAGTTACTTCATACGCGACCACATCATCATCGTCCCTAAGGACGCGGTGATTTACGATGGGACGGTGGTTTGAAGAACAATAGGCAGTAGGCAGAGGGCAGTAGGCAGAATAAAACGTGCGTTCAACGTTAATCATTGCGCGTTGAACTTGAAACTTTGAACATCGAACCGTCTTTCTGTCTTCATACTGCCCACTGCCCACTGCCTACTGCCTACTGTTCCAGCGCATTGAAAATAAACGGAAACGTCGCCCACGTTTGACCACGATGTTGGGGACGGAAGCCGAACAGAATGACGCGCCCTTTGCCTAATGTCGCTTCGATGAGGGCGGCGCGTCCGGCGATGAGTTTGTCTCCGAGCAGATAGCCGGAAAGCAACGTGTCTTGCGCGGCGTAGCGGGCGACGACGACGGCGCGCGGGGTTTGTTGATTCTCTGTATCGGATTTGGCATCCGTGATTTCAAACGCCGAACTGTTGATGAAGTAAGCCGGAGTGTTTTTCGACAAGCCGCGTGCGAGCGGGTGCGTGGTGTTCACGTCGAGTTGAAGAATCGAACCGGGACAATAAAAGTCAATCGGCTTGACCCCTTCAAGTACGTTTCGCACGGGCAAGTTAAATTCCTTAATCGCCAGTTCCGACGCGGCATCGAAACAGACGAGCGTGCCGCCCGCTTCGACAAACTCACGCAAATTTTTCACGCCCGCACTCGCAATGCCGCCAGTATATTCCGCCGGATAACTGCCCGTCGCGTTGCCTTCGACAATGGATTTCATGCGTTGCGATGGAAGCACAATTACATCGTACTTCGCCCCCAAGTTTCCAGCGCGCATCTCGGCATCGCGTAGGGTCGTGTGCGGTATGTTGAATGTATCGAACACAAGGCGCGTCCAACCTTCGTCCATGTTCGCGGTGTGGCTGCGATATAGAGCGACGCGGCGCGGGCGTGTTAAAGGATTGGTCACATAATTCGGTGTGGCAAAGTTTCTTCTGACACCGTTATTGAGCGACAAGCCCAAGTCGCGGCGCACCTCCGCGTCCGATTGCACAAGCTTGAGCGTGCGGCGAAAATCGGTTTCTTGAATCTTCACAAGCGGCACGGCTTCGATGTTCATCTGTAAAGGCAACGTCCACCCGGCGACATCATAAGGGCGTTCGGTTTCGCCCGAAGCGGTGCGGCGGTTCGGATACGTTTGCTTTTCAAATAAGGCTTGGACGTTTGAACGGTAAGGCTGCGCGAGTAAGACGAGGTAACTTCCGAGCGGCGTTTCAACGGGCATGGTGTTCGAGGCATTTGCCTGAACGGTGTGTAGTTCGCGCTCCATGCGGTGAACTTCGACGCCCTGTTGCGTGAGGATGTTGATGAGGTGCGCGACGGCTTCATCTCTGCCCTGTCCGGCGGGAATGAGATACCCGACGGGTTCATCTTTGGCAAGCGGGCGTTCGATGTTGTCGCGTCCGAGAAGGACGAAGTTGTTTAAGTATTGTTCGCGGCGTTGTGATGCCATTGTGAGGACGGAGCGCGCCGCCGTCATTTCCATTTTTGCGATGTCGCGCGGTCGCCACGTTCCGCCGCGCCAAGGTTCGGGAAAGTTAATCGCGGATTCAAGCGCGTTCGGCATTCCGCGTGCGCTTGATTTGGCGAGTTGTTCGCGTGTGATGGTGACGGGCGACATCAGTTTCGCGCTCGCGGCTTCGGAGAGGATGCCGATTGAATTGTGATAATAAGGCGCGGTGCGAAAGCCGCCGTGCCACCACATATCATAAACCGCGTTCGTGATGACGCCGGGTGTGTTCGTGCTTTGAAGGTCGGCGGCGATACGCGCGCCGAGTAAGCCGACTTCGCGCAAAAGCACGGGCGAGATGCGCGGATACGCCGGGTCGAAGAACGGCGGGATGAAGAAACGCGCGGTCGCCTGTCCCTGTTGATGCACGTCATAGACGATGTGCGGAAACCAGTTTTTCCAGAACAGTTCGGTCACCAGCCGCGTCTCTTTCAGGTTGAGCATGAACCAGTCGCGGTTGTTGTCGTGTCCGGCGTAAGGATGATAAAGCTCAGGCGGTTCCGTGCCTTCGTGCGGTGTGCCGAGTGTTTTGCGATACCAGTTCGCTACGATGTCCACGCCGTCGGGATTGGCGGAAGGGATGAGCATGAGAATCGTGTCGTCTAAAATCCGGTTCGTTTCAACGTCGCTTGCCGATGCGAGTTCGTGGGCAAGCTGCATGGACATTTGCGAGGCGACGATTTCCGTTGAATGAATCGAACACGAAATGGCGACGATGGTTTTGCCCGCCTGAATCAAACGCGCTTCATCATCTTTGGTGCGGATGGTGCGCGGGTCTGCGAGACGGCGATTGATTTCTTGATACTTCGCAAGGTCGCGTATATTACCCGCGCTTGAAATGAACGCGACGATGAACGGTTTGCCGTTGGTAGTTGTGCCGATGGTTTCGAGTTTGACGCGCCCACTCGCCTCATCAAGACGATTGAAATAGTTTGTAATTTGCGTCCAATCCGCGATGGTGCGCTCATCGGTCGGCGTGAAACCGAGAACGGATTGCGGCGTCGGAATCGTCGTTCTGGTTGCGCGTTGTGCGCGGGCATCGGATGTCATCAAGCACGCGGTAAGCAAGAAAGTTACGACGCATGACGTGATACAAGGCGAGCAAAGAAACTTGAAGCGGGAATGCAACGACAATACAAAGCGAGGTTTATGGCAAAGCATATACAAAATCCTTCCGGCGAAGCGATAAGCGGCGATAATGATAGTAATGAATTTGGCGGTGTGCGTGATGAGTCTAGCACAGGCGGCGCGGGGTCGGATGCGAGGCGAACTGCTCCATCGTTGACAGGGCGTTTGTGGTACTGGTGGTCTTTAACCGCCGCCGCGCTGATTCTGCTCGTGATCGCTCCGCTCGTGATTTTAGTTTGTCGGCTGCTCAATCGCCGCGAGTGGCTTTACCCTTGGGCGCACTTCGGCGGGCGTTTGTGGTTGCGTTTGAGCGGTACGGATTGGAACTTAAAAGGACTTGAAAAGCTTGACCCGAACCGGACTTATATCTTCGCCGCGAATCATCGTTCGTACCTCGATACGTCGGTGCTGTTCAACTGCATCAATCGTCGCATAGGTTTGTTTGCGAAAAAGGAGTTGTTGAAAGTTCCAATTTTTGGGTACGGCATGGGCTACGTCAACATCATGGCGATTGACCGTTCGAGCCTTGAACGCGCGGCGACGACGGTGCGCGCGGCAACGGATAAAATCCGAAGCGGACGCTCGTTCGGCGTGTTCGTCGAAGGCAGGCGAGCCTATCCCGGCGAGTTGTTGCCGTTTAAGAAAGGCGCGTTCTACATGGCGGTCGAAACGGGTACGCCCGTCGTGCCGGTCGTGTTCAAGAACACGGATAAACTGATGGGCAAGGGAACGGGCGAAGCCAAACCCGGCACGATTGAAGTCTTGTTTCTCGATCCGGTTGAAGTCGAAGGTTTAAGCGGCGAGGATGTGAAGGGTTTGACCGAAAAGGTGAGAATGCTCATCGCGGACGAGTTGAAGCCGTCGAAGATGTGACAAGCCGCTATAACTTCAGGCGGCAGAAATGTAAAACGGAGGTGAGCGGAGGCATAACGGAGGAAGCGGAGGAAGACAAATAACTGCTTCTCCGTTCTACTCCGTTATGCCTCCGTTCACCTCCGTTTCACTGTTTCTTAATCATCGGAAGCCGCAAAGATTTTACGGCTTCTTAGGCTTCGGTGCGGGGTTGTTTCCACCCGTCGCCGGTTCGGGCGAATCCAAAATCTCGCCGTCATCTTCGACGATAATCAATTTACCTGTACCGCGTTTGTAATCTTTATAAAGGACTGTGGCGCGCACGCGGGCGACTCCGCCGTTCTCGAAAACGAGTTCGTCATCGGCGGAAACATACGACGGAAACCAGTATTTACCGTCAACCTGTTGGCGGTAGCTTTCAAAAATCGGATACTTATTATTCTTATCTTCCGGCACGCCTTTGCCGCGCGCTTTGACGATTTGCAAATCCTGTTTATCAACCCACACGCGCCCTTGAAACAAACGCTCTTTAGTTTTCTTCGGATTCGGCATCACTTTCGGGGCGGCATCGAAAACGTAAGTGTCAATTTCGTCAATCTGCTCCGTGCCGACGTAAGTTAAACTATAAAGATTGATTTTCGCGGCTTCGAGGGCGAACGGCTGGATGCCGCCCAAGTCTTCCAAATCCTCTTGCGAGAAGGTAAAGTTGGTCAAAGTTTGCATCGGCATGTAGTCAATCTTCTCGAACTTCTCGCCGTTGTCGCCGAACACGAAACGCGAATTGCGAACGTATCTGCCCGCGACTTGACCGCCCGCCCCGATGTCGCGGATGTCAACTTCGCGCTTGAATCCATATTGATTTAACGCTTCACGAAACGCGGTTTCCTTCGCGGTGAAGGCGCGTATGATGCGGTCAATTTCGGCGGCGGGCAGCGTTCCCGGCGTGGCGTTGGAAATCGTCGCGTTCGACGGTTGTTGGGCAGAAACAATCGTCGGTGCGCTGCCTGATAAAGCCGCGACGACGAGCATGGAGAAAACAAATCGCTTCATAAACTAAACCCTCAAAAAAGATAGACTTAAAACAAAAACGGTCACACCGTGAATTAAATCGTTGTGTGACCGTTTAAGATGCGCGCGGGCAAAGGGCGCGTTGTACCTGTGAACTCGCGTTCGATGGTAATTATTGTGATTTCATTCAACAAAATCAACCTGAACATCGTTCGTAATGACGCCGCTCTTAACACCTTCTTTCAAGAATCTCCGCACCGCTTCGCGCCCGCGTTCGCCGTAGTCGAGCGTCAAATCGTTGACCCACATGCGAACGAATCTATCCGCCAAATCAGTTTTCATGTCGCGCGCAAACTGCATCGCGTAAGCCAGCGCGTCTTCGCGGTGTTCCATTGAATAGGCGAT
Source organism: Pyrinomonadaceae bacterium (assembly GCA_041743485.1). Taxonomy (GTDB): domain Bacteria; phylum Acidobacteriota; class Blastocatellia; order Pyrinomonadales; family Pyrinomonadaceae; genus JANDLT01. The sequence goes on from JBGTMR010000052.1 coordinate 18,322, forward strand.
GCTTTGATGAAGATACCCGGAAATCTCGCGCATCGCGTCCGCCCCTAAATCACGTCTGATGACATTGCCGCCCATCGGCAGGGGCAGTGTTGTTTCAGCCTTCCACCACTCGCCCAAATCTAAAATCTTGAACAAGCCATAATCTTCGTAAAACAGTTGCCCTTCGTGAATCAAAAGCCCGGCGTCGGCTTTGCCCGCTTTGACGTAAGCGATGATTTCATCAAACGCGACGACTTGATATTCAAAGTTCGGCTCATACAATTTCAAGGCGAGATACGCACTCGTCATCGTGCCGGGGATGGCGATTTTCAAATCCTTAACCGCGCGGTCTTTGTTCCCCTCCGTCGTGACGACGATGGGTCCATAACCGTCGCCAATCGAAGCACCATGCGGCAAGAGAGCGTACTTGTCGGAAACGTAAGCGTAAGCGTGAAACGAAATCGCGGTGATGTCGTACACGCCGTCGCGCGCCGCTTCGTTTAAGGTTTGAATATCTTTCAGAACATGCTTGAAGCGATATTTGCCCGTCTCGATTTTGTTCGTCGCCAAGGCGTAGTGCATGAAAGCGTCGTCGGAATCGGGGGAATGTGCAAGTGTAATTGTTTTCATAAAGTAACTTATAGCCGTCTTCAGACGGCTTCCCCGCAGGGCATATAGACCAGCCGTTTGACGGCTGGGTTGATAGTTGAAAAACAAAGAAGGGCGTTTTAACGTCCTTCTCTCTTCCGGCTTCAGCCACCACACCCGAACGGCTCAAGCCGCTTGGCGAAAGCCCGTTAGAAACGGGCTTCGGAGATTAGTTGGCAATCGTCCCCAGCCGTCAAACGGAACCTGTCTAATCGCCGCTTCGCGGAAAGCCGCGTGAACGCGGCTGAGTAGTTACTTAACAAAGCAGTTTTCAAACGCGCAACTAACCCAACGGCGACCTCCATAGACGTAACGTAAGTTTCGGAATTAAAACGACGTTGTATCTCTTCTTCGCTGGCGACTTCAAAGAACAATTCAACAGCTTCAATCAAATTGTTACGCGCCTCTTCAACCGTCTTTCCCTGACTCGCAATATCAAGTTCGGGACAAATCGAAACATAGAGCGAGTCTTCACGATGGATAAATGCCGTAAGCCTTTTGTGTATTGCTCATAAGTTTTCAAACCGCCGCCAGTAAATTTTCAATCACTTGATGAACACGCGGATTGCGCCGGATCGGATTATAAACAGTATCCCGTTCGACAGGTTCAAAGCCCGCGTCTTCAATCAAGGTCACGATTTCGGACTTGTTCATTTTTACTTCGCCGGATTCGACCGAATAGGCTTCGGAGAGTTCGCCGCCTTCGGTAATCGTGCCGTCTAAATCGTTCGCGCCGTAGTGCAAGGCGACCTGCGCGATGCTCTTTCCGAGCATCACCCAGTAAGCTTTGATGTGCGCGAAGTTATCCAACATCAAACGCGAAACGGCGATTGTCTTTAACGAATCAATGCCGGAAGGCGGTGATAAATGTTCGAGTTGCGAACCCGGCGGGTAGAACGCGAGCGGGATGAAACACTGAAAGCCGCCGGATTTGTCTTGCTGTTGGCGAAGGCGAATCAGATGGTCAACTCTGTCCTCAATCTTTTCGATGTGACCGTAAAGCATCGTCGCGTTGGTCTTCAAACCTGCGGCGTGAACTTTGCCCGCGAGTTCAAGCCAACGCGCGGCGTCGCATTTGTGCGTGCAAAGTTTATCGCGCGTTTCTTCGGCGAAGATTTCCGCACCGCCGCCGGGACATGAATCCATGCCCGCCGCTTTCAAGTTTTCGATAACCGCTTCGTCCGTCATTTTATAGAAGCGCGCGAAGTGGTCGAGTTCAACCATCGTGAAGGCTTTGAGGTGCAGATGCGCGTGACGGGTTTTGATGGTTGACAGCAAATCCGTCCAGTATGAAAAGGGAAGTTTCGTGTTGAGTCCGGCGACGATGTGAAGTTCGGTCGCGCCTTCGGCAACGGCTTTCGTCGCAATCGCCAAGCCTTCTTCGATGCTGTGCGTGTATGCGTGCGCGTCGCGCGGTTTAGCGAAAAAGTTGCAGAACTTGCAATCAACATAACAAACATTCGTCGGGTTGAAGTGACGATTGACGTTGAAGTAAGTCGCTGCGCCGTGACGCTTGCGGCGCACGCTGTCCGCGAGTTTGGCGAGTGCCGCCAAGTCATTCGTCGCATACAAAGCCAGCCCGTCGTTAAACGAAAGACGCTTACCCGCTTCGATTTTTTCCGCGATGACATTTAAGTTCGCGTCGTGTGAAAAGTTCATAAAACCAATCTCAAATCTGATATTTCAAATGGGTACTTAATTATAACGATTTATCAAAATCGCCCCGCCGAAGGTCGCAAACAGAATCAGGCTGACAAAGGCGTTGGTCGTGAAGAACGCGGCGTTCAGATTCGATAAGTCATCGGCTTTGACGAGGCGATGTTGATAGACGAGTAACGCTCCCGTTAGTAAGACACCGATTAACGCTAAAGCTCCGAGATTCGTCGCCGCATACAACGCAAGCAACGCGATGAAAGCCGACAGATGTAAAAATCGCGCAATCCATAACGCGCGGTTGATGCCGAAGCGCGCGGGCAGTGAATGCAGTTTCGCACGGCGGTCAAACTCGAAATCCTGACACGCATACAAAGTATCAAATCCTGCCGTCCACAGCAGCACGACGAAGGACAACAAAAGCGGCACAGGTGAATCAATCGCACCGCGCACCGCAATCCACGCCGCCGTCGGTGCGATTGCCAGACACCAACCCAAGACAATGTGTGAAAGCGAAGTGACGCGCTTGCAATATGAATAAAGAAACACGCTTGCCAATGCGACGGGCGACAGGTAAAACGCGAGCGGGTTGAGCATGTAAGAGGCGACGATTAACAGCGCGCTTGACGCAATCGTGAACATCCACGCGAAGCTTGTTGACAACGCTCCCGCAGGCAGAGCGCGCATCGCGGTTCGCGGATTACGCCTGTCAATCTCTTTATCCGCGATTCGGTTGAACGTCATCGCGCTTGAGCGCGCACCGATCATCGCCGTCGTTATCCAAAAGATTTGATACAAAGTCGGCAAGCCGTTTGCCGCCAAGACCGCACCCAAAAACGCGAACGGCAACGCGAACAGCGTATGCTCGATTTTTATCATCTCCAGCGTCGTGCGAAAGTTTTTGGCAACGGTCGTTATCTTCATCATTCAGTCCCAACCAATTCAGCGTGCGATTATTTGATTGCGAAGGTTTGATGTTTCGCCTTGATGATTATATCGCCACTTTGAATAATTTTTCACAAGGCAGTGGTTATGTTTCCGTCGCACGCCTCATCGCCTGTTTCGATTCACTTGCAAAGCGTTTCTGCATCATGCGTGCGAACGGATAACCGATGCGGGCAAGCGGATTGTTGGGGCGCGAGAATGCCAATATGTCGTAATAAACAAAGTCATCGGCGCGCGTCCACTCAATCATAAATCTTTCTTCGCCGCGCTCAAGATGTTCGTCGAGCGTGCCGTAAGCAAAACCGTACCGCGTGGTGTTTCCAACCGTACCGTCAATCGTATAAACGATGCGGCACAAGTTGAGCGAGTGAAAACCGAAATGATTACCGATAACTGCGACGATGTTTCCGGTCTTTATCGCGGTGTCGGGTCGCGCGATGCGCGTTAAACTTGTGTCGAACATGCGCCACGCATTTAAGGCTTTGACCGCCACCGTGTATGTTTCCTGCCCGCGCCCAAGCAACTGACGATGATGGTCAACCGCGTAGCCGTCGGGCAGCGAAGACTTACTAAATTCGCGCGTCGCACCGACTTCCGTATATGAAAACGGCGCACCGTCGTTGTCACGCAACGCGCTTCGCACGAAATCCCTGTCCGGCTCTGAATATAAAAACATAGTTGAGGATGGCGACGAAAACCCGTCAGACTTTTGCGAGAAAACTATTCACTGTTCGCCGCTTCCCGGCTTTCAGTTTCGCCCCAACGCGAGGCTTGGGCTTTACCTAAACCGAATTGGTCGAGAATGCGAAACACGAGGTGGTCAACGAGTTCGTCAATCGTGTTCGGGCGATGATAGAACGAGGGTGAAGCGGGAATGATGCGCGCTCCGGCGTTTGAAAGTCGAAGCATGTTCTCAAGGTGAATCTGATTATAAGGTGCTTCGCGCGGCACGATGATGAGTTTGCGCCCTTCCTTCAAGCTGACATCGGCGGCGCGGTGAATCAGGTTGTAACCCGCACCCGAAGCAATCGCGCCGAGCGTTCCCATTGAACACGGAGCGATAATCATTCCGGCTTGAAGGTGTGAACCGCTTGCGGGCGGAGCGGCAAGGTTTTTAATGCGATGCACGCGCACACGTTTTGAAGTCGCATCCAATCCGAGCCACTCGTTAATCGCCTTTATATCGCCTTCGCGCAAATCAACTTCCAACTCGACACGCGCGACGATGCACGCCGCATCCGACATGATGAGATTGACGCGCTCGACTTCTTTGTGCGCGACAAGTCGAAGCAAAGTGCGGTAAGCGTAAATCGCGCCGGACGCGCCGGTGATGGCTAAGGTTAATTCCATAAGAGTTTTGAACGGCGATTATGAATCAAAACTTCACTCCGCGCATCCTCCGTGTAATCTCTGTGTCTCTGTGGTTAAACTCGTTTTGCTCAACACAGAGGCACAGAGGTAGCACAGCAAGAACTTTGGTAGAGTGTGACGCATGAACACAGCCGAAATCGAACGCTTGCTTGAAGCGTATAAACAGGGTGACGTGAGGCGCGAAGATGCGGCAAAGCAACTCGCCGATTTGCATTTTGAAGACATCGGACACACGCGCATTGACCACGCCCGCGCCGCGCGTCAGGGCTTTCCCGAAGTCGTGTTCGGGGCGGGGAAAACCCGTTCGCAAATCGTGGACATCGTGGAAAAGCTAATTGAGCGCGCACCGAATGTTTTAATCACACGCACGAGCGAAGACGTGTTCGGTGAAATCAGAAATATATGCACCGAAGCCGAATGGCACGCATCGGCAAAGATGATTCGCGTCTGTCGAGACAGGGAGATTCGCGGAAGCGGAGAGATTGCGATTATCACGGCGGGGACGAGCGACATTCCCGTCGCGGAAGAAGCCGCGTTGACCGCCGAAGCAATGGGAAACAAAGTCGTGCGCGTGTGGGATGCGGGCGTCGCCGGGATTCATCGCATCTTGGCGGAAAGAGAATTGCTTGGGCGCGCGCGTGTCTGCGTCGTCGCCGCCGGAATGGAAGGCGCGTTGCCTTCAGTCGTCGGCGGACTCGTCGCCGTTCCCGTCATCGCCGTCCCGACAAGCATCGGTTACGGCGCGTCGTTTCAAGGCGTCGCAGCACTACTCGGAATGCTCAACTCGTGCGCGTCGAATGTCACTGTCGTCAACATTGATAACGGATTCGGCGCGGGGTTTGTGGCGAGTTTAATTAACCGCCAACATGTTTAGCTGTGAACTTGGTAATCTGCCATAATCCGATTGCGGATTCTGCGATTTGAAAAACGGTTTCGGTATCACGGCTATGGTCAGAAAGTTAGGGAGCAAGCCGTTTGTTCGTCCGATTAGTCTTCCCGCGCCGTCAAAAGTTGAAATTGATATGAGCGAAATTGTGAGCGGGCATCAAGTCGGCGGTTCGCGGCTTGCGCCGGGTAATAAGAAAAGTTTGTTTCCGCAAAGTTGGACATCGGGTGATATTGAGCGGGCAGTTAGAGAAGCGTATCGAACCGCCAATGTCGAGTTGCTTAGACAAGATAACGGCAACCGGCTTTATCTTGAAGGCACAGCGAGCGGTTGGCGCATACGTTTTTGGTATGACAAAGAACGGAAGTTAATTCTTACTGCTTTTCCTAATCGTGCAGACGTGTAAGAAAGTGTGTAGATATGTCAGAAGTGCTTCAAAACACGGCAAGGGCGCATGTTGACCTCGAAAATTTGAGATATGGTGACAACATCACCGGCGTCATCTATTTACAAGTTGGTGATGTTCACTTCCCGGAGCCTGATTGGAATGATTTTCCCGTCATCATTCTTCGTTGGTGGTTGAAAGAACTTTTGCGGCTCTGGCATGGTGAATTGAAAAGCGGAGAAAGCATAGAATGTTTGTTCATGGACGGAGATTTTTATTACAGCGTTTCAGATTGCAATGGGCGATGGTTGATTGAATGCGTTGAAGGGATACCGGAAGGTGAGGTCGTCGTCAAAGCTGAAGTTGACCGCGCAGAGTTTATGAAAAATGTAATCGCCTGCGCCGTGCAAACTCTTGAAACCTCCCGCACTCTGAAACGGCAAAATCATCATGGTACGCGCGGACGACAAAACGATGGCACGGACGCCCTCGCAACAATGATTAGACGCGGTAGAAGAGAAATCCTTTCGCAAGCAGCGTGAATTCCGAAGAACAAGACAAATCTCGCGTGAATGGTTCAAACTACAAACCGGCGAAGCAATCGTTTTTAGTTTGGCTGCTCACGCTTTGTCTCATCTCGTCTTTCCTAAGCGCGTGCGGTGTGCGGCGTGCGCCGGATGTGGCGCGGATTTTCGCGGGGGCGGAGAATCGCAATGGCAAGCGTCCGTTGATAATCATTCCCGGCATACTCGGTTCGCGGCTGATAAATCAAAAGACACAAGAGGTTGTTTGGGAGTCGGCGTTTCGCGCGAAGGCGGATGATTTGGCGTTGCCGGTGTCGGGTGATTTGTCTGCCAATCGTGATGATTTGATTGCGAGTGAAGTTATCCTGAGCGCGCGCCTGTTTCGCCGCGCGCCGGAGATTTATGTTTATCGTCAACTCGTGAGTGCGTTGCAGGATTACGCGGGTTATAAACAGGGTGATTGGGATGATCCGCGAGACGGCGATGATGCGGATACGTTCTATCTGTTCCCTTACGATTGGCGCAGGGATAACGTCGAATCGGCGGCGGAGTTGATACGCAAAGTTGAGGCTTTGAAACTTAAACTGGGTCGCCCGGATTTACGTTTCAATGTCATCGCGCATTCGATGGGCGGGCTTGTCGCACGCTACGCCGCGATGTACGGCGCGGATGATTTAAGCGAGAACAAAAATCCAAACGGAAACACTGATGTCGCTTGGGCGGGAGCGGCGCACATCAATAAAGTCTTTTTGTTCGGCGCGCCGAACGCCGGTTCGATGGACGCGCTG
>JBGTMR010000053.1:0-1677 GCA_041743485.1 Pyrinomonadaceae bacterium
TCTGCACGCTCGGTACGCCGCGTGTTCCGGCGCGGATACATGAAACCGCGCGCATCACGAACAGCATGGTTTCTCAAGGCTGTGTGGTGCGCGGCACGGTGCGCGATTCGGTTCTCGCGCGCGGCGTGTATGTCGAAGAAGGGGCGGTCATCGAACGCTCGATTATCCTTGACGATTGCCGCATAGAAGCCGGAGCGCGCATCTCACACACCGTCATTGACACAGGAGTCCGCATCGGCAAAAACGCTCGCATCGGCGCGAAGCCCGCGAACGGTGCGGTTAAAGATGAAGACCTGACAATCATCGGAGTCGAAGCCGCAATCTCCCCCGAAACTATCGTCACCACCGGCTCTCGCATCCAACCACGCGCCGATACTAGATAGCGGTCAGTGGTCAGTGGTCGGTTGTCAGTTGGAACAAAGACCGCGCTCATTGATGTTCAACTTTATGCTTGACATCTCAATCATAAATCACATGCTTCACTGACCACTGACCACTGACCACTGACCACTGACCACTGACCACTGACCACTGACCACTGACCACTGACCACTGACCACTGACCACTGACCACTGGAGAAACTTAATGCACAGATTGAAAACTTATCTTGCGGTAATCGCTATTATCGTAAGCTTAAATGCGGCGGTTATTGCACAGCAAAGCGCGCAACAGAGCGCACAACAGCAAAAACTTTTAACGATTGATGACATTTACGACGCACAGAAGCGCGTCAATTTCAGCGGAACTGTTCCTCAACTGCGCTGGCTGCCGAGCGGCACGCATTATCTTCAGACCAAGCTTGACCCCGCGACACGCGAGCCGCAACTGCTTAAAATCGAAGTTGCCACGGGCAGCGTCACGCCTTTCAACGACGCGACGCGCATCGCCGCCGGATTTGCCAAACTTCCAAACGTGACGGGAGACGAAGCCAAACGCTTTGCGCGCGGCGATAATTGGCAGAACAATCCGACTAACACAGCGTTCTTCATCGCCACTCCGAAAGGGATTTTCCTTTACGATTTAGGCACGAACGAAGCCCGCCGCTTGACCGATGCTCCCGCCGATGAAGATGTCGCCGCGTGGTCGCCCGACGGCACGCACATCGCTTTCGTGCGTGACCATAATCTTTACGCTCTCAATCTCCAAACCAATCAAACGCGACAACTAACCACAGACGGCACGCCGGAGGTTTTCAACGGAGTTTTCAACTGGGTTTATCAGGAAGAACTTTACGGGCGCGGCAACTTCAAAGCTTTCTGGTGGTCTCCCGATTCAAAGCAGATTGCTTTCTTGAGACTTGACGACGCGCCCGTGCCGAACTTCCCCGTCGTTGACCACATTCCCCTCGACCCGAACGTCGAAACCACGCCGTACCCGAAAGCGGGCGACCCGAACCCGCTCGTTAAATTGGGCGTCGTGAACATTGCGAACGGCGCGCCGCGCTTCGTCGAAACTTCAAACTACAAGCCGGAAGATTTTCTCATCAGCCGCGTCGAATGGACGCCCGACGGCAAGATTGTTTTTCAAGCACAAGACCGCGAACAACATTTTATTGATTTGACTTATGCCGATGCCGCGACGGGTAAAACCACCGTCGTCTTTCGTGAAGGCGCGGATTCCAAAACGCAACCTTGGGTTGAAGTCATAGATAACCCGCAGTGGCTCAAAGACGGTTC
>JBGTMR010000054.1:0-12825 GCA_041743485.1 Pyrinomonadaceae bacterium
GTGGGCGATGTGTTGGCTCCGATTATCGGTGCGCCGCCGAAGACGGTTGCGATGCACCAGAATGTTTCGGTGTGTCAGTCGTTAATCCTGTCGTGCTTTCCGCCGAAGGGTAAGCGGAACAAGATTGTGTATTCGAGTTTGGAGTTTCCGAGCGTGACTTATGTTTATGAAGCGCACGCGCGGGATGGAAGTTATCGCATCGTGACCGTGCCGAGTGATGACGGCATCAGGGTTTCAAACGAGCGTTTGTTGGAAGCGATTGATGAGGAAACTTTGCTTGTGCCTATCTCGCATGTTCTGTTCAAGAGTGCTTTCTTGCAAGACGCGAAGGCAATCACCGAACGCGCGCATGAGGTCGGGGCGGTTGTGGTTTTAGATACTTATCAATCGGCGGGAACGGTTCCGTTTTCGGTGACGGATTTGGACGTTGACTTTGCGACGGGCGGTTCTGTGAAATGGTTATGCGGCGGCGCGGGGGCGGGATACTTGTACGTTCATCCGCGTTGGCACGATGTGCTTGAGCCGAAGGTCACGGGATGGATGGCGCACGAACAGCCGTTCGCGTTTGAAGCGGGAGCGATAAAATATGCCGCCGGTATCGCGCGTTTCCTTCACGGTTCGCCCGCGATTCCGACGCTTTATTCGGCGCGTTCGGGTTATGAAATCATCGCTGAAATCGGCGTCGAAAACATACGCGCCAAAAATCAGAGACAGACGACGCAGCTTATCGAACTCGCAGAAGCGGCGGGCTTTACCGTCACCTCGCCGCGCGATGCGAATCAACGCGGCGGGACGATAACCGTCAACACACCGCACGCCGCGAACGTGGTCAAGAGTCTCGCGGAAGAAAACATACTCGTTGATTTTCGTCCCGGCGCGGGCATTCGTATCTCGCCGCACTTTTACAATTCGGACGAAGAATTAACGCGCATCATAGAAGCGATGAAGCGCATCGTTGACACAAAATCTTTTACTGGACACGAAGCGGCGGCGGCGTACTAAGCAGAAGGATAAGGGCGGCAAAAGAATGACGGATGAATTGAAAACGGAGTACGGGCAGAAGGCGCGGCTTTCTTATAATTCATATTTGCGTGTGCCTGATTTGATTGCATTGCAGGATTTGCAATCGAGTCCGTCGCGTCACGACGAACTGTTGTTCATCACGATTCATCAAACTTATGAATTGTGGTTCAAACAAGTCTTGCACGAGATAGACGCGGCGATAGTTTTCATCAACGCGGACAAGTTGATTGCCGCGTCGCGGGCGATGATGCGTGTAATTGAAATCGAGAAAATACTTGTCGCGCAGATTCATATTTTAGAGACGATGACGCCCGTTGACTTTCTTGGTTTTCGTGACGCGCTCAATCCGGCGAGCGGTTTTCAGTCAATGCAGTTTCGTGAAATCGAGTTCGCATCAGGAATGAAGGATACAGGCACGATTGAGAGTTTCAATGAAGATGCTTTTGCGAGCGGGCGTTTGCAAAAGCGGTACGACGATGAATCTTTGAGCGATGCGTTCTATCGTGCGATGCACCGCGCGGGCTTCGATGTTGAAATTGCGGATGAGAGTTTAAGCCTTGAACGGAAGCAAGAAAATTATGGGCGGCGCGTGCGTGTCAACGTCCGCTTGCAAAGCGAATATGAGAAGCATCCGGCGTTATTTAATCTCGCAGAAATGCTTATCGCGCACGATGAGCAAATAGTTTTATGGCGTGTGCATCACGTCGCTATGGTCGAGCGCATGTTGGGAACGAAACAGGGAACAGGCGGCAGCGCGGGCGTCGCTTATCTTCAATCAACGCTCAAGAAAAAGATTTTTCCTGAGATGTGGGAAGCACGCACGCATCTCGATTCAAACGCACAACCTTTTACACACGACGCGCACGGCTGCCCGTTCGCTTAATTAGAACTCTTGCAAAAGTCCCGTAGGGACTAACTGACAATAGCCCAGCGATTCATCGCTGGGAGAAATGTCGGAAATTTCTCCAGTCCCGTAGGGACGACTGACCGAAGTTTCAAGTGTCCCTACGGGACACGGCAGGTTGTTCCTCCTTTACCCAGCGATGAATCGCTGGGCTATTATCAAACGTCCCTGACGGGACGACTTTTGCAAGAGGTCTATTGTTCGAGGCAATTTTTTATGAACCGCAAATCTTTAATTATAGTTTTGAGCCTTATGTGTCTTGTCGTTGGCGGAGGCGTCGGTGCTTCTGTTTTTTCACGTCGCGCCCAAGCGCGCCAAGACGATGCAACGCGAAAACCGATTGCGTTGCGCATCGTCGAGATTCAATCGAACGACCCTGTACCGGAAGCCCTCGCCGCCAAACTGCGTTCACGTTTCAGCACGTCGGCATCAAGGAAAACCAGAGCGGCGGCGCGCCCTCGCTTACTCGCATTTGAAAACATCGAAGGCGACAACAAACAAACGAACATCGCGCAATCAAGCGACGAAGCACCGCGCTTGTTCAAAGCCACTTACTACGATTACGAACGCAATCGGGCGTTCACGATTGAAGGCGATGCGCGCCAACCCGACGCCGCCAAAATCACCGAACTCACTTATCAACCGCTTCCGAACGACGAAGAATTTCAAGACGCGGTGAGTGTCATCGCACGCGCCCCCGAATTTGCCGAACAGTTCGCGTCGAATCAACTTGTGCCTTACGCACCGATGCCGCCCGTGCTTGAACACACAGCGGACGAGGCTCCGGTTGAGCGCACATTGTTCGTCGGCGTGCGCTCATCTGACGGCGCGACGAACGAAATCGTCGGCGTCAATATGATTCGTGAAAGCATTGTGCGCTTCGCGGACGGTGCGCCGCCCGCCGCCGTCGCCAACGCCGAATCGTGCGGCTTACCGGACGACCCGACGCAACGCGCTTCGGGACGCGGTTCGATAAATTCCGGCACAAACACGACGGGGCAGTATCGTTTGACCGTCTCGCAAAATGAGAATCAATTATGGGACATGATTGTCGTGCGCCCTAGAAATTCATCCGGCGAACGCGCGTCCGGTGTCGAACTGCGCGACGTGCGTTATCGCGGCAAGTCGGTCTTAAAACGCGCGCACGTCCCCGTTCTCAACGTCCAATACGAGAACAATGTTTGCGGTCCTTATCGTGATTGGCAATGGGATGAAGGAACATTTGAAGCCAACGGAACTGATGTCGCAAACGGCTTTCGCGTCACGACCGAGATGCCGCGCACGATACTTGATACCGGCAACGACACGGGCAACTTTCAAGGCGTCGCGGCTTATATGGACGGCACGGATGTCGTAATTATCAGTGAACTCGAAGCCAGTTGGTATCGCTATATCAGCCTGTGGCGATTCCACGCCGACGGCACGATTGAGCCGCGCTTCGGCTTCAGTTCAGTTGCCAATTCGTGCGTCTGTACCGACCACAATCATCACGTTTATTGGCGGTTCGATTTCGATATTGACACGCCGGAAAACAACGTCGTGCGGCAATCGCTCAAACGTCGCCCGTCCCTCAATCGCTTCGGCAGAACGGCGTTCGATAGTGCGGTTGTCGGCATCGAAAGCAAAGTGATTCGCACGCCGCTCGACGCGCGCCGGTGGTACGTTTCAAACACCGTGACCAATCGCAGTTATATGATTCGTCCCGGTACGGCGGACGGTGTGGCGGACGAATACGGGCGCGGCGATATGTGGTTGTTGCGCTACAAAGCAAACAGCGAAATTGATGACGGCAGAAGAGAGAGAGACTTCACCCTTACTCAAACCGAAATCAACCTTGACCCTTATGTGAACGGTGAATCCATTATTAACCAAGACCTCGTGATGTGGTACGGGGCGCACTTCATACACACGCAGGACGCACACGGCGACGCCGCGAAATCACCCGTCAACACCTCACACGAAGGTGAGAACCGTTTGATTGGTCCTGACTTGATTCCCGTCAACTGGGGAAAATAGATAGCAGTGGATAACGGATAGTGAAGAAGGATGATTTCAACTATCCGTTATCCACTGTCCGTTATCCACTATAAACCCTTCTTTTCTGGAAACACCCTGCGACTCGGCATTTAATTTCCAACGTAACGGAATGGCTGCTCACGCTAAACTTTCCCGCCAGAGCATCCGCCGACAGAAACAAATCAAACTCAAATTTAGAACAAAAAGATCGGAGTCAAACCACCGTGAACAGGATAATTGTGTCTTTAGCCGCCCTCATCATTTTTAGTTTGCCGACCATCGCTTCGGCAGATACTTTCACTTTCCATGCTCCCGCCACCCCGAACGCTCCACGCGGCAACGGCAGCGGCGCAAACCAAGTTGACCTTGACCATTACAGTGCCGTGACATGGCGTTTGCCCGCCCCGAATCAAAGCGGCGTGATACGCGACTCGAACAACAACGCCGTCAACTTACAAGGGCAAAGCATCACTTCCGCGACGTTGACCTTCAACACCATCGCCAACTGGGACGCGAACCAGAATCGCTTGTACGTCACCTTACTTGACACCGCGCTTAACGGCGGCGTCGCCCGCTTTCAAGATACGACCGTTGACCCGACGGCTGGCAACGGCAGATTCAACGATGCGTTTGCGAGTAGTAATCCGCTTGTCGCCAACGGCACGGGACGCATGGCACTGACGACGTTGACGAATCTTTCGACGACGCCGACGACCCTCGTTTATAACTTCACCGCCGCACAACTCGCGCGGCTCAACGAATTTTTCAACGTCACCGACCGCACACTCGCTTTCGGCTTCGACCCCGATTGCCACTTCTGGAACAACGGCATCACCTTCAGCTTCACGACTTCCGGCGCACCGACTCCGACGCCCGAACCCGCGACCATGACGCTCTTAGGCACGGGACTCGCCGGACTCTACTACCGTCGCCGCCGTCGCAAACAACAGGCAGACGAAACAAGCGCGGCAGCGTAATAAACCACTTCCACAATTTTCTCCCCCGCACGGATAAAGCGGCTGGCAACAATCATTGCCAGCCGCTTCGTCTTTTCAGGTGCAGATGTTCGATTGGGTTTTACGGGCGACGTTCGAGGTTGTAATCGCGCAGACGCCGGTAAAGCGTCGAAGGCGAGATGCCGAGCATGTCCGCCGTTTTGCCGCGATGCCAGTTGGTTTGCTCAAGTGCCTGTAAGATTTGTTGTCGTTCGACTTCACGCAAAGGCGGCGGCACGCCCGCGACATCGGCGTTGGGCGACCCCATCGTGTTCGATGAATTGATGGAAGTTTGCGCGCCGCCGTTGGTGTTTCCGGCGTTCGTGTACCCGGTGTAAGCCGCATTATAAGTGGCATAGCCGACGGCTTCGGGACGCGCGATTTCGGGCGGCAGTTCGGCGGTCGTGATGCGGTTGTCGTTCGCTAAAATCACGGCGCGCTCAAGACAGTTTCGCAGTTGGCGGACGTTGCCGGGAAAGTCGTAAGCTTGAAGTCGCGTCATCGCTTCGGGTGTGATTTCGATGTGTTCCGCCGCGAGAGTTTTTAAGAGATGGCGCGTCAACGGTTCGATGTCTTCGGGACGCGAGCGAAGCGGCGGCAAATCAATTTGGAAGCCGTTGATGCGATACAGCAAATCGGAACGAAAACTTTCATCCGCGATGATGCGCTTCAAATCACGATTCGTCGCCGCGATGATGCGAACGTCAACCTGAACTTTACGCACGCCGCCGACGCGATAAAACGAGCGCGTCTCAATCGCGCGCAAAAGTTTCGACTGTAACTGCGCGGGCATCTCCGTCACTTCATCAAGGAAAATCGTGCCGCCGTCGGCGAGTTCAAACAATCCTAACTTGCGATTCTTCGCCCCTGAAAATGCTCCTGCTTCATAACCGAAAAGTTCCGATTCGATGAGGGTTTCCTGCACGGCGGCGCAATTCAAATCAACAAACGACGCATCGGCGCGACGGCTCAAACGATGCACGGCTTGCGCGATGAGTTCCTTGCCCGTCCCCGATTCGCCCGCGATTAACACCGAAGCATCCGACGGGGCGACGCGCGAGACGAGCCGCAAAGCTTCGCGCATCGCGGGCGAATGCGCCACGATGTCGGGCGCGCCGCGTTCACGCGCAATCTGTTGTTTGAGTCGGGAGTTTTCGACGCGGAGCGTGCGTTTCTCCGATGCTTGCCTGACGAGAGCATCGAGTTCGCCGATGCGGTAAGGCTTCGAGAGATAATCGTAAGCACCGAATTTCATCGCCGCGACCGCCGTGTCAACAGTGGCAAAGCCGGTCAGCATGATGACTTCCGGCGGGTTGGCGCGTTCGCGCACACGCTTGAGAAGCTGCATCCCGTCCATGCGCGGCATGTTGATGTCGGTCAGGATTACATCAACCGCCGCCTCTTCCAACATCTTCAACGCGGCTTCGCCTTCGCTCGCCGATTGAACTTGATGACCGAGACGCTCCAACTCTTTTTGCAAGACGAGTCGCAGATTCGCTTCGTCTTCGACGATTAAAATTTTGATGGGGCGTGTGGGTTGAGTGTCGCTCAAGGTTTAAGTTTCTCCACGATTTAGGAATCGTTCAAAGTTCGTAGCTCAGCCGTCTTCAGACGGCTTTCCCGAAGGGCATATAGACCATCGCTTTGAGCGATGGGTAAGACAGTCAATAAATTTGCAAGGGCGTTTTAACGTCCTTCTCTTCGGGCTTCAGCCACCACACCCGAATGGCTCAAGCCGCTTGGCGAAAGCCCGGCGAGATACGGGCTGATGAACTTGGTTGGCAATCTTCCCCAGCCGTCAAACGGCTGGTCTATGTGCCGCTTCGCGGAAAGCCGCGTGAACGCGGCTGAGTAGTTACCAAAGTTTAATGTTCAAAGTTAAAACAGCGATGACACGCTTCGACTTGAGACGCTTCGACTTGAAACATTGAACATTAAACCTGCCCTGTCACGCGACGGGCAGTGTGATAGTGAAAGTCGTGCCGCGTCCGGCGGCGGATTCGACCACGATGCGCCCGCCGTGTTCGGTCACGATACCATAACAAACCGCGAGTCCGAGTCCCGTCCCCTGCCCGATTTCCTTTGTCGTATAGAACGGGTCGAAGATTTTCGGCAAGTTTTCAGAAGCGATGCCGATGCCCGTGTCGCTGACTTCGACGATGATGTTCGTCCGTTTGTTTTTCAATTCGCTTTCGCGCGCGCGTAGAGTTAATTTGCCGCCCTCCGGCATCGCATCAATCGCATTGGTTGAAAGCGCGATGACAGCTTGCTGGAGTTGACCTTCATCGCCGGAAAGGAACGGTAAATCTTCCGCCGCGTCGGTTAAGATTTCGATGTTGCGCCCGCGTTGCTGATGCATCAGAAGACGCGCGGCGGATTCCAAAATCACTTTCATCGAAACCGGGCGATGCTCTCCAGCGCGCATCCGCGAGAAGTCGAGTAAGCCGTTCGTGATTGATTTGCACCGGAAGGCTTCACTGCGAATTAGTCCCAAGTATTCGCGCAAGTCATCCACTTCCTTCGACTCGCCGAACGAGCCTTCCAGCACGCGCGATTCCAGAGCTTCGGCACACGCCGAAATCGTCGCCAGAGGATTGTTAATTTCATGTACGACTCCGGCGGCGAGACGCCCGACGGCGGCGAGTTTTTCCGCCCGTGCGACCGCGCGATTAGCTTCAACGCGCGCGGTCGTATCTTCGCCGACCGTGATGACGTGCGAGACGTTTCCGGTTTCATCGGCGCGCATCGGAATTTTGCTTACGAGCCAATGCTTCGTCGCGCCGTTTTCATCAATCGTCGTTTGTTCGATGCGTTCGATGGCGGCGTTGGAAAAGGCGCGCGCGAATTCCTTTTCAAGCACCCGGCGCGGCTGGCGCGTTAAGACCTCGAAGACGCTGCGCCCGATGGCATCCTCGCGCGGGATACCCTGCGTGCCGAGTTCACGATTGCGATTCCACGCAACGATGTCGTAGTCCGCATCAATCGCGTAAAGCGACAGTGGAAGACTGTCAATAATCGCTTCGGTGAAGCGGCGACCGCGCTCGATTTCCGCCGTCCGTCGTTCGACTTCCGCCGCGAGGTAACCGGCTTGACGCGCGGTTTCGACGTACAAAGACGAGATGTGCGCGGCGAGGGCGGCGACCTGCGCGGCGGCTTCGGCGAGGCGTTCTTCGCTCGCGGTGAAATCTTCTTCCCGGTCAAACGCGACGATGAGCGCGCCGTGTGTGCGATTCCCGAAACGAAGCGCGACCGCAAATTCCAACGTGTGCCGCTTGTCCTTAATGATAAAGCGCGCTTGTTCGACCAACCGCTCGGTGAATCGCTCGCTGACTTTTTCGCGCTCATCCGTGACTTCGGACGCCGCCGTCGCGTGCCATTTCTCGTAAGCATCGAGGTTAATCAAGTTCGCACCTTCGAGGCTGCCTTCGCGGTCGAACACGGCGACAATCGCTTCGGCATCAGGGGCATCATCACGAAGGACGACGGCGCACAATGCGGCATTCATCGCGGCGAACGTTGCCCCCGCGACTTGTCTGGCGACCTGCACGGGTTCGAGCGTGTGAAGCAAACTGCGTCCCAAGTCCGCGATGAAAGCGAGTTCACGATTCGTTCCGGCGAGGCTTCCTTCGCGCATCGCGGCTTCGAGATGCCCGTTCATACGCGCCAAGATTTCTCCGGCGGGCGAAGTCTTGATGATGAAATCATCCGCTCCCGAAGCGAAGGCTTCGACCTGTCGCTGTTCGTTGGCGGCGTCTGCGGTGACGATAATCGGCACACGAGAGTTTTGGTTTGGCGCGCGGGCTGAAATTGTCGGACTCGAACGCAACAGGCGGCACAACGCGAGTCCGTCAACGCCCGGCAATTCGATGTCGAGAAAGATGATGTCGCACGTATCGGCGTGAACGAGCCGCAAAGCTCCGGTCGCATCGCCCGCCGTCAGAACGCGATACCCTGCCGATTCCAAAAGACGCTGCAAACGCGCCCGCGCCGTCGTGTCGGCATCCACGACCAGCACAGTTGAAAACAACGCATTAGCGCGAGAGGCTTCGGTCATCAAGTTCACTTAAAAAGATGCGCGCGGGAACGCAACTACGGTTAATCAATTTGTGAATTTGCAAAAAGGGCAATCGGAGCTATTCAGGGGAAATTCAACCGATTGAGTAAGGCGGGAATAAACATCAAGGGCGCGGCATCCGGTACACGCCGATGCCGCGCCCTTCTGTGATTGAAAAGGATGCGCGGGGGAAAGTCAAGAAGCAGGAGTCAGGAGTCAGGAGTCAGGAGTCAGAATAAAACAGGTTCTTCTTCCTGTCTTTCATTCTGGCTCCTGACTCCTGACTCCTGACTCCTGCTTTAATTTATCGCCGTCGAAGCAAAGTCGCTGGCGTCGAGGTTGATGGCGGCTTCGGTCGGATGACCCTGTTTGTGGTGTGATTTCTGGTGATACATCGCGGCGTCGGCGGCGACGAGTACGTTATCGAGCGTGTCACCGTCGGACGGAAAGCGTGCCGCCCCGATGCTGATGCCGACGCGGGCGCGGGCGTCGCCGCGAACGTGAAGGCTGAAGTCGTTGACGGCGCGCTCTATGCGGCGGCGCAGTTCGTTAATCTGCACGATGTCCATGTCCTGTACGATGGCGACGAATTCATCGCCCGCGTAACGCGCGAGGAAATCGTATTCGCGCATCTGCGTACTAAGCACACCGGAGATTTCGCGCAACATCAAGTCGCCGATTTTATGACCGAAGGTATCGTTGACTTTCTTGAAGTCGTCGAGGTCGAGCATCACGACTTGGAAACTGCCGCCCGTGCGTCGGGCGCGCGAAGCTTCTTCGTCAAAGCGAACGTGAAGGGCGCGTGAGTTGGGCAAGCCGGTCAGCGAATCGGTCAAAGAGTTCGATTCGATTTCGGCGTGGTGCATCGCGTTCCCCAGCGCGTCACTCGCAAGGCGGGTCACGGTTTCGAGCAAGCGCAAATGGTCTTCGGTGTAGGCTTCGGCGGTGAACGAATAGACGGCGAGTACCCCGATTAACTGTTCGCCGCGCACCAGCGGCAGAGCCATCACACTTTCAAAGCGCGTTCCGGCGGGCAATTCCACGTCGCGCCAATCAAGCATCGGGTCAACCTGTCCGGTCGAACCTTTGACCGCGTGACGGTTGGCGAGAACAAACCCCGTGATGCCTTCGCCGCTCGTGACGACGTGGCTTTTCAAAACATCGGCGTAGCGTCCGGCGGCGTGCGCGGCGGTCGCCGTCTGACTTTGTTCGTCATAGAGATAGACCGCGCAAGTGTCGAACGGGACGACGTTGCCGACTTTATTGACGATAATCGAAACGATGTCTTGCAGGTCGAGCGACGAACCGAACGTGCGCGCGATTTCATAAAGGGCATGAGCTTCGCGGTGCGCGTCGCGGATTTGGTCGAGGTAGGACGGCACGACACCCGCGCTGCGTACAGGATTCGTTTGCATCATCCGCGAGACGACGCGCTTTCCGCCAAAGACGTTTGATGCACTCGGCAAATTGTCGGTCACGCTGCCGCCGTCGTGATTGTTGTGAACCTGCGACGTGCGGGCTATCGCGTGTGAAGCTTGCGATGCATCGTCATATTTTTCCGTCGTCATCGGAACTTCGCGTGGTGAGGTGTCAAGCTTCGCATTATCAATTTTCGTTGCGCCGGTTTCGCGCACATCGCCCGCTTCAATCGCACTGTAACAATCGAGATTCTTCGCGGCGATACTGACATCGAAGCGGTCTATATTGTTCAGGAAAGTTTCGACGACTTGCGGGTCGAAGTGGCTGCCCGCTCCGCGTTGTAACAGCGCACTCGCTTCAGGGCGCGACAGTGCGCGGCGATACGGGCGTTCTTCGCGCACCGTGTCAAACGCATCAACGACCGCGAGCAGACGCGCCGTTAAGGGAATCTGTTCGCCGCGCAGACCGTTCGGATAGCCGCGCCCGTCCCACCTTTCATGGTGATGAAGCACGACGGGAACAACCGGATAGGGAAAGCCGACGCGCTCTAAAATCTGCGCTCCGACTTTCGTGTGAATCTTCATCCGCTCGAACTCGGCGGCGGTCAATTCGCCGGGTTTGTTCAAGATATAGTCGGGGACGGCGAGTTTGCCGATGTCGTGCAGTAAAGCTCCGGCGTCCAAAGCTTCGAGTTCGTCGGGTTTCAAATCGAACAACTTGCCCATCTCGGCGGCGTAAAGTTGGACGCGGCGAACGTGGAAGTGTGAGGTTTGATCTTTCGCGTCAATCGCGGTCGCAAGTGCTTCGACGGTCGCCAGATGAAGGCGGCTCATCTCGGCGGCGTGGCGCGTTTGTTCATCAACACGCTCGAAATAGACGCGGTACGTCGCAAACGTCGCGGCGACGATGGCAACGCCAAGCACGACCTGAAGGGGTCCGAAATTGACGATGGCTTGATGGACGAACAACGCGGCGAGGGCGGCGGCGAAAAACGAAAGCGAAGTCCAAAGGTAATTGTCGCGCCAGAATTGCCACACCGGACGACGACTCTTGAGGGCTTGCAGTCCGGCGATTAAACCCGTGTTGAAAATGAAATGTGTGAATCCCATCGCAACGACGGCTAATATCAAAGCACTTAGCGGAACATCGGTCGTGCCGAGCGGGTACGACGCGATGTTGCCGCCCGCATATGCGGCAAGCGTCAGGTAGAAAACTTTTCCGGCGACGAGTCCGGCGACGGAAGCGAATGCGGGCGCGCCGAGACGTGTCGCCATGCGCCGCGAACCGCGCAGCGAACCGACGGCGGAATCGAGTCCGGCGAGCATCACCGCCGCCGGAACGCCGAGCATTATCGCGCCGAGAAACACGAACACATCCGCTGCCGTCACGCTTTCCTGACGATGAGGAATGCGAACCGGATGCAGACTCGAAAGCACGACGCCGCCCGCCAGAGCGACGAGCGACAAGCCGTTTGAGAGCGTCCACGAAGTCAGACTCTCGTAAAAACTCCACGCCAACGCCGCCACTCCCAGCGTCATCATCAGCCACCAGTAGAGGCGCGCCGCCAAGTTGTAATCGGACATATCGAACGATTTCATGTTAGGTCTTTAGCTCCGTGCGGGGGTTCAAAAGGTGCGGAGAGTTTTGAGTTGTATCGGTCAAGATAAAATAAGAAATCCGCATAATCGCCCGAACTACTTATGCCGGAGGCACTCGGCTTAGATTAAGCTCCGGCGATTAAGCGGGGTGTAAGAATCAGGCTTTCGATTGAGATGTGGGGCAGTGCCTGATTCGCATCTGGGGTGAAATTAAATTTTGGCGCGACTTGCATGGGTTCGTCCCGTGCGGTGGACTTGCCCGCGTCAGTCAAGCTTTTGCAGGCTTAACTCAAAAGCCGCGCCGACCTTACCTTTAACAACCTTCGTGCCACGCTCGAATAACGGCGAATCACTCGCACCATCCACCGCATTCCCTTTATAAAGCGGCAATCGCCGGAAAAAAGGCTCATCACGTCCGACAACCGCGCACGTCAAATTGACAAGTCAAAGTGGCGGTAAGGCGTCAAAAGGCTTGATGACGTTTGTTTCGCTTGCCGCGAAATCTGTGATAAAACCCAAATCACATCACACCGCTTTCGGAGATTCCTAAACTTATGCGTTCAACCCGTCGTCTCTTAACATCCGCTCTCGGTTTGCTCATCTTCGCGCACGTCGCGGGAGCGCAAAACGCGAACCGCCTAAACGCCGAACAATTTCTCGATTTCGTGTTCGTGCAAAATCCGCAGATTTCACCGGACGGCAAACAAATCGTTTATACGCGCCGCACGCCCGACAAAATCAATGACCGTTACGACAATGAATTATGGATGGTCGGCACGGACGGCACGCGCCACCGCTTCTTCGCCAAAGGCTCAA
>JBGTMR010000055.1:0-1995 GCA_041743485.1 Pyrinomonadaceae bacterium
TATGAGACACGCAAAAACCCTTCCTTTGAGTTCGATGAGGAAGGGTTTCGCGTGTCCCGTTTTCAGACTAAATCTTCTACCAAGACGGTTACTGACTTTAGGGTTGTTGAGTGGTCTGTCCGCCGTCGTTGCGGCGCAAAACCGGTCGCTCGCTCGGTTTATCGTCCGTCGGATTGCCGTTCGGGTTGGATGTCGAATCGCTTTGCGTCGCGTCGGGCGTCGGTTGGCGACGCTTTAAGGTCGGGCGTCCGATGCTGTCCGTGCCGCCGCTGGCGAGCGTGCCTAAGCCGAAGCGCGCGTTCGAGAGACGAAGCAAACGGGCTTTGACACGCTGAAATTCCGATGTACTGAGAACGTATTCCTCGCGGTCGGGGAAGCGCGCGACGAGTACGCGCGACGACTCGATGCGGTCGGGCGTTTGCGGGTGCGACGAGAAGGTGCGCGAGAAGAAGCCGGGCTTTTTCTTGTTTTGCGCGAGAAGTTTCTCGAACATCGTGGACATCGCGTTCGGGTCATAACCGGCGGCATACATATATTGGACGCCCAAACGGTCGGCTTCCTCTTCCGCCCCGCGACTGAATTTAGCGAACGTCGCCCCCAAACCCAATCCGGCGGTGTTCTGCAAAACCGCTCCGCCGATGCCGCCGCCGAGCAGAATCGAAGCCGCGATTAAGCCACCCTGAATCCAGTTTCCTTTACGTTGCATTTCCATCGCGTGACGCGCGGTGACGTGCGCGATTTCGTGCGCCATCACGCCCGCGACTTCCGCTTCGTTGTCGGCGGCGAGTATCAAACCTTTGTTGACATAGAAGAAACCGCCGGGCATCGCAAAGGCGTTGACTTCATCCGAATCAACAACCTTGATGGTGAAAGGGATTTTCGCGTCCGAGTGAAGCACGATGTTCTGTCCGACGCGGTTGACGTATTCGGTGATTACCGGATCGTCAACGAACTTGGCTGTCTGATCAAACTGTGCCGCGAGTTGGCGACCGAGAGCGACCTCTTTTTCAATCGAACCGCCGCTCGTGAAAACCGTGCCGTTGTTGATTTTGCGTTTGCCGATTAAGCGCGGGTCTTCGTTGGTATCAAGCGGGCGACTCGCCTCTTTCGCGGAAATCGGTTTGGCGGCAACCGCCGGTTGGGTTTTCTGTGTCTCGCTCGAAGACTTCGCATCAGATTTCGGCACAGTCGGCGGCGTACTGCCCTGCGGGGCGCGTGTCATCACGGGCGGTGGCGGTGGTGGCGGAAGTGTCGTCGTTTGTTGGGCGGCGAGTGGCGCGACGCTTATCGAGAGCGTACCCATCCACAAACTTGCCGTAAGTACGAGTGAAGTTGTTTTGTGCGCGGTGCGGCTTGACATAACTTAAATCTCCGAAAGCAAAGCTCGAATTTGAAAAAGGTTTGGTGTCGTAATCGGCGTCGTTAATTTACCGGACTGCCGTTCAGTGTAACGGGAAACCGATTTCCCCGCCAATGTTTTTGACTTTACAACCGCCGCAAAACAGAAGCGAGTAACGGGAGAAAGCGTTTTAGCGAGAACAATGTTTTTGATGCGTTCGATGGGGCGCGCGTTGTCATTCGCCATCAAGCCGAAATAGTTTATTGCCACCGTGCAAAGCCGCGTGCTAGATTCAAATGCGAAGCGCGATAGAAACGCGCCGTCGTTCCAAGCTTCTTTAACCGCTTCCTTACGTCCCGCCGCTCTCCATCCAGCATCTTTCCCTTCGTTTCGCTTTCCAACTCACCCGCCAAGTCGAAGCCCTCAAAAAGCACCCGCCGACACGCTTTCAGCCTGCAAAATGATTCGCACTCGATGAGACGCCAGCAAGGTAAAATCAAAGATTTCGTTGAACTGCAACCGCACGATTTCGTGCCGGATGTTGCCGCCGACCCCGCGCGCGCCCTCGCCGCGTATCGCTTCACCGATGCGACCGCTGATTTGCTCGCGCGTTGGCTCGATGCTCTCGCCGAAGTTCCGCGCCACGCGACGCACGT
>JBGTMR010000056.1:0-26632 GCA_041743485.1 Pyrinomonadaceae bacterium
AGGTCGCGCTTGCCCACCACCTCACCCGCCTCCGCTTTCTTCCGCACCACAGCAATCAACTTCTGTAGTTCCTCATCCGTCCACGACTGTACGGATTCGGTTTGGTACGCGCGTGACGCCTTAGGTCTGGCGAGCAGCACCGGATTCTCGCGCAAGTGACGACCGAGTTCGGGATGCCGCATCACCCATGCGTAGAACGATGAGAGGTGTGAGGTGCGAACATAGATGGAAGCCGGTCTAAGGGCGCGCTTACCCGCCGCTTCATCGCCACGCTCCATCTCCGCTTGCCAGTCTTTAACGTCACGGGCGACCACCTCCGCCGGATGCTTACCCGCAAAGTGGAAGAACGCCGCGACCGCCCGCCCCTTATCACGCAGTAAGTCGTGACGACGGGATGAGTTAACAGATGTCGCAGAGTCAGCCCACAGATGAATCGCGTTTCGGAGCGCCGATAGATATTCATCTTCAATCGGGACAACAGATGTTTCGTCATCTACACCGCTCTTTTCGCTCATTCCGGCAGCATATCATGTAGGTTACACTTATCGCATCTTTGTGTGATCTCTAGCTATAAACGTCACTCCCTTTTGATTATTCAATGTGTATTTCAAGTCACCGCTGAAAGCTGCAACTTCTCTTTCATATGTCGAAGATTTTGGTAGCTCGAGTTCCGTCTATTATCGCACTAGCGATACGGCGTTCGAGTTGATCGCGCAATTCTTCGTTGCCACGCTCGTTCTTGGGGCGTTTCAATCGACCGATGCGTGTCGCTTCCCTCTCTAGTTCAGGCGTAGCGTGCTCAAGCGCAATGAGTACCGCCCTCATTACTTCACTCGCCTTCAAATCTATACCGGTCGCTTTACTGTAAATACTTAATACCTTTTTTAGCGTTTCATCGGTCGAGGTGGTCAGAATGAATTGGCGGTAAACATTTGTCGGCTCTCCATTCATCTTTCTGTGCTTCGACGGCGGAGAAAAATCGTTCGTAATTGGAGTTGGAGCGATAGACTCTCGCGTTGCGGGCTTAGATAATGCTGCGGCACCTACGGCGAGATCAAGCATGTTCGAGACTGAGCTTTGACGTTGTGGTTTTGTAAGCGGTTTTGCCATTATTGCTTAGATTCCTCCTCTACTTACTAACTGAGACTGCTGGCATTGCTACCAATTCACCAATCGGGTTAGGCACGAGTTTACCGGCAATAAAGGCGTCACGATTCAATACTCTTTCCTCTATTTCACCAGCTAGTGCACGGTATTGGGTTGCTACTGGGTGCTTATCATGGCTTTTCATTTGAAGCAAAGTTTTTCCGCGCCCCGAACATTTCGCGACCTCGATGGCTTGAGAAATCTTTGTCTGAAAACTTCGTCCCGGCAGTGCCCGATCAACTACATCTTCAACCTCACGCCACAAGTTACTTCTGGCATCAACAGCGGTGACAATAACACCCAACACTTCCAATGACGGGTTGCGCCGGGCTCTTACATCAATGATGTCCTTTAGGGCTTCGTTGAGTCCTCCAACAGCGAGTGGATGAGGAAAAGCGGATAGCAGGAACCAATCGGCTGACGAGTATGCAGCGACGGTTGTGATAGCTCCCGGATTCGGTGGGGTATCAAGAAAAATAAAGTCAAATGTCGGACGCGCAAGTGATAGTGCACGGTCTAAAATTCGTGTGCGATCAACAAATTTCGATAGCAGATGATCCAGCTCAGCAAGTTCAGACCGCGCCGGTATGAGCGACACGCCTTTTGGAAGTTTTTCCGTTACCGCCAAAGTTGATGGTGTTTCTTCAGTAGTAAGAAGTTCCAGCGTACCGGCAAAACTCTCCGGTGGGATACCCAGATGTTTGGTCGCTCCTGCCGATGGATCAAGATCAATTATTAGCGAGGTATAACCACGCTCTCCGAGAGCGGCAGCCAAATGAACGGTGTTGGTGCTTTTTCCGACACCACCCTTTTGATTTCCTACCGCCAAGACGACTCCGGGTTGAATTTTCGGCATTAAAGTCTCCTTGTTTTTTCAGGTGTGCCCCCATGCATCCATGTACTCATGAATCTATCAATGTATGGATGCATGAGTGCATGGATACATGAATACAGCAATATCATCCTAACTATCAACACATAAATTCTCACCCGTAATGGTTATCACTCATGCACTCATGGACGCATGAGTGCATGAGTGCATGAGTGCATGTATCCTACCTAGAATCAATAAGTTGCCGCTATCAACCAGCAAAATTTAGGTTGCAAACCTGCAAACAAAATAGTAAACAAATCATTATTATCGAAGTGCTTATTTTAAGCGACTTACTAACAACACCAATATTTTTATGACAAGAGCTTTAATTCCTAACAGCACACAGATTCCCGATGTGATTCTAGATCAGTGGATGTGCGAACTTTCTGGTGCAGAGCTGAAGGTAACTTTATATATCGCCCGTCGTACCTTCGGTTTTGGAAAAGAGAGCGATAACATAAGCCTAAATCAAATCGCCAACGGAATTAAGAAGCGGGATGGGGCTGTGCTAGACCGAGGAACAGGGCTTTCAATTTCAAGCGTAGCAAGAGCACTTAAATCACTAGAGGAGCGACAAATCCTTTTACGAAAGACCAATATTAACGACAAGAACGAGCACGATGAAAACACGTACAGATTGAATCTCAATTGGGCTGGGGAGGTACTCCCAAATTCGGAGAACCCCCCTTCAAAAAGTGATACTGGGTACTCCCAAAATAAAAGTACGGGTACTCCTAAAATAGAAGGACGGGTACTCCCAAAATCGGAGACACAAGAAACAGTACAAGAAACAGTACAAGAAACAGCAGCAACAGCACCTACCAATACCAATGCACTTGATGTTTCTGCTGCTGCTGTTCTTTCAGATAACTATAAACTGCTTAGAAACATGGGACTAGATGACGCAGCAGCCAAGGAACTCACGACGACTTACTCGGAAGAAAGAGTCAAACGTCAATGCCTGTGGTTTAAGTTCAGAGTCGCTGACAGAAATCCGATGGGAGCATTGCGGTCATCGATTGTAGAAGACTGGGGAGACCCACAACGAGGAAAGGACAATGCGCAAAAGGACGAACTTACTCAGGGAGTGGATACACAGCGTCGTCAAATGATTGAGAGTTGTATTCTGTGTGACGCTAACGGTAATAGATTTGTGCGGAGTGAAAAATTTCCGAGAGGAGCCATAAAGAGATGTACGCATGACCCGGTAACCGAATCGAAGTTTAAAACTTGCGAAACATCACCAACCGAATATGCACCAAATCAAGTTGTTACGACGGACGAGGCAAATCGAAATTAAGATAACCTACAAGGTAACAACCTACTGACTCAGATCAGATAGTCATGTATTTAGTAGGAATTATTTCACCTCTGTGAATTCTATATGCAAAGCAGCTTGATTGATGTTTCGAGATTGGAGTCTCTGCTTTGGGAGTCAGCAAACATCCTGCGCGGACCCGTTGATGCCGCAGACTTCAAGAATTACATCTTCCCCATATTGTTCTTCAAGCGGATAAGCGATGTATTCGACGAAGAGGTAGCGGTCGCGCTGGAAGAATCTGAAGGCGACAAGGATTACGCCCTCTTCCCTGAGAACCACCGCTTCCAAATTCCTAGTGGATGTCATTGGCGAGATGTGCGAGCTAACACCTCTAACGTGGGTGCCGCATTGCAACGCGCTTTTCGGGAGATCGAGAAAGGGAATCCGCGCACGCTATACGGCATCTTCGGTGACGCTCAATGGACAAACAAAGAACGGCTTTCAGATGAATTGCTCCTCGATCTCGTAGAACATTTTTCACAACTCACATTGACGAACACTCACGTCCGCTCTGACATGCTCGGACAGGCTTACGAGTATCTGATCAAGAAGTTTGCTGACTCGACAAACAAGAAAGCGGGAGAGTTTTACACGCCGCGCTCGGTCGTGAGGTTGATGATTGACATGCTCGACCCGCAAGCCGGAGAAACGATTTACGATCCGGCTTGCGGCACGGGCGGAATGCTGCTCGAAGCCGTTAATCACATCCGCGAGTTCGGCGGCGACATCAAGGCTCTGTGGGGCAAACTCTACGGGCAAGAGAAGAATTTGACGACATCGGGCATCGCACGCATCAACCTTTTCCTGCACGATGTTGGAGATTTCGAGATCGTGCGCGGCGACACTCTCAGACAACCGGCGTTCTTCGAGGGCGACCGCCTTGCGACGTTCGATTGCGTGATTGCTAATCCGCCATTTTCGCTCGAACGCTGGGGTGAGGAGATGTGGGCGACCGACCCGTTCGGGCGCAACTTCGCGGGAGTGCCGCCACGCAAGAGCGGCGACTTCGCGTGGGTCGAACACATGATTAAATCGCTCGCCGTGCCTGCCGGACGGATGGCAATCGTGCTGCCGCATGGCGCGCTGTTTCGAGGTGGGGCGGAAGGTCAAATCCGCCGTCGCCTTCTGGAGATGGACATGCTTGAAGCGGTCATCGGCTTGGGGGTTAATCTGTTTTACGGGACGGGACTCGCCGCTTGCATTCTCGTCTTACGCGCTCGTAAGAAGGCGGAGCAAACAGGGCAGGTGCTATTTGTTGATGCGTCGCGGTTGTTCAAGCGCGGGCGCAATCAGAACACGCTTGAGCCGCAGCACGTCGAAGAGATTTTGAAGCTGTATCGCGGTTACAAGACAATTGAAGGCACGGCGAAGTTGGCGACGTTGGATGAGATTGTAGGCAACGACTGGAATCTAAATATCCCGCGTTACGTCGAACCTGTCGCCCAAGCTGAGACGATGACGGTTGATGATGCGGTATCGAATCTCAAGCAATCGCTGAACGAAGCTTACGCGGCTGAAGATCGTTTGCGAGGACTTCTGCATGAGGCGGGCATCGCTGGATGAGCAAAGCTGATTTGATAAAAGAACCGCTACTCTCTTCGCTTGCTCCGCAAGGTGAACGAGCGCGTATCACGCAGGCGCAGTTGGAGAGTTACCTGTGGGGCGCGGCGGTGTTGCTGCGCGGCGTAATTGACGCGGGCGATTATAAGCAGTTCATCTTCCCGCTCCTGTTCTTCAAGCGCATCTCGGATGTTTACGACGAAGAATACGAACAAGCGTTGGCTGATTCGGGCGGCGATGTGGATTATGCGAAGTTCGCCGACCATCATCGCTTCCAGATTCCCGAAGGATCGCACTGGCGCGATGTGCGCGGGGTGGCGAAGAACGTCGGAGGGGCTTTACAGAACGCGATGCGCGCGGTCGAGAAGGCGAATCCGAAACAGCTTTACGGCATCTTCGGTGATGCACAGTGGACGAACAAGGAACGCCTGTCAGACTCGACGATGCGCGATCTGGTCGAACACTTTTCAACGCTTACGCTCTCCGTCGCTAATGTACCCGAAGATGAGTTAGGGCAGGCTTATGAATATCTCATCAAGAAGTTTGCGGACGATAGCGGGCATACGGCTGCTGAGTTTTACACCAACCGCACGCTCGTACACCTGATGACCTTGATGCTTGAGCCGCAGCCGGGCGAGTCCATCTACGATCCGACATGCGGTTCGGGTGGGATGCTGTTGTCGGCGGCGATGCAACTCAAGCGCGAGGGCAAGGAGTACCGCAATCTTAAACTCTACGGGCAAGAGCGCAACCTGATGACTTCGGCAATCGCGCGGATGAATATGTTTCTGCACAGTATCGAAGACTTCCATATTGAGCGCGGCGACACGCTCGCCGAACCGAAGTTGACGGAAGGCGATAAGCTCAAACAGTTCGATGTCGTGCTTGCTAATCCGCCGTACTCGATTAAGCAGTGGAATCGCGCCGCGTGGGAGAAGGATGCTTTCGGACGCAACTTTCTCGGCGTGCCGCCGCAGGGACGCGCCGACTATGCTTTCTTCCAGCACATCATCAAGAGCCTCAAGCCGGATACCGGAAGATGCGCGATTCTATTTCCGCACGGTGTCTTGTTCCGCGACGAAGAAGCCGCAATGCGGCGTCGTTTGATTGAGCAGGACGTGATTGAGTGCGTACTCGGCTTGGGCGCGAATCTGTTTTACAACTCGCCGATGGAGGCATGTGTCATTGTCTGCCGGATGCGTAAACCGAAGGAGCGACGCGGGCGCGTGCTATTTATCAACGCGGTGGATGAAGTGACGCGCGAGCGGGCGCAGAGTTTTCTTAAAGAGGCGCACGCCGAACGCATCTTGGGCGCATACCGGAGTTTTGCGGAAGTGGAAGGGTTCGCGCACGTAGCGACGCTTGATGAGATCGAAGCGAACGCGGGAAACTTGAGCATCCCTCTGTATGTCCGCCGCCGTAAGAGCGCGGGTAACGGGAGCGCGGCGGACGGCGACGGGGAAGCATCGTTAGCGGCGTGGGAGCAAAGTTCGGCGGAGTTGCGCCTGAGCATGAACAAGATGTTCGAGCAACTCAATAACTACGGCGTGGAGAATTAAAAACATGGACGTGACTTTACAAATACCGGAAGATGTCTTTTCCGCGCTACGCCGCTCGCCGGATGAGTTCGGGCGCGAGTTGCGGTTGGCGGCGGCGATTCATTGGTACGAGCGCGGCGAGGTGTCGCAAGAGAAAGCCGCTGAAATTGCCGGATTAGACCGCACGGACTTTCTGTTACAGCTTGCGCGAGAAGGTGAGGATGCTTTTGTGGTTGACTTTGATGATTTGAAGCGAGAACTTGGAATATAAAGGTTTAAGGAGTAAGAACGAGGTTGTTGGAGCGTTGGAAGCGTCGAAGAAGAACCGCTTGCCAATTCAGAATTTGCTTAATGAGGAATCACTATGAGTAAGGAATATATCGAAGAGCGCAACGGTGGATACTACATCGCTGGTAAGCGCGTTTCGCTTGACTCGATTGTGTATGCCTTCCAGCGCGGCGCATCGCCGGAGAGCATCACGCGCTCGTTTCCGGTCGTGATGCTCGAAGAGGTTTACGGCGCGTTGACATTTTACCTTGCCAACAAGGACGCGGTTGACGAGTACCTCAAGCGTGAAGAAGCGGAGTTTGAAAAACTGCGAGGAGAGAGGCGCGCCGCGAATCCAGAGTTGCACCGCAAACTTGAGGAAGCGATGCGGGAGCGTGAGGTACAGAGTTTGTGAAGCCGCGCTTTCAGGCGGACGCCGACCTCAACGAAGACATTTTGACGGGCATCATGCGGCGCGAGAATCGAGTTGATTTTCAGACGGCAGAAGAAGCTGGTCTTTCAGATTTAGACGATTCACAAGTCTTGGCATTGGCAGCGCGAGAAGGACGCATTCTCGTCTCGCATGATCGCAAGACGATGCCGCGCCATTTCGCCGAGTTCATTCTTAACAACACAAGTCCGGGTCTTATCATCATTTCGCAACGAACAGACGTGCGCGCGGCAATCGAAGAGTTGCTGATGATTTGGAGCGCATCAGAAGCGGAAGAGTGGACGAACAATATCAGCACTATTCCTCTCTAATGAGCATGACGGCAGAGACAGTATTGATAACAGAACCCGCCGGAGAGTTGAAACCGGGCTGGCGCGTCGTGCGGTTCGGCGATGTGGTGAGTAACGTGGACGTGGCAGAGCGCAAGCCTTTGGAGCGTGGCTTGGAACGCTTCGTCGGGTTGGAGCATCTTGACCCTGAATCGCTGCACATCAAGCGTTGGGGATTGATTGAGGAAGGGACGAGCTTCACCAGAAAGTTTGTGCGCGGGCAAGTGCTGTTTGGTAAGCGGCGTGCGTATCAACGCAAGGCGGCGGTGGCAGAGTTTGACGGCATCTGCTCCGGCGACATTCTGGTGTT
Organism: Pyrinomonadaceae bacterium; assembly: GCA_041743485.1. GTDB lineage: Bacteria > Acidobacteriota > Blastocatellia > Pyrinomonadales > Pyrinomonadaceae > JANDLT01. Next base: position 7,797 of record JBGTMR010000056.1, read on the forward strand.
TGAGCCGAAAGGAGATGAACTGTTGCCGGAGTTACTGCCGTTCATCGTGCAATCGGACGGCTTTTTTGAGCACGCTCTCGGCACGTCTGCCGGTTCGCTGTCGCCACGCACCAAGTGGAGCGACCTTGCGCGTTATGAGTTCGCGCTGCCGCCGAAGGACGAGCAACGCCGCATCGCGGATATTCTTTGGGCGGCTGATGAAATGGTTTCTGCTTGGCAGACTGTTCTCTTCGCAACATCCATAACACTTGCAACAGTACGAAGAGAGGTTGTCTGCGACAACATTCATCCTCGACACGCTTTGAAGAAATGTTTGAAGGGAATCACTCCGGGAAAGAGCGTTGTAGGCGTGGGTCAACCAGCGAAGCCAAACGAGTTTGGTGTGTTGAAAGTTAGCGCAGTTGGCGCAAGCGGCTTTATGCCTGAAGAAAATAAAAGGCTTGTTGAACCTCGTGATTTCCGACAAGAGTTTCGCGTGAAAATGAATGACATTCTTATTACTCGCTGCAATACACGCGAGCTTGTTGGTAGAGCTTGTATTGTTCCAGATGACGCGGACAATTTGATGCTTAGTGATAAGACATTGCGTTTAGATGTTGATGAAAAGGTAGCGTCAAAAACATTCCTTTTGGAAGTTCTCCGCAGTAATGAAGCGCGTTCGCAAATAGAAGCTGTTGCCACAGGTACAGGTGGCGCAATGAAAAACATTTCGCAAGATGAAGTCAGAAGTTTCCTTGTTCCGCTACCTGACCTTGAAACACAAGAGCGAATAGCAAGCGTTATCGCAAGCATCACGGAAACGAAACGACTTGCGGAAGCGCACGTTGCGAACTCAAAAGGCTACGGCAAATCACTTATCAAAGAGCTACTAACACCGCCGAACTGATTAAGAAACCATCAATGTTCAATGAATCAAACACCGTCGAAGCGTTCGAGCGCGATGTGCAAGTTGATATGATTTGTTTTGGATTATAGACAAAGCGACAATGATCTGTGCTTCGGGAAAGCAGAAGCGCAGAAAGGAAAACTCGTCATGGTAGTACCGCAAACAAAAATCAGGTATAGCGTTGAAGAATATCTTTCGCTCGAACGCGCGGCGGAAGAACGCCACGAATATCTCGACGGCGAGATTTATGAAATGGCAGGCGAAAGCCTCGCGCATGGCGACATCTGCATCAACCTTGCCCGTGAAATCAGTACCCAACTGCGCGGCACGCCCTGTCGCGCATTATCGAAAGACATCAAAGTCCGAACCGGAGTGCTGCCCTCTCCGCGTCGGATGATGAAAGGGTTGTTCTCCTACCCTGATGTGCTCGTCGTCTGCGGTGAGCCGCAGTTTCACGACGCATACCGCGACATTCTTTTGAACCCGATTCTTATCATCGAAGTCTTGTCGGATTCAACCGAAGCCTACGACAGAGGCGAGAAGTTCATGCGCTATCAGCAACTCGAATCCCTTGTCGAATACGCGCTCGTCTCACAGAATCTTCCATTCATCAGCCTTTTCGCCAGACGGGAAAACGGTTGGTTCTATTCAGCGGTCAATGATTTATCCGCGAGCGTCCATCTCGCTTCGATTGATTGCCGTCTTGACTTAACGGATGTCTATGACCGCATCACGTTTCCCGCAGAAGAGTCGCCAATGACAGACGAGATGGAAAGTTAATGATCCATCTCTGACATCGTTATGTTCAACGAATCAAACAGCGTCGAAGCGTTCGTGCGCGATGTGCTTTGCGGCACGCCGCGTTACAAGTTGAGCGTGTGCCGCAATGCGGTGTCCGTCTCCGTCATCGGGAACGAGCCGATGACGCGCGTGATGACGCTTGCCGCAACCGTCGCCAAGTTATCAGCCATGATTACCGAATCCGACAGCAAGCCGGATTGCTTGCCTCCCGGCGTGAGGAGTGTGATAAGCACGCGGCTCGGATGATTAGCTCTGGTCAAGTTGCTGCTTATCATCGCCAGCACAGTTTGCGACAAACCTGTTCGCAGATTGTCGCGTTGCACGACAAGAGCCGGGCGAGTTTTAGATGTGCGTAAGTCAGAGTTGGGAAATTGAGCAGCACGATGTCGCCGCGTTTATGACTTGGCATCGAGCGTGGCTTTGTTGATGTCGTAGTCATCGTAGATGTCCATCTCAGGTCTTTCCCAATCTTCGGCAAATGTGCTCAAGCGAAAACGCAGTTCGGCAGCTTCTTCTTTCGAGATGCCCAACTCGCGCAAGTCAACTGTTCGCGGTTTGTCGTGGGCGGAAGCTGTTGAAGCTGTCGCCGACGCGCTTTCTACTTGCTCGCGGCGCGTGCGCTCACGCAAGAAGTCAACAAAGTCTTCGACTTCGGTAAGTTTCTCCGGCGGCAAATCGTTTAGCTTCTCGATGATAATTTGTGTACTCATTGTCCGTAACTCCTATATCGACTTTAACTGTAAGCATCCGGTTTTTCAAAGGCATTTAGATGTTCAATGAATCAAACAGCGTCGAAGCCTTCGTGCGCGATGTGCTTTGCGGCACCACGACGCGCAAAAGTTTAGGTTGGGAGTTCATCTCTCACAAAGACCTGCCGCGCTCCGCTACCGACGCGCTTGTTGACTCTCACCTCTACGACGCGCTCATCCGCATCAACCCCGAAATCGCCCAACAGCCTGACCGCGCTGACGAAGTTTTCTATAAACTCCGCGCCATCCTGCTCTCCGTCAACAACGACGGACTCGTGCGCGCCAACGAAGAGTTTGCGATGTGGCTCAGAGGCGAGCGCACCATGCCCTTCGGCGAAAACAATCAACACACCAGCGTGCGCCTCGTTGATTTCGAGAACCTCGCCAACAACCGCTTCGTCGTCACAACCCAATGGACGTATAAAGCCGGACAGGAACGCCGCTTCGACCTCGTGCTTTTGGTCAACGGTCTGCCGCTCGTCATCGGCGAAGCCAAGTCGCCGACGCGCCCGGCGGTGACGTGGGTGGACGGAGCCGCGCAGATTCACGACGACTACGAAGCGAACGTCTCCGCGATGTTCGTCACCAACGTCTTTTCTTTCGCGACCGAAGGCAAAGCGTTCCGCTTCGGCTCAATCCGAATGCCGCTCGACCTCTGGGCACCGTGGCGCGAGGCGGAAGGCGATACGACCGTGAGCGGACTCAAGGAAGTCGAAACCGCCGCGCGCGAACTGCTCAAGCCGTCAGTCGTGCTCGACATCCTGCACCACTTCACCGTCTTTGCGACCGACAAACGCCACCGCAAAATCAAAATCATCCCGCGCTACCAGCAGTACCACGCCGCGAATCAAATCGTCGAGCGCGTCGTCGAAGGGCGCATCAAGAAAGGTCTCATCTGGCACTTTCAAGGTTCGGGCAAATCGTTGCTGATGGTGTTCGCCGCGAGCAAGCTGCGCCTGCACCCCGCGCTTCAGAACCCGACTGTGCTCATCGTCGTTGACCGCGTTGACCTCGACACACAAATCACCGCGACCTTCAATGCGGCGGACGTGCCGAACACCATCCCCGCCGACACGCGCGCCGAACTCGCGCGCCTGCTCGCCGGAGATGTGCGTAAAGTCATCATCACAACCATCCACAAGTTCGGCGAGGCGGAAGGCGTCCTCAACGCACGCTCCAACATCATCGTCATGGTTGACGAAGCGCACCGCACGCAGGAAGGCGACTTAGGGCGCAAGATGCGCGAGGCACTGCCCAACGCTTTTCTCTTCGGCTTCACCGGCACGCCCATCAACAAACGCGACCGCAACACCTTCTGGGCGTTCGGCGCGGACGAAGACGCGAACGGCTACATGTCGCGCTACGGCTTCCAAGAATCCATCCGCGACAAGGCGACTCTGCCTTTGCACTTTGAAGCGCGCCTCATCGAACTACGCATCGCCCAAGACGCGATTGACGAAGCCTTCGCCAACATCACCGGACACCTCACGGAAGAAGACCAAGCCGAACTCGCCCGCCAAGCTGCGAAGATGGCGGTGCTCGTCAAATCACCCGAACGCATTCAAACGATTGTCCGCGACATAGTTGAGCACTACCGCGAGAAGATCGAGCCGAACGGCTTTAAGGCGCAGGTCGTCACCTTCGACCGCGAGAGTTGCGCGCTGTTCAAACAAGCACTGGACGAACTGATGCCGCCGGAAGCGAGCGACATCGTGATGACCGTCGGGCAGGGCGACCCGGTAGAGTGGCATCAAAAGTACAAACGCAAACGCGAAGACGAAGAACGCTTGCTTGACCGCTTCCGTGACCCCGCAGACCCGCTCAAGATGCTCATCGTGACGGCAAAGCTTCTCACAGGATTTGACGCGCCCATCTTGCAGGCGATGTACTTGGATAAGCCGATGAAGGAACACAATCTGCTTCAAGGTATCTGCCGCACGAACCGCCCTTACCCGAACAAGACGCACGGACTCATCGTTGACTACCTCGGCGTCTTCGACGACGTAGCACGCGCTCTCGACTTCGACGACGCGGCGGTGCAGCGCGTCATCACCAACCTCGACGAACTGAAACAGCAGTTGCCCGCCGCCGTCAAAGCTTGCTTGGTCTTCTTTCCCATTGTTGATCGCAACGTAACCGGCTACGAAGGACTCATCGCCGCGCAGGACTGTCTGCCCGACAACACGACGCGCGATGCCTTCGCCATGAGTTACTCGGTGCTCAACCGACTCTGGGAATCTCTTTCGCCCGACGCGGTGCTGCAACCACACAAAACCGATTACCGTTGGCTCTCGGAAGTTTACGAATCCGTGCGCCCGCCGAGCGGACACGGCAAACTGCTCTGGCACGGACTCGGCGCAAAGACCGTCGAACTCATCCACGAGAACGTCCACGTCGAAGCCGTCCGCGACGACCTCGACACGCTCGTCATGGATGCCGGCGTCTTGCAGGAACTCACGACGGCGAAAGACCCGCAGAAGGTCAAAGAGATTGAAATCAAAATCATCGCCCGTCTGCGCCGTCACAAAGACAATCCCGAGTTTGTCCTACTTGGTCAGCAGCTAGAGCAACTCAAAGAGCGACACCAACAAGGTCTCATCACCTCGCTCGAATTCCTCAAGAGCCTGCTCGAACTTGCGCGCCACGTCGTCGAAGCCGAAAAGGAAGTTGATTCGGTTGAAGAACAAGACAAGGCTAAGGCGGCACTGACAGACCTCTTCAACGGCGCGCGCACCGCGAGTACACCAGCGATGGTTGAGCGCATCGTTGCAGACATTGACGCAATTGTGAGGATCGTCCGCTTCCCCGGTTGGCAGCAGACCACTGGCGGCGAAAGGGAAGTGCAGAAGGCATTGAGGAAGACGCTGCTAAAATATAAGCTGCATCACGAGCAGGAACTGTTTGACAGGGCTTATGGTTACATCAAACAGTATTACTGAACAAAAGTATTTCACCGAGAATGAAGGAGCTAGCGATAGATGATTGATGCAACGCTAATGGATTAACTGTGGTCTGCCACGGCTTTCGAGGGTGTCTTATGACGACACCTCGTGCGAAGTCGTATTGATGTCGGGTTTGCCGGGCGCGGGCAAAGATTATTGGATCGGCGAGAACCTACCCGACTGGGAAGTCCTGTCTCTGGATGCCCTGCGCCGCGAGATGAATATCAATCCGAAAGAACGACAAGGACGTGTCGTCTCAGCCGCACGCGAACGAGCGCGTGTGTTCTTACGCCGCAAGCAAAGCTTTGTGTGGAACGCGACGAACATCTCGCGTCAGGTGCGAGAGCAGTGCATCAACCTCTTCGCGGCTTACGACGCCCGCGTTCGCATCGTCTATTTGGATGTGTCCGAGACAAGACTTTTCGCGCAGAACGGCGCACGCGCCGAGGAGGTTCCGGCGGCGGTGATTCGCGGTCTGCTCGACCGTTGGGAAGTCCCGGATAGGACTGAGGCACACCGCGTTGATTGGGTTGTCATGCCAAACCGATAAACCCGGCATTGATAAAATGCTTGACCTCCATCCGATACACAAGCAAGAATGCCTAGCCGCTTCAGTGGCAAGAAGGAGATACGATCATGGCAAACAAGAACAGAACAGAGGATTATTCCTTTTACGCCGAGCAGTAAGCGTCGGCGCGGCTATCCCTCAGAGACACGAGTCAAACGCGGATTGAGAGTTGTTCATGGCGATAAAGATTTACAGGAAAAGCTTGGACGAAACGATTTGTGTCCGTGCGGCTCAGGGCGCAGGTTTCAAACATTGCTGCCTCTCCACAGGTCGTTACGACGGCGCGCTACAGCGTGATTACTACTTTTAGAGAATAAACTTTTACAGGGGTTAAGCATCGGCGGCGCGATAATCCAATCGCGCCGCTGATGCTTTCGGGTAAAGGGATATGGAGACTATCATTCTGTACCGACCGGTAGGACAAGAAGAACTTGATCTCATCCGTGCGAACGGTGACACCGAGTTTCCGCCGCGCCTGCCTGAACAGCCGATCTTCTATCCGGTCTTAAACGAAGATTACGCCACGCAGATTGCCCGCGACTGGAATACGAAGTCCGGCGCGCGGCGCGGGTTTGTGACGCGCTTTCGCGTGCGAGCCGACTACCTGCAACACTTCGATGTGCAGACGGCTGGCGGCGCACAGCATCAAGAGTATTGGATACCGGCGGAAGACCTTGCCGAGTTTAATCGAAACATCGTCGGCAGTATTGAGGTCATCGCCGAGTTCGGAACGGGAGACAAAGCATGAAGAGGCTGCGATGTGGCTAATAAAGTTCTGTATCTATGAATCATTATTTCGAGAAAATAGAAACTTCAGGCTTCGCTGTGGTTGATGAAGTCGTCAGTTCCGAAACTTGCGCGTCATTACTGGCGGAGTTACAGGGCGCAGAGGGCGGAGAGATGACGCGGCATATGGGTGCGGGCATACGCGACTTAATGAGTATCGTTCCGGCAACACGAACCTTGGCAAAGAGTTTGGCGTTGCGTGCGCTCGTCGAGCCGATACTTGGTGCCGGGGCGCGACTCGTGCGCGGCATCTTCTTCGATAAGACGCCGGAGGCTAACTGGAAGGTCGCGTGGCATCAGGATGTGACCATCGCCGTGCGCCGACGAGTAGAAGTGCCGGATTTTACGGCGTGGTCGGTCAAAGCCGGAATTACGCACGCACAGCCGCCCGTGTCAGTGCTGGAGAATATGCTTACGTTGCGCCTGCACCTTGACGATGCGGACGAAGAAAACGGTGCTTTGCGCGTGCTGTCCGGCTCTCACCGACACGGAAGGCTGAGGGCGAAAGAGATCAAAGAATGGCGCGAACAACACACGCCCGTGCTGTGCGCGGTTAAGCAAGGCGGCGTGATGGCAATGCGCCCGTTGCTGCTTCATGCTTCGTCGCAAAGCACACGCCCACGGCATCGGCGTGTGTTGCATTTTGAGTACGCGGCGGGGGAGTTGCCGGATGGACTTGAATGGTACGAAGTTTAATCATCGGAGACATTCACACAATGAACATGAACAGGCTCGGCGCAGTATTGTTGATTGCATTCGTCGTGAGCGTGAGCGGTTACGCACAGGCGCTCACAGTGCAGCGTAGCGCGCCGCCGTCAAAAGCGGAGTTGGCAGAGATTACGGAACGCGGGCGCGAACTCGCCGCATATGATATGGCGGCGTGGCGTGCGACGGATACCGTGCTTGCCCTGCGACCGAAAGAAGGAAGCATCGCACGCTACATCGCACGTCGGACAGAGGCTGGCTGGCGCGTCGCGTTCGGACGCTTGAGCGACAAAAAGGACAACTTCCTCGTCGCATATGAAGCGGCGCAAGGTGCGAGTCCGCGCGAGTTCACGGCGAAGAAGTACGAAGAACCGCCAGCCGTAAAGGACTTCTATTTCTTTGCCGCGCGAGCAATTGATACTGCACTGGGAGATTTCAAAGGCGAGCAGCGACCGTACAACGTCGCCGTGCTGCCGGCGAAGGCTGAAGGGTTATGGGTTTATGTCATCCCGGCGCAGACCGAGGGGGAAGTATTCCCGCTCGGCGGCGACGTGCGGTATCTCATCTCGAAGGACGGCACGAAAATCGTCGAACGGCGACAACTACATAACACAATCATCGAATTCCGCAAGCCGCCGCAGCTAGAAGAAGCGAAGGTTAGTTTCCACACGGCGGTACTCGACGACGTGCCGGAGGACACAGACGTTTTCCATGTGCTGGTACGCACGCCGCGTGTGCCGGAGTTGGTCGCGTCGAAGAAGTACATGTACCAAATCGCCGTTGACGGTACGATAACTTTTCTCGGCAAAACAGACGACATCATCAACAAGTAAATCTTTCCCTAGAAGGTGGACGTTGTGAAATGTTGATTCATTCTGTGTGCGATGTTGTTTTTAGTCTCCATGTACGGCGTTGCCGTGAGCGTCGCCCGTAAAAGCGGTAGAGGGCGGAGCCGATCTTGTTATGTCCAAGTTTTGGAACCTTTCACAGCGAGCGGCGTCTAAATCATTAGCGACTCGATGCAATCTCTAACATGCGTCTCACTGCGCCTTCTAAACTTTGCAGATTTGAGTAGGAGTACACAAATGATGAACAAGTTCCTCTCAGGCGTATTTCTGATTAGCCTCTTCACGATCGCGCACGCATCGCCATCAGCGACTTCCTTTTCAACTCACAGCGAACATATACATGACCACAACCCGACGGTGGCTAACTCATCATCCGCGATGGCGGCGACGACGTGGGCACCGCATGATGTCGTTTGCCCGATCTGCAAGACGACGAACACTTTCATGCAGCCGATGAGTTATGGCAATTACATCTATGGGTGGTCATCGAAGTATCAATATATCTTCTGGCCCCTGACGGATAGCCCCGTCCTTTACTCCTGTAAGAAATGTCACCTGACGACGTTCATGTGGGACTTCGAGGAATTGCCGAAAGACAAGTTGCCCGCGCTTGAACGAATGTTGAAGGGTGTGCCTTTCACCGGAACATTTGCTAAGTACACCGAAATCCCGATGTCGCAGCGTCTCCTCATCGCCGAACAGGTCTATGCCACGCTCGGACAAGACGAAGACGCATGGTGTCGGTTTTACCGTGTCAAAGGTTATCACTTCGCGGAAGAGAAGCGACAGGCGGAAGCCGATGACGCGAGAAGACGGGCTTTAGGAATAGCGGAAAAACAGTTGACGATGAAAGAGAACGCTGGTCGCAGCAAGGAACTGCTGTTGATAACCGGCGCGATGCGCTACTTCCTCAAAGACGAGCAGGGCGCACTCAAGAACTTCGATCAGGCGTTGAAGTTGAAGTACGAGGACACCAAGCTTGAGCCCGAGAAAGTCGCCAACCTTGACGCCTACCTCACCGGACTCCTTAACGACTATATCGTCAGCATCCGCGACGAACAGAAAGCGCGCACCGAGCCGATCTGGCCGCATCGCACGCTTGAAGATCATGATGCGTGGATCGCCGCGATTGCCGCTTCACCGACGAGTCGCCAAATGGTGAGCGGCGACTACGACGGCAAGATCGTCGTGTGGGATGCACAGACCGGAACGAAACAGCGGACGCTGCCCGAAAGAAACGTCGTGATGGCACTTGCCTTCGCGCCTGACGGCGGAAGTTTCGCAAGCGGCGGATACAACAAGACGGTTGACCTGTGGGACTCCCAAACGGGAGAGATGATACGCGAGTTAATCGGACACAAAGAATATGTTTCGGCAATCGCGTTCTCCACGGACGGAGCAATTATTGCGAGCGGCAGTTGGGACGATACGCTCAAGTTGTGGGACGCGAAGACCGGGCGCGAACTCCGCACCATCAAGCATGATGAATCGGTGTGGGACGTATCGTTCTCGCCGGACGGGAAGACGATTGCGACCGCCGACTTCAAAGGCGTCATCAGACTTTGGGACGTGAACACGGGTAAGCTACAGCGCACGTTGGCGCAAAAGGAAGGTGATGGCGTCGTCCTCTTCTCGCCGGATGGGAAGATACTGGCGACGGTTGATAAAGGTGACGCTGTAATCCTGTGGGATGCGATGACGGGAAAGTTGTTGCGGCGTTTGACCGGAGTCGAGACGCGAGCCATCGCCTTTTCACCTGACAGCGCGAGACTCGTCAGCGCGGGCTGGGATGGGCGCGTCATGTTGTGGGACGTGCAAGCTGGAAAGTTGCTTGAGACGCTGACGAAGCGGGGCGGACGGATGCGAGCAGTCGCCTTTATGAGCGATGGAGAGATGGTCGTGACCGGCAGCGACGATCACACCTTGAGAATCTGGGATGTAAGACCGGGAACTAAGCCGGTGATGCCCGCCACGGTAGTACAAAAATAAACCGGTAAGAAGGTCAGAAGTCCAGCACATCTTCGCCAGTGCCGTTGCTATCGGAGATGTTGACGCTCCGACGCAACCTCGTCAACAGATGAGTCGGGTAAGGAAGCGACGTTGCCGACGCTCATCTTAGACACTAGAACCTGGGAATGGTTCAACTTGTCAGCGGAATATACACGGCGGGGATTTTGGGTCACTGAATAGGCACGTCATCATCCGTGTTTCCAACGCCGACCTTTGTTGCATCAAGCAACTTAATGCGCGCAGCAAAAACTTGGTGCAGCTTTTCCAAGTTTGTTCGCAGCCACTCATGTTGTTCGTTCCATCCATTTTGATCGAGGAAATCAGCATCGCGGCGAGTGTAGATGCGGCACATTCTTTTATCTGGCGGGTTGTACTAAACCAAAGGCGATCCGAACTCCTGTTCTACTTCAACTCTCTGAGCAAATAGTTGAGCAAAGAAAGATTTTGAGTAGTTATCGTAGGTGATGAGTTCGGCTCTAAGCCCGCTTCCGCTCGCGCCGCCGAAACGAAATGCAGCCGGTGGAATCGGGCGGCTGATGTCCCAGCATCCACAAAATAAATCGCGCCGCTAACATCCGCTCCGAATAGATACAATCTCGGCGGTCAGCAAAGATTTCGCTTGAAACGTGGCGCACATCACCTTTACTCTGCATCCGCCCGCACTCCCACCGCGAGGATTTCCTCATGAACCGTTTGCTTGTTTTTGGGTTGCTGCTTTTCCTCTTCGCGTGTGCGCCGTGCGTGGCACAAACGAACAAACCTGTACTGAGTCCGCCCCCGCTTCCGGCTGCCGAATACAACGCGGGCGCGTGGCTGGAGTTTTCGTCATCTGCCGGTCGCTTCAAAGTCTTATTTCCCGGTGTACCTACAGAAAAGGTGCAGAGGTTCGAGGCGCAAGGCGCAAGCTATGAGTTGCATCTTCATCAACTCAAAACCCTTGCCGAGTATTCCGTGATGTATGCCGACTATCCCGTAGCCGTTGGCAACGCCTCAGTTGCGAAACAAATCCTCGATAACGGCGCACACGGCGCGGCGGAGAGTGTCAACGCCAAAATCATTAGCATCGAAGAGATTATGATTGACGGGCATCCGGGAAGAATACTGAAAGAGCGGATGCCGAACGGTAGTTATATGCGGGTGAAGATGGTGCTTGTTGGACAGCGACTGTACCAAGTAGCAATCACGACTCCGAATGATGAAGACCGGGAACCCGACGAAGGTGAGTTTTACCGGACGATTGCCGCCAAGTTTCTCGATTCGTTTCGGCTACAGCAAGCAGGTGGAGGGGCGACGAATGTCACAGAGCAAACGGCAAATACAAAGGATGCAGTTGTGCTCGGCAGGCGTAATATGAGCGATGAAAGCGGCAAGACGATGCACGGTGACGACATCATTGCACCTGAACGTGTGCGCGTCGGAAAACGCATCGCGTTCCCTCAGCCCGCTTATCCTAAAGCAGCGCGTGCGGGGCGCGTAACCGGAGCGGTGGTCGTCAACGTCACGGTCGATGAGGAAGGTAAGATAGCGACGGCGACGGCGGTTAGCGGACATCCATTGCTGCGCGCCACCGCCGTTGAAGCGGCACGCAATGCGCGCTTTGAGCCGACGCTTTTAGACGATAAGCCGGTCAAAGTGTCCGGCACACTGACATACAACTTCAGGCTTGAATAATCGCAAGGCGAGAAGCATGAGGATTCAAATTATGTCGCTTCGCTCACTCTTCCTGCCGTGTGTCGTGCTCTTGGTCTTCTGCGCCGACAGCGCACAGGCTTGCTCCTGTCTTCCGATTCCATCTCCATATCGTGCTTACAGGGAAGCGACCGCCGTATTCGTCGGACAAGTTATCGGATCACGCGACGTGTCTCACGAAGAAGCGATAGAAGATCGTAAGTACACGGTCACCCAACGAGTCTTTCGCTTTCGCGTCGAAGAAGCACTGAAAGGCGTGCGCGGCAAACACGTCGAGGTCAGCGTCGGCAGAATCGATAGCAGTTGCTACGGCGGTTTTACCGCAGGCGAACGCTACCTTGTTTATGCTTACGGCAATTCAGTCTCACCACCATTCGCCGCGTCGCCGTGCAGCCGCACCACAACACTCGCGCACGCCCAAGCCGACCTTTACCACCTCCGCATGTCGCTCGCCGGTAAACCGGAGCCGCGTCTTTACGGCAGCGTGGTGCGGACGGAGAAAGATTTCAGCCGCGAAAGTGCCAGCACCGCGACGCCGCTTGCGGGCATACGCATCATCATCGAAAACGATAAACATCGCTTCGTCACAACTACCGATAATCGAGGTTTATACCGATTAGACAAGATTCCTGACGGGCAATACAAAGTGCGTCCAGATTTGCCGAAGACTTATATGGCGTATTTTCCAACGGAAGAGGAAGTTACTCTTGATGGTGAGCACCGCAACGGCTATGCCTCGTATCAGATAGGATGGAACAACCGCATCAGCGGGCGCGTGGTTGATGCCGAAGGGCAGTCGGTCGCCCGCGCTAAGGTTGCACTCCTCCCGGCTGATAAGGCGGGTGAAACACAGACATCGCACGAAGAGCAAACGGATTGCAACGAAGCGGGTGAGTATCAGTTTTATGGCGTCACACCGGGCAGTTACTTGCTCGCGGCGATAATCAATGCGCCGCCGAGTTTGCAAATAATTAGCCTACGCACGTACTACAGCCGCGTCGGTAATCGCGCGCAAGCGACGCCCATCACCCTGACCAAAGGCGAGGAGTTGACGGGTGTTGACATTCACTTGCTTCGCGGGCAACTTGCCCGCTCGATAGAAGGAACGCTTGTGTGGGAAGACGGAAGTCCGGTGACGGAGAACGGCTTCGTGACGCTTGAAAGCACCGGCACGGTTGACGATGACAAAAATACGAAGTACATGGCGGATGTGCCGGAGAAAGACGGATGCTTCTCTCTTCAAGGCTTTGAGGGATCAGACTACTGGTTGCACGCTTCGGTCGGCACATTGGGATTGAAGCTAAACAGCGCGACGCAGGATTTGTGGGACAGCGGTGTGCAGCGACTCTTCGCCGCGCCGGTGAAGATCAAAGTCGGCGAGGAGAATCAATCGTTGAAGTTGGTGATCAATCTGCCACGAACTGTAGAAGCTACGCCCCGTTAGTCCGCGTGACTTGGGCGACGGCTTCCATGAGCTTGTGTTTCGGAAACTGGATTACGAAGTGATGTTCGGGTTTTGATTCTTTATCATCTGAGTCTCGGCATGTGGATGAGAAACAATTGGGGCTTGTGGGGCGGCTCACGATTGCAACGATATTTTACTGACAGAGGAGTGACGCACCCCGAAGAAATGTCTTCTGTTATTTTGTATCACTACTTTGATTGGCTCAAAGGCAATAAAGAGACGTGGAAGGAATGGGAGAACAATCCAAGTCGCAGGTAAGTAGCCTCTGAAATCTTCACTAAAAGGTACGCTCGGCAACGGTAATCGCCCACCACGTCGCGCGCGTTTCGCCGCTTCTTGTCGCCGCCCAGTACCATGACGAGGCATCCGTCCAATTGTTGCCCGCTTCGTCGTAAATTCGTTCGCGGACTTTCAGCGTTTCTTTATTGTTCGTCGCCGTAAAACTCGCCCACCGCGTGCCATCCCGCTCAAAGCGCAAAGGCAACGGGCGTACTTTGTATCCGATACCTTGAAAGCAGTCTGCCGCCGGATGTAATTTGCGCGTCGGCTCTGTCACCCATCGGATGATTATTTCGCGCTCGCCGTCGGTGAAGCGTGCGATGCGTCCGGGAAAGTCGCCGCCGAAACGCTGCTCGCGCTCCGACAAGGGAAGTTGCGTCAGCTTACGTCCCTCGAAGTGCGTCAGCCAACCGGGAAAACCAACTTCTGCACCTCGCGCTTCAATCGAACTGTGCGCGGGTGGAGCAAAGCGCATCGCCAACGGTGCGAGTCCCGCTAACACACACATGATGAGAAAAACTATGTTGCGTCGCATCTGCGCCCTCTTTCAATGAAGTTGGTGACAATCAAAATCAGTATGCCGGTGAAGACGAACATGACGACACCGATTGCTTCGTGTGTCCACGCGGGCAAGGGAAGGATGCCCGCTTCGGTGTAGAACAGCGCGACGGCGCGCATGATATTCCCGATGATAATGAGGACAAACGACGCGAGAATCACCACACTCGCTTTCCAGAAACGCAAGCCATAAGCGCAGATGAGCGCACACGCCAAGAACAATCCCGTCCACAACATACGCACGCCGCTGCACGGCGCGTCCACCCAGATAAGTTGCCCCATCCAGTTAAGACATGTGCCTTCTTGAACGACGGCGAATCCGTTCAAACGCAGCATCGGCGCGGCGACCTTGGCGACCAACACGCGCAACGGATAGCCGCCATAGAATTGCAACGACGGAATGACGGGCAGAGATAACAACAATAAGCCGATGATGCCCGGATGCGCGTGCGTCCCGAAGCGAAGACGACTAAGCGTGCATCCGAGAATCGTCATCGCCAAACAAGCACGCGCAAGTGGAGGCGCGAACGGGTAAGCGCAAACATAAAACAACATCAATATCGCCGGTAAAAGTAGCGAACCGTTAGCATCAACGGAAGCATTTCGTTTGACGATAAAAAGCACGGCAACGACAAGGGCGAGCAAGCCCCAACGCTCTTCCGAAGACGCCATCAGCCGTGTGATGTACCACTGCCACACCGACCAGAAAGCAGCGATTTGAAATGCAAGCAGAAGCAGTGAGTTGTTCATCCTCTTGTCTGCGCCGCACCCTTCCGCGTTCTGTTCCACAGCGTCCATAACATCAGCAACGCGGTGACGACGATAAGCAGCACGATTTCCGGCTCCGGTATCGTCGGGACGCTGCCCGCGTCAACAGGCTGAAGTCCGGCGCGCTTGTATTGTTCTTGATTCTCCAACACGACCGCCCCGCTGACAGGTGTCACGAGTTGGTATTGGGCGGCGATTTTCGTTGCTTCATCGGTATTGTTTGCGTCTATCAAACGCTCGACCTCATCTTTCGCCCACAGCCTTGCGAGGTGCGATGAAGTTTCTTTCGCTTGGTTTCCGTCGCGCATCTCAGCCGCCGGAAGGCGTTCACGCACAAGCCGCAACCGCTTTGCGTCGCCACTAAAACTGCCGAACAAATCGCGCAGGTCGGTTTTCAAGTCACCAAGTCGAACATGCGTACCGACGGCATTGATGCCGTCGAGTTTTTCCAAGATGCGATTTGCTTTGTTCGTCACTGCCACGGCGATAAGCGGAGCGGATGACGGACGCCGTTCCCAACGCTGCTGCAAGCCTTCGACCGAACTCAACAGCACGGGTTGTGGAGCGTGAACCCACACGATGACCGCTTCCGGTAGCCCCGCCGCGACATCCCATGCGCGCTCTAAAGCCGTCACATTATCCGCACCGCCCGCGCATTCGATTTCGCGCAAACTATTGACGATGAACATCCGTCGCCCAGCCGCATCGAGGCTCGCCGGAGCAGTGGCTTCAACGACTTTATCGCCCGCGATTATCAAACGAATTTCCGTATCTTGCGGCAGGGCAGAAATCGAATCCGCAATCTCTTTAATAAACGGCTGCATCAGGCTTGACCCGTCAACGACTAATGTGATGCTCTTGAAGCGGGGCATATTTTCTTCGATGATGTTTTGCGTGAAGGTTGCGCCGACGGATGCCGGTAACACAGTCCGGCTTGTCGTGACGTTGGCGTTTCGTTTCGCCCGAATGGTTGCCGTCGGTTCGATGAGTTCGGCATCGCCAATCTTGCCGCGAATTGCGAACAGGTCGGCGTTCGGTTGTTCGGGGTTCAACTGATGATTCGCGGCTTCGACGAATTGTTTCGATTCAACCCACACCGTATGTCGGAAGTCGCTTTTGACATCGAAGTTTCGTTCGACGAAATAAGGCAACCTCAAAGCGGCGTGCTCACGATTAGCCAACGCGAGTGGAACGGTGATGCCGAGACGAATCTTCATTTCGCCGTTCGACGGAACGGGAAAACACTGCACCAAAACTTTATCCTCGCCCGCCGTCGTCACCAACACCGGATCGCGCCGTGTCCGCACAACTTGTTCGTAAGCCTCTCGCACTTGTTTGCGTCCGGCGAACGCGGCTTCACGCTCCTCGCCGTTGACCCATAAAGTCAAACGCGAAACCACGCCGCCCGTCGGCAACTGCACTTGCGCCCGTGCTTCGCGTTGCGTCTCCGACGTGTTTTTGAAAACAAGCGTCCATTCCATGTAACCGAGTGCGGCATCCGCATCGAGCGAACCGTCCATGCGCGAATCAGCGAGCGACAAACCGCGCAATTTACCGGCGACGATTTCACCGCCCTGCTCAAAATCAAAATCACGTTCGGCGAGTGGATTGGTGCGTCCTGCGAGACGCGGCGGCGCAACTGAATCATAAGATTGTCCACTCAAGCGATAATAAACTTCGCGCGCATCATTCGGTGTTACGTTGCTGCCTAAGGTGAAAAGAAAGCTAATCGGGTCAGCCGCCATCCCCGTGCGCTCATAGCAAGAACGCAAGACGTGTTCACGGCTTCCCGCAAAACGCAGTATCTGCATTCCGCGTGCGATGCGTTCCGGTTGGTCTGAAGTCGCCATCTCCATGCCAATGCGCGTCAATGTTGCCGGAATTTCGACCGTGACCAGCAATGCGAATGCGACGGCGATACCCGCCAGCGCGCCTTTCCATGTCGTTGCCGTCATGCGCCCGACAGCGACGCGCAAGCGACGACGCAACAGCAGCGCGGAGATGAAAGATAAGAGCGGGGCAAGCGGCAACAGTCCCAACCCGCCGAACAAAATGGCGACGAAAGCGATTGGTGTCACTGACATAAAGACGAGCGAGTAGTAAAGCGTGATGCCGATGGCGACGGCGTTCGCCCATCCAAGCAATTTGCCGCGTGCTAACTTTCTACGCTTAATCGCTAACCACACCTGCAAATTGGTGAGCGGCACAAACGCGATAAGCAGCGTGTGCCAAACGGTCGGCAACGGGTCGAACAACTCCGCCGCGCACATCCCCGTGAAGAGTTCGAGGGCGAGCGTGATGGCGGGAAGCAGGATGCCAGCCAGCAGCGTAAAGACGTACACCATGGTCGAAGCTTTAGCCGGTTTGGGAAGGTTGTGGTCGGACGTATTGTCAATCATAGTGGTCACCTGTAAATGTAATCGCAGAGCAGGTTGGGTGTGAAACCTACTTTACAGTGCAAAGCACTTTTCGCGCAAGACTCACTGATATATATTTTAGAGGTGGGTTGTCATCGCACGCGGCGTTTATCGTCTAATCGCTGCGGATGGCAGTGGCGGAACTATGTGTTGGCAGAGTAGAGCGCAAGTAACTTTGCTGATTTTGCGGATGGTGATTATCTACTTTGATATAAATACAACAATCGTAACCGTTCAGTTGTTTTGGGTTAGGACGTGTCGGGCAGCAAGCAGATTGAACGGTCATCGCCTGTCACTGAGCTGCACGCGGCAGTCAGATATTCAAGCACATTTCTTCCTTGTTGCCGCAAGCTGGTGACGACCGTCAGTATTCGTTCGACGAACCGACTACCCGCTTCGCTTTGTGTGCCGAAAGATTTTCGCCGCCACAACACCGCCTGACGCAACGCTCGTTCAGCATCGTTATTCGTCGGTTGCACTCCACGCACGCGCACAAAAGTCCACAGTGCCGCTTCCAGCGTGCGTATCTGCCGACACATCCTTCGTGTCTTTCCGTGCGCGCAATCGCTCCCTCTATCGAGCAACTCTTTAACTCGTTGCTGCACGGGCGCGATTAACTTCTGGAACTTGCGCCAACTTAAAGTTTCATCTTTGACCTCGTGCCACAGCCGAAAGACTTCCTTCGTTTGGGCAAGCAAGTTCTCACCGATTTCTTTCGCTTCACCCTCGCGCTCCGAGATAGCTTGGAAGTCACGCTTTATGTGCGCCCAACAAGCTTGCCGCCGCGTCGTCGCCAACCAACTGTAGCCGAGATACCGATCCGTCGTGATGATGCTCGTCTTCGCCGCTCCGATCACTTCACGCGCCGTTGCGGAATCGCGCTTCGCGGCGACCCGAAAAGCTGTCACCTGCCCGCCTCGATTCACCCACAGCCAGTGCCGATGACCACCCTCACGCCACCCCGTTTCATCGACGTTATTGACAGCTTGGCTTCGCACAAACTCGTGCGCCGTCTCGACCGGAGTCGCAAGGGCGTGGCTGACACGGGCGTTGAATAGCACTGATGCTGCCAAGACTTATTTCCGCACCATGCAGCACGCTCACCGCTTCGGTTGCATCGCGGTGACTCAAGGAAAGTCTGCCGGTCAAGTACGCCACCGTCGCTTGCAACCGCGCCCCGAAACTTCCTTGCGGAACCTCCGCACTCCACTCCGCCTCCGTCTTCACGCCGCACGTCTGACAGCATAAAGAGTGCCGCCGATACTCGGTGACTTCCGCGTGCGCCGGTGGAATCTCGGTGACTTGATGGCGTGCGGGTTGTGGGTCATCGCCTTGCAGACGACACCCGCACTTCCGGCATCGCTT
>JBGTMR010000057.1:0-13538 GCA_041743485.1 Pyrinomonadaceae bacterium
CCGTTTGTCTTTATACCGCCGACACGCTTCGACGTAATCTTCTTCACCAAGCACGCTTCCGTCTCCATCCTTACAGGTTTCTCTGCCACCATCATTCTACATCCATCGCTGATCCACTTCTTGGTGTGGCTTCCATATAGCGAGAGTTTTGTGTCCTGATTAGACCACATCACGGTGACGACGGCTGACCGCGCGGGATGTGCGATACTCGACGCCGCGCCGCTCAACAGCATTCCCACTTCGCCGCCGAACGCCGTCACAATCGGAAGCAAAGCGTTTCGCAATCCGTGACGATACAGCACGCCGCCTTCGCTCACCCCTTTCGCCCGCGCCGTCCTCACGCAACAGATTACCGACACCGACGATAAGTATATTCATAATTTTTAAGGTAGAAGCCCGCGCATCAGCAAGGGTAAGAATTTGCGCGTATTGACAACAACCGACTTGCAAATTCGGCTTTAACGTATGAAGTCAGGTAACACTCTCGCCAACCGTCGTTCGGCAAAGAGGCTGTGAAAGCGCGGGGCATCAAACGCGGCGACGACGCTCAAGCGACGCACGGCGGGCGGGAGGCTCGATTGAAAGCAACCGAAATCGTAAGCGGATTCAAAACGCCGCCAGTGTCGGTTGAGGACGCTCAGAATGTCCGGCATGGTGAATTGCAATGTCTCCGGCAAGTCGCCACTCAGTTCCAAGTAAAAATCGTTATGCTCTAAAACTCTGACACTGTTCTTGCTTTCCAACAATTCGCGTAAAGCTGCCGCGTACACTTCACCGGCGCAATGGCAGAGTATGGCGCGAGGCTCTTCGGTCAAGTCTTCTTCATCGCTCGCGCTTTCGATAATCAAGGATAAGGGCGCGCTCGAATCGGCGGGATATGGCACGGCGAGTTCGGCGGCGAGAGCCAGTGCCAGCGCGGGCGACAAGCGTGACCATCGTTGGCGATAGCGTGGGAGGTGCGGCACGGCACACTCGTCGTCCACAGCGCGGGCAGATAATTTCCATCCTTGCCGTCGCACGACGCGGCGCGCAGTACCGCCGAGCAAGAAAGTCTCACCGACCGGCGCGGCACTATCCACACTGCCGACGCGCCTGCCTGTCATGTCGTCAATCACGGTTACGCTTGCGCGCCAATCCGCGCTCAGGTTGCCGTAGAGTGTGCGCCGTTCATAAAGCTCTTGCCACTTCGCGCCGGGACGCAATTTGCGATTATGCCCCGGCGTGAAAAAATTCGTTGACACCAGATGCCCGACGATTTGCTCGTACTGTTCACGCTCCAACAACGGCTCTCCGTGCGTGGTTGTGAACAATTGATAAGCGTGTTCGGCATCGAGTTCGCCGTCGCGGGTTTGCTTGAGGTAAGAGCAAAGCTGCTGGACGACGACGGAAGGGCAAAACTCCATACCACTGTCCGGGCGAAGAAGTTCTTCCGCCAGTCGCAGATCGTTTTCCGTCGCGGCACGGGCGGCGCGCAGGAATATCTCGAACACGGCGCGTTCGGTCTGTGTGCGATAGAAACAACTGACCGCCGTGCGCGCCGTGCGACGATTGCCGCGCCCGATGCGTTGCAAAAACGAACTGTAGTTGTCGGGCGCGTCGAGCAGTAAAATCAAATCCACGTCGCCGATGTCTATGCCGAGTTCGAGCGTTGAAGTGGCGAAGCACAGAGCCGCACTCGACTCGGCGAATCTCTGTTCCAACGCGCGGCGCACGCTCCCGCTCAAACCCGCGTGATGCGCCCAGACCGCATCGCCGAACGGCGTTCGCCCGCGCAACCGATATGCCCATTCTTCGCACTCGGCGCGGCGGGCGCAGAAAGCCAAGATTTTCTTGCCGCCGCCATCGCGCTCCCGATTGTTCAAAAATTGCAGAAGCGAATCCGGCGTCTCAAGCGGCACCAGTTCGGCATCTATCGCGCGCCGTCCGGCGACCTGAATCAACAAAGGGTCGGCAAAGTAGCGCGCCGCCACGCGCGCCGGTTCGTGCATCGTCGCGGAGAGAGCGCAAAACTGAATTTCGGCATCAGCCGCATCGCCTCTCTCGAAAGCATAACGGCGCACGCGGCGCAAACGATTAAGCAAGATTCGCAGTTGGTCGCCGCGCGGCGTGTAATCGTACAAGTGCAGTTCATCCAACACGACGGCGCGCACGTTCTTCAACGAACGCGGGCGATTCGCCAACAGCGAGTCCAAAGATTCCGGCGTCGTGATGAGAAATTCCGGAGGGCGATCTTGTCTCAACGCCGCTTCATCGCTCGTCTTGACCGCGAAACTGACGGCGAGTTTCGCCATCGCATGTTCCACCCGCCGACCAATATCGCGCGCCAAAGCCCGCGTCGGCACAAGGTAAAGAAACCGCAAACTTTTCGCTTCAGCTGCGCGCCGACGTTCGCTTTCGCTCAACATCCTTCGCTTATCGCGCTCCAACATCGGAGCCAACGCCGCCTCCGTCTTCCCGCTTGCCGTCGCCGCCGCCAGCACGCAATTACGCCCCGCCAGCAGCGGCTCTAAAGCTTTCTGCTGAATCTCGGTCAATCGCCCGAAGCGCGCCAACAGCGCGTCAAAGGTGTGCGGGAGTCGGTTCATCATCAGTGGTCAGTGGTCAGTGGTCAGTGGTCAGTGGTCAGTGGTCAGTGGTCAGTGAAGCATGGGGTTTATGATTGAGATGTCAAACACAAAGTTGAAAGTCAATGAGCGCGGTCTTTGTTTTTCACTGACCACTGACCACTGACCACTGCTTTGCATTACTGCCTACTGTCTACTGCCCTCTGCTAGAAGCGCGCCACGTAACTCGGCGATGGCGTGCGTGGCGGAGTAGTCACTGTGGGCATAGCTCAAGTCGTAGATTTCAACGGCGAGACGAATCGCTTGGCGCAGATTGAGGATGTTGGCATCGAGGCATTGCAGTAGAGCGTGTGAGACATCCAGAAATTGTTCGCTGTGGTCATAACGGTAAGCCTGACGATGAAGCACATAAAGACGCGCCATCAGTTCATCGAGAGCGGTGGGCGGCAGTCGTTTGCTTAAAGTCAGTATTTGGTCTTCGTCGAGCCAACGGCGATAGTCGAACGTGTTGGCTGAGGGTGTGACGGCAAAAAGTAAAAGCAGATGACTTTGGTCGGTCAAACGAAACGGGTGCGGGCGATGCTGGTGTTGCAAGTGTTCTTCACGCAGACGGCAATCAGGGCGCGAGGCGAGTGCGGCGTAAATCAAGGCTTTGAAAAAGTTGTCGGCGCGCTCCTTGTTGCGCTGTGTGAGCAGACTGTAATGTTCGGATTCGTCTATGAAAACGGCGATACCGGCGTAACCGGCTTGCTTTGCCAGCCAGCCCCAACCGTTGAACAGAAAGCTATATTGATCCGCCGCCGTCGTCATCTGCGACAGGGCGGGAAGCGGAAACTCTTTGCTCTTGACGGCGGCGGCATCGCGCACGTCTTTGATGAAAACCTTTTCACCCGACATCCAATCGAGCAGCAAATCCAGCCTCTCGCCCGGCTGATCGCGCATCAATGAATAGTTGTGCAGAGCCGACGCGAAGAATGTTTGCCGCACCATCTCTTGCACCGCCGCGTAAGCGGGCAGCGCGATAATCCTTTCGAGCAAAGGCACGAGTCCCACGTCCGTCGTGTTCGGAAACCGGAGCGACCGCATCAACGAATGATAAATACGTTGCGGACGATTCGGCGGAACTTCGCGCAAATCCAAACTCGTCACCGCGACGACGAAGTTGTTATCCAGAGCCTCCTGCGCGGCGAGTTCAAAGAAATGGCTCTTACCCGTTCCGTACTCCCCGACGATCACGCGCACATCGCCGCCCGTTCTTTCCACTTCTTCAAAAGCGTGATGAAGGCTCGCGCTTTCCGCATCCAAACCGACGCTCAACTCGCGTATCCGTTTCGCCGGAACAACGCCGTAACGCAGTGCCTCCACCGTGCGCCGCGCTTCGATGCGCTGTTCCTCTTCCGGCGTAAAAATTCCTTCTGCACGCGGCGCACGCGCGACGGCACGCCCCGCCGATTGATGATTAGAATTACCCGCGCCCGCCTGCAACACCGAAAGCATACTGCTCTGCACCACCGCGCGAATCCCATTATCAAAACGCACAACCGATTCGCGCGCCGCATTGCGCGTCTCCAATACCTGCCCGCGTCCGAACAGCGGATGATTGACGATTGAACCAAGCATAATTTCAGTAGGCAGTGGTCAGTGGTCAGTGGTCAGTTAAAATCGGCTTGCTTTTACTGACCACTGACCACTGACCACTGCCATTCAATACTCCCCCACCTCGCTGCGTCCCAACTGCTCCGTCACGTCGCGGATAACGCCTTGCAGGTTTTCGTCTTCGTAGGGACGTTCACCCCCGACGCGCTGTTCGGTGAGCATGGTGATTAAGGATTTGACGAAATGGCGGCGGTGACTTGTCGAGAGTAGTGACGCGCAACCGGCGGCGAGTCCGGCGATGTTGCTGGTTTGCAATTCGCGGTCGAAGTTCATCTGATAAGCCGTCTCATAGACATCAACGAGCTTCGCGCCGATTAAGCGCAAGAGTTCTTCGCCGGGATAATCGAGATGGTCGAGGCTGATCTGCACGCTGAATGGATTCTGGCGCGAGAATTTGACTTTCGCGCTGATGCGCTGGCTCAAGGCTTCGTACTGCGGGGCGATGTTGGTGACGAAATAAGGCGGCACGGCATAGACGAACAGTGAGGACGGCAGACTCTCACCCGCGCAACGATCAATCACTTCGCGCAAATTGTCGCACGCGATCTTTTCGGTGTGCGAGGAGCCGATGCTGACCATCCTATCGCCTTCGTCAAAGAGCAGGACGAGTCCGGCGTAGCCGAGTTCGTGAATCAACTGCGCGAGCGAGCGCAGCATCTTGAAGGCGACCGAGCGGTCGAGTTTCTCCGTCACGCTGAAGGGGCGCATGTCTTTCAACGTCACGTTCTCACCGCGCAACCACGCGCCGAGCAGACGACGGTCGTCCTCTTTTTCTTCGGCGACGGCGGTCAGATAGTAATAAACCGCATGACGAAATGAAGGGCTTTCGATTTTGAATCGCAGTATCGTGTCCAGCCACAGCTTCGCGCGCAAATCAAGCCCGACGCTTGTTTGCGTCTGCTCGATGCCAAGGGTTTTCAAAGTGTGAAAGAAGTGATTTTCGAGAAAGGCTTCCAGCCCTTGCGTGTCCGCGCTTTCGGTCTCCGCGTCGTGGTAGATGAGATTGCCCGTGACCGCTTGATAGACTTTCAGTTGATTATCGTAAGGACACTCTTTCGGGCTGAGTTCGGTGCGGCTGACGACGTAGCCGTGTTCCCAAGCCTTGTCGCGTAAGCGATAAAGAAAGTGCGATTTGCCGCTTCCGTATTCGCCGACAACCAACTTGAAACTCGAACCGCCGTCCGGCAAATAGCCGCGCAGGTATTCGTCTTCGAGCGTCCCCAAGAGCGAATCAATCCCGACCGTATAGGCTTCGAGTCCGCGCGTCGGCGGAATGCCGGACTCGCCGAGTTTGCGAACGATGTGCTGCGCTTCGCCTTGCGTCAAGGTCATAATCTATTTTTCAACGGTGAAGTAAAGGTCTTTGATGAACTGCCCTTCGGTCGCGGCGGTTGCAAGGAACATCGCCCGCGCCGTGTCGCTGCCCACGTCAATCGTCGCCGTCCCCAAGTTCAAACGATGCCCGGCGTGTGTCATCTTCTGCCCTCGCCTGAGTTGCAGCATGTCGTAAGCGAAATGGGTTTTGGGATAATCAACAAAGCTCGTTTTGGAAGGGTTCTTACGAAAGCCCAAGGGTTGACGCACCAGCACAAGTTCACGGTAACAATCAACGATGCTCGCCCGTGTTCCCATCGGCTTGCCCGCAAATTGAATCACGCGCGTGTAAGCTTCAAACAGTTCTTCCAACACTTTGCCGGGGTCAACTTTCCGCTCGCAAATCTCCCGCCGCGCTCGTTCGTAAGTCGTCACGACCTGCTCGACGTTAAGCTTAATCTTCTTCGTTGTCACGCTCTGGCGCGAGAACGTCATCTCGACCTGCTTGCGCCGCATGTCAACTTTGATGACAAAGAGTTCCGCGATTAACTCGGCGGGCGTTCCGGTCAACTCAATGCCTTTTTCCTTGAAAGCCTCGCGCAAATCTCGCGCAAACGTGAACTCCAACTCCGACAAATTCTCATCAGCCAACAGGCGCAACTGCCGCGATAAATTTGAAAAGTTTGCGGGCAACGTCAATTCCGGCGGCGTCTCCTCTAGCGACACCGCCGCTTCATGCAGCGCGACGGCGTTGCGGTGCGAATCCTTCAGAGCCTTGAGCGCGTTTTCCAAAGGCTTAATCACATCACGCCGCTGTTTCACTTCGCCGTTCAGCGCGCGCCGCACTTCGCCCAACTCCGCGCTCAATTCTTCCGCATCAATCGTCGCCGCACCGGATCGCGCCGCGCTCGTTTTCTCAACCATTTGTTTTTCGCTCCGTTGTATCAAGCACTTTCATCTGCCTGATTTTTGATTAGTTTTTCATGTTTGCATTTTGCCGCGCCCATTTCCCTGCCCTTCGGATACCACCATCCGGTGCCGTTACAATCAGGACATCCGCTCGCGTCAACCGGTTTTGAAGGTGGCGCGGCGTTGAGGAAATTTTCAATCAACGTGTCAGCTTCACCGCTACGATAAACAGTCGTCGCATACCCGCCGGGATTATTGATGCCCTGCCCCGCAGTCCGCAAGTGATCCGCGTATCGGCGACACTCATCAAGCGAAAAGCGAGAACCGGATTTAGTCTTGGCTGGTGACTTAGCTAGTGACTTGTCAGGTTTTGGATTTTTTCCGACAAGTTTTTCTGCTTCAGTGTTTGCCCGCACTTCCCTTTGCCCCGGTTGTGGTTTTTTTTTCAGCACCCGGCGCAAATGCGTCGCAAGAAAAGCCGGTACTGATGAAATCGCATCTGCGCGTTGGGCGGCAAATTTTAATTCATCGGCGAGGATTTGTCCTACCTCTTTCCACCGCAGGCGTTCCTGCTCTGAATTTATCAATTCCACACCCACAATGCCCTGTGCTGCTTGTACCAAAACCCTGTTAAATTCGACCAGTGTGTGTGTGTGTTCATCATCATATGTCTTAAGAGTCTTAGGAAAATCGTAAGTACCTTTAATTTCAATGGTTTGACCCTCCCCACCACTCCCCAGTTTTTGGGTATACCCACTACCCATTTTTTGAGTAGTGGTGACTGGTGGTGAGTCGTGGGGAGTGGTGGGGAGTGGTGGGGAGTGGTGTGTTCTCTCTTCTGGAAGTACCACTTCATAGCTTGAACCTTCGTTGCTGCCAAGCTCCCAATGCCTGATAATCAGTCCGATTGCCATCAGATATTTAATGTGATTATCAAGTGTTTTTAGGTTGCGTATTCCTGTCCATTCAAGCAAGTCGCGTCTTGATGCTTGAGTCAATCTTTTTGGCACGATTGCCCCTCTGGTTCGTAAATAAAGCGCGTCATAAACCTTTTTGCTGGCTCCCGGAAAGGTGCCGGTCGGCATCGCATCTCTTTCAATACTATTCGCTCTCCGGTTGAAGTCCTTGGCAGGGGCGTGAGCGGTTTTTAGCAGATGGTGGGGAGTGGTGGGGAGTGGTGGGGAGTGGTGATTTCTAAGTCCGGGATACTTATCTCCGGGTCGGATTCTCTAGAAGCATTCACGGAAGCCTGTGCTTGAAGGGCGATTGCTTGTTCGAGTGCAGTCCCGGAAAAATCAATGTTCAATTTGCGAAACGTGGATTGACGTTTGCCATGCTTATAAGGCACCACATCACGCACTGGTGGCTGTTCGTTCGACACGTTCGCGCACCTCCTTCCAAAGAGATTTATAAGCTAATGCTCCTTTGGAATCCGGTGCGGTTAAGTTCACCGGTGCTTTCTGTCCGGGACTCTCCATCACACGTACATTATCAGGAATAACGGTTTCAAAAACTGAATCTGGATACGCGGCACGCAAGGTATCTAAAGCTTCTTTGCACACACGGCGGCGAGAATCAAATCTTGAAAGAAAAAAGCCCAGCAGGGTAGGGAATTGGCTTTTGGTAAGATTGCGCGCACGTTGCAACTGCCGTGTGAGTTGAATCGTGCCATCCACCGAAAGCACATCAGCCTGTACGGGACAAATTACAAAATGGCTGCCGACTTGCGCCATTGAGACGAGAGTACCAAAAGAAGGGTCTGTATCAATAAAGATAAAATCGTAAGGTGAGTCATGCCAGCTTTCAAAAAATTCGCGGAGTGCCGGAACTGCTTCAAGCGGATTAGAACGATCAATCTGGTCGTTCTTTGGCGAAGACGGTATCAAATCAATTTGAAAGTCCTTAAAGCGAATCGGCTTAATTAGTTCTTGAAAGGGAGCGTCACCTTTTAACCACGACAAAAGAATACCGTGATCGCTTTCTGCCGACCAAGTGCTGTCCACCAGAAGGGAATGCGTCGCCGATGCCTGTGGTGCTGCGTCAATCAATAACACACGGCATCCATCGGCAGCTGCCTGTGCCGCAAGCGATATTGCGGAAGTCGTTTTGCTCACGCCTCCTTTGTTGTTACTCAGAGTAATTACGCGGTGCTTCGTTGGGATTTGTAGCGGACGTTGCTTCAAAGTAATAATCGAAGCACGACTGTACCGCTTGACACGTGCATCTGTCGGATCATTAACGGTTGGCAAATTCAGGTCTCGAACAATCCGCCTAAAAGTATCAGGGGCAACGCCAAGAAACTCACAAGCCTCTGTAGCAGTAATATATTCTGTAATCATAAACTGATTCTCATGCTGAATAGTGCAAAGTAGTGCGAACTATTGGAGATACACATCGCATTAACTGGCACATAGTATGCTTGATAACCAATACCGTCAACAAAAAATTGCGGTTAATGTTGCAGTTTTTTTTGCAAAATCAGAACACGCAATAGGCATAACTGAATATTTGTTTAGCATACAGGCTCACAATCAGTAATAATCAAACTAAATCTCTCTACACATCCTATCGTTACAAACATTCCTAATTGGGAGCAACTTATGTGCGACCCTGCATTCATCGGGTTGAGGCTCATATGCGCCAAGCCAACGACATACACAGCGTAAAGAAGATGGGCTAACGCGCACTTTGCGTTTTTTACCGTGCGCGTTTTTCGTTTTTACCGCGCGCAATAACTTTCGTCGCGTATTGCGCGAACAAGCGAAATGGTCGCATCAGGTAATAACCAAAGTGCAGACGGCAAGGCAAGCTAACTAACATGTAATCTCCAGACGTAGGAGTTAAGGCAAGCCTTAAACAAAATTTGCATTTATTGGCGATACCCTCGACGACACGTAAGCGTCGCAGATAACGTGCGATTGCTTTAGGAGACGAAGGAAACTCCGCGCCGTCTTTATCGGCAGGGGTGTGTAAGAGAAGGTCGCTTGTGATCTTCACATTAAGTGACATGGTGGTGCGCTCGGCAGAAATGCGATGCTTGATTTCCAATGGAAGGGGAGCACCGAGGAGTTGGTGAGCGAGAGACAAACTCAACAAAACGATTTGAGTGGCGTGTGCGGCGCGCACAGTCGCAAACACCCGCGTCCAATCTAAATCAGGGTTTTGTGTAACGACTTCGGCGATGTCAACGAGTGATGCGAGGTTCGACCAAAAATCCTTCGCCGCGTGTATGCACAGGATGATTAACAAATCTTCCGTGTGAAAAGCGAGAGTTGGTGTGCCGTTAATCGAAGTCTCCCTGAGTCGCTGCCAGATCATCTCGCTATCAAACTTGAGTGACCAGTAAAGCGGGGTGAAATTCCAATGAACATCTAAAAAGAACCGATCCGTCGCGCGTGTCAATAACATCTCGCACTGGCTGTGTATGAACGCTTGTTGTTGTCGCGGAGTGAATAAAAACTGCCGATGGTAGCCGCGTGTTTCGAGCAGCGCGAAGACTCGTTCGATGTCGCGTTTGTGAATCAGCAAATCGAGGTCGCTGAATTGACGGAGTGCCGTGTCGCCATGAAGGGTTAATGCCAGTCCCGGACCCTTGTACGGAACGACGGGTATGCCGTGTTTTGCGGTGAGTCGCAGGATGTCGCACAACTCCGCCGTCAAGATGTCGTTACGCCGCAGGTTGTGAAAGAAGATTTGCTGTAGTCGTTCGAGAAACTCGGCGGGAACGTTTTTTGGCGGCGCGGCGTTTAGTTTCCGGTAAAGTAAAGGCATCACGCCATGTTGAAGCGCGAGGCTCAGAAGCAAATCCCAGTCAAACGTTTGATTGGCTGATGTTTTAGATACGTCGGCGTTGACGGCGTAATCGCGTCGCAAAATAGCAAGTAGCAATTTGCGCTCTGGGCAGGTATGGATTTCTGCTTCGTAACCAATCATGTTTTAGGCGAGCAACTAAATGCGCGATAAGCGACGCTTTTAAGCGCAAATTAACATTTTGTTTATATGTGCGGGAGTAACATTATGGTAGGATGCGCCACCTTTCAAGCAGGATTCCACCGGTTTCCATTCGAGTTTGCATGACCGACTTACACCGAACTTACATCAAGGATGCGAACTTGATTACACGCCGGATTGCGGGTGAGTCAATCATCGTGCCGGTAAAATCCCGTGTCGGAGACCTCGATTTCATCTACACACTCAACGAAACGAGTGCCAGCGCGTGGCAACTTATTGACGGTCGTACTCCACTGTCTCAAATCATCGCGTGCATCGGCGATGAGTATGACGTGAGCCGCGATGAAGCGACCGCCGATTTGCTTGAGTTGATTGATTCGCTTCAATCAGCCGGGTTGATTCAAATCGCCGCCTGAGAACAAAGGCTGAACATGGAAACAATCGCTTATCATGAGTTCAGCGCGGAGCTACATCGAAACGTCATTGCGGCGCGAAGTCCGGCGACGGCGACCGTTGAAGTGACGCGCCGGTGTCCGCTTGAATGCGCGCACTGCTATAACAATCTTCCGATGAGCGACCACGGCGCGCGCAAGCGCGAGATGACGTTTGACGAACACTGTCGCTTGATTGACGAGATGGTTGCCGCCGGGTGTATTTGGCTGCTCTACACGGGCGGAGAAATCTTTGCCCGTCCCGACTTCCTAGAAATTTATACCTATGCCAAACGACAAGGCTTACTCATCACGCTGTTCACCAACGGCACGCTCATCACGCCGAAGATTGCCGACTATCTCGCCGAGTGGCGACCCTTCAGCATTGAAATCACGCTTTACGGGCGCACGCGCGAAACCTACGAACTTTTGACGGGCGTTCCCGGCTCTTTCGACAAGTGCATGAGGGGCATCGCGTTGCTTCGTGAACGCGGTCTGCCGCTTAAATTGAAGACCGTCGCCGTCACGCTCAATAAACATGAAGTCCTCGGCATGAAGCATTTCGCCGAAGAAGATTTAGGCGTCGAGTTCAGATATGACTCTTTAATGTCGCCGCGCATAGACTGCTCACAAAGTCCGCTCGCGGTGCGACTCAAGCCGGAAGAGATCGTCGAATTTGACTTAGCCGACCCCGACCGACTCGCCAAGTGGCGGGAAATCGCCGCGAGTTTAAGCCAGCCTGCGAAGTCGGAAGAAGCGGTAAGCAGGAGCGACGAACTGTATTCATGCGGCGGCGGCTTGACGGCTTTTGCGATTGACCCCGAAGGCGAGATGAGTATTTGCACTCTCTCACACCGCGAATCCTTTAACGTGCGCGGCGGAAATTTTACTCGCAGTTGGGACACTCTCGCGGGCGAGGTGCGGACGCGAAAACGAACACGTTTGACGAAGTGCGTGACGTGTCAAATGGCGGCGACCTGTGGAATGTGTCCGGCAAGCGGAGAACTTGAGAACGGCGACGCGGAGAAGCCCGTTGATTTTCTGTGTCAGGTTTCACATCTCCGCGCGCTCACGCTCGACATGCCAATCGCTCCGCACGGCGATTGTGAGTATTGCGAAGGCGGTCACGGACATGAAAAATTACAGCGTGCCGCCGTCGCCTTGCGGCAGCGTGCGAAAGAAGCACGCTTGCAAGTCAACGTCAGGCGTTACCTGCCCGTCATCGCCGACAAGCCGAATGCCGCTTCTTGCGCGACGGGCGGATGCGGTTCGTGTGCATAAGACGCGCGTTATGGAAACACTGACCAGATACTTTGCTTCATCACCGGAGTCTCTGTCTTGGATTGTCAAGTCCTTGTTCACACTTTGAATTATGCCGGAGGATTTTATGAGTCAATCATCGAAAACGGATCAACCTTCCGAGTCGCCAAACAAAAAGCCGTATATCAAGCCGCGTCTGCGGCGTGTCGAACTTCGTCCACAGGAAGCCGTTCTCGGCAACTGCAAGCAAATGGAACAAGCGGGTTGCGGCAATAGTATGTTGAATCAAACAGTGACTTTGGGTTCATAGCCTGTCTTCCGGGTGTGAATGAATTGTTTTTACGTCAGATAAAGCCGGGATAAATCTCTGATGCCGATGATAGAGGTGTTACCAAACGATATAGAGTGTTCGGCGGGCGTCAATGAGTTATCAATCAACCTCGCCGACATTCCTGTACGACTCGATGCCGCAGAGCCACGTCTTTTTCTTCGCCCACCGATGGACAAATTCGCCGTGTCTGCTAACGGCGAACCGGAGGTGAAGCTTGATGTCGCGTGGCGCACTCTCGATGATGTGACGAACCGTCGCAAACTTTTCGATTCCGGGAGTCTATGGCAATTATACGCGGATGATAACGACTACCTCATACGCCTCGCCGGACCGCGCACCGCTTACCAACCCTATAAAATCGTGCGCTTCAATCACGACTTCACTCGCGGCGAAATCGCCTGTGAGCCGCGTTTTCATTCCGCAGAACTCGCCACTTATCCGCTCGAATATCCGCTTGACGAGGTGTTCTTCATACACCTGCTCGCGCGTGGTCGCGGAGTCGAATTGCATGGTTGTGGATTAACCGACGAAGTGACGAACACCGGACTGCTGTTTCTCGGCGAATCGGGGGCGGGCAAGACGACGACCGCGCGCCTGTGGCAACGACACGCGGGCGGGGGAATTGATGTACTCAGCGACGACCGCATCATCGTCCGCGCCGATGATGCGGGCGACCTGTGGATGTACGGCACACCGTGGCACGGCGAAGCGGAAATCAGCAGTCCCCGCAAGGCTCAACTCACGCACATCTTTTTCTTACGCCACGCGACCCACAATCAACTGACACCGCAAACACTCACCGAAGCCACAGCGCGACTTTTCGCGTGTGCCTTCCCGCTTTTTTACGACCCGGAATGTTTGGATTTCACACTCGAATTTTTAGAACGAACGGCAACCTCACTGCCCGTTCACGAACTCGGCTTTATACCTGACGAACGAGTTATCAACTTCGTCCGTCGCGCCATATTGTAAAGGTGAACACCTGATGTCTGGACACTTTTGATGTCCCGTAGGGACATCACGATAATAGCCCAGCGATTTATCGCTGGGACGACTCAGTTAAGGAGTTTCCAGTCCCGTCAGGGACGGCTGAACTCCGCTTTACGACCGTGTTCAGTCGTC
>JBGTMR010000058.1:0-2517 GCA_041743485.1 Pyrinomonadaceae bacterium
AATCAACACCGAGATTTTAGCGGCGTTGAGGAATCGCGGCGTTGAAACCGTAGGGCTTTCGGGAGTTGACGGCGGCATCGTTTGTGCCGAACGGCGACCTGTGCGCGAAGTCTTGAATCAAGCGACGGGAGCGCGTGAACAGATTGATTTCGGGTTCGTCGGTGATGTGATGAAACTCAATGACAGGTTGTTGCGCGTGTTGTTGGATGAGCATTATTTGCCGGTCGTGTCGTCGCTCGGCGCGGATGCGGAAGGCACGGTTTTTAATATCAACGCCGACACTATCGCATCGGAAATCGCGGTTTCGCTTCAAGCCGAAAAGCTTATCGTGATGAGCGACATTGACGGGATACGTTTGCGCCGCGACGATGCGGCGTCGAAGCTTTCACGCTTGACGGCAACGGAAGCCCAAAGCTTGATTGACGACGGCATCGCTTCCGGCGGCATGATTCCGAAACTTCAATCCATTATAGAATTGTTAAAGCGCGGTGTCGGCAGCGCGCATATTATCAACGGCAATCGCCGTAACACACTGCTCTCCGAAATCTTCACCGATGAAGGGACAGGCACAATGATTGTCGCGTGATGTGTGGTAGGTCAGAAAGTGTTTGGAACTTAGTGCGGGCGTGAAGCGTGCAAGATTGAAACTAAACGCCTCGTGTTTTGAGCGCGTAAATCCTCACCACAATCTTTAGCACAGGAGACTTGCCCACAATGAAAACTCCGATTTTTGGTGTACGTTATGTCGCGCTCTGTTTATTGCTCACGGCGTGCGTCGGCTTCAATTCTGTTTCTGCGACGGCACAACAGGCAGAAGCGGTTAATTACGATGTTGAAGTTAATCTTATTGCTTCGATGGCTGAAGGTGGCGGAAAACTGCCGTCGCGCCTTGATGCAGTCGCGCGGCAATTACGCGCGTCTCTTGCACCGGCTAACTATCGTCTCGCCGCGACGTTCTTGGGTCGCGTCAAAGACAAAGGTAATTTGCGTCTCAACGGTGTGGTTAGCCCGTTGTTTCAATTACCGTCGAATGCCGAGAACGCGCGCAACGTGGCAACTTACAGTACATACATCGTGCAACTTAATGGAGTCGAAACCGCGACGAATGGCGAGTTGATTGACATTAGTTCGCTTGTGATGGAGTTGCGTGTTCCTGTCGTTTCATCAATCTCACCACAGGGGCAGACCATTCTTAATTACGAGCAAACCGGAATCAACACTGGCTTTGCCTTGCGGGAAAACGCGCCAACCGTCGTCGGAACGATAACTACTTCCCGCGCCGATGAGCTACTCGTTTTGGTTGTGACGATGCGGCGTGCGGGGCGGTGATGGGTAGGTTGAAAATATATTGTGCGAACAGGAGCTAATGTATGCACTGTCTTTAGCTGCGGCAGCAGCGATGAGACGGTAGCCCACAGTGAAGCGAAGCGTAACTGTGGGAAAAAGAATTAGAGAGATGCTTCAAGCTACGGTAGTAGCGGCGGAAATCAGGCGCAAGGCTATCGCCCTTAAAAATCGCTATTTGGTGATGGACGCAGCCGGTTATCTTACGCTGCTGCCGCAGCTTGAAATCCTTATAACGCTTAACCCACAGTTGCGGCTTCGCCTTCACTGTGGGCTACCGTCTTGCCGCTACTCCGTAGCTAAAGGAACATGACAATCGAAGTCCTTACACTTGATTCGCATACATTGTAAAACCCGAAGCGGTCACGCAAGCATGATGCTTGCGTGACCGCTTCGGGTTTGTGCGGTTTAAGAAGTTCGTCGCCCGATGTTTAGCTTTGCTGCGGACGCACGGTGACGAATACGGTGTTCTCGCCGCGACGAATCAACATTAGAAGCGGGCGATTCGGTGAGCGGTCGAGAGCAGTGCGAAGGTCGGTCGTGAGGCGAACTTGTTGCCCGTTGACTTCTTCGAGAATGTCGCCTTTGCGAAGTCCCGCTTCCGCCGCCGGAGAGTCGGGGTCAACATTGGCGACGATTAAGCCTTGCGTGCCGTCGCGCAAATCCATGTCGCGCGCGAGTTCCGGCGTCAAGGGTTGAACGGTAATGCCGAGTTTGCCTGTTTCGGGCGCGGCATTGTTTCTTTCGGGCGTCGCGCTTTCACCGCGCGCGGTTTCGGTCGGACGTTCGCCGAGTGTGGCGCGAAGTTGTTGTTCGCCCGCGTCGCGTCGAACGGTGAATGTGATTTGCGATCCCGGTTGCGTCGCCGCGATGCGGTTACGCAGATTGTTTGAATCGGTGACGGGAGTACCGTTGAGACCAATTACGACATCGCCGCGTCGGAGTCCGGCGGTGCTGGCTGGCGAAGCGGGTTGGACGCTGTTGACAATCGCGCCGCGCACTTCCGTTAGGTTGCGCGCCGCTGCGATGTCACTCGTCACGTCCTGTAATCCGATACCCAAGAAGCCGCGCCGCACTTTGCCGTTTTTGACAAGTTGATCCATGACGTTCTTCGCCATGTTTGAAGGGATTGCAAAGCCGATGCCGATGTTGCCGCCTGACGGTGACAGGATT
>JBGTMR010000059.1:0-2981 GCA_041743485.1 Pyrinomonadaceae bacterium
ATGCGAATCAAGGGTAAAGGACTTCGATTGCTATGTTCATGAGCTACGGCAGTAGCGGCAAGTCGGTAGCCCACAGTGAAGGCGAAGCCGTAACTGTGGGTTTAAGCGATACCAAGATTTTTGGCTGCGGTAGCAGCGTAAGATAGCCGGGATGAGAATCGCTTGCTGTTTTCTGCCGCTACTACCGTAGCTTGAAATCTTTTTCAACCTTCTTCCCACAGTTACGGCTTCGCACAACACTGGTGGGCTACCAACTTGTCGCTGCTGCCGCAGCTTAAAGACAGAAGCATACTTAACCCTTGATTCGCATTATCAACTATCCGTTATCCACTACACGGTTACGACTTCCAACTCCGGGTCAACTTCGGCTTTCATCATTCCTTCAATCGCCATCAGCGTCCCGGAAATCGCGCTCGGACACGTTCCGCACGCCCCTTGATAACGAATCGTCAACGTGTCGTTTTCCAGCGACACGACTTCCAGCCAACCGCCGTCGCCCGCCAGTGCCGGACGAATGCGTTCGTCCAAAATCTGATTGATAAGCGGCAACCGCGCATCGTCACTTATCAACGCCGCTATCGCGCCGCCCACCGCCGCACCCGGCGCGGTTGCAGTCACGGCTTCCGCCGCCCGAATCGGCACGGCAAGGCGCGGCAGCAATTCGTCCCAGTCAACTTCCTCGTCCTTCTCGACCGTTATCATCCTGTCCATGTAAAACACGGATTGCACATTACCGATTCCGAACAGCGATGTCGCCAGCGCGTCATTCTCGGCTTGCAACCTTGAGTGAAACGAACGCGGCGCACCCGTTGTGACCGGCTCTTTCAAGATAAACTTAACCGCGTTCGGATTCGGAGTTTCTTCAATATCATCAATCTTCGGCATAATAATTTGTCGCCTTTTCTTAAATTTTAGTTTCCGTACTTTTTAGATGCTCGATATACCCGCCTGATTTACCACACCATCTTCGCAGCCATTAGATGTGAATACAAACCCGTCGCGCATGACACGCTTTCGCACGTTTATCTGTCCCAAAAACCCGCCGACTCTCGCCCGTTCTTCTTCTTCGTTCGCTCTACGTTCGACGCTACACACAAAACGCGGTTTTCCTTGAAATTCTGCCATGTGCCGAAAAAAGTTTTTCGATTTATCTTCGCTTAAGCGGTTGCCAAATGGAGAAACTAGGTATATATTGCGTCCCTCTCACCTGTTGTTCCTCTTCGGAGGGAAGACTAGATGAGACGAGAGGCAGACGATAGCGAGGGTCGTCTGCCTCTTCGCTTTTTTTATTAAGAGGTTGGAGATTAGAGGTCGGAGGTTGGTGTGAGCAACTTGCTTTTACCAACATCTAACATCTAACCTCCAACCTCTATGCACATCGGCATCACCGTTTATCCAACCTACGGCGGCAGCGGCATCGTCGGCAGCGAACTCGGCAAAGAACTCGCCGCGCGCGGTCACACCGTCCACTTCATCGCTTCCTCGCTTCCGACACGTCTCACCGAACTTTCCGACCGCGTGCGCTTTCACGAAGTCGAGATGATGTCGTATCCGCTCTTTGAGCATCAGCCTTACTCGCTCGCACTCGCCACGAAAATGGCGGCGGTCGCCGAAAGCGAGAAGCTTGATTTGCTTCACGTTCACTACGCGATACCGCACTCTATCAGCGCGATTCTCGCCCGCGAATCGCTTAAACCGAACTACAACTTACCCGTCATCACCACGCTTCACGGCACGGACATCACACTCGTCGGAGCCGACCGCGCATATCTCGGCATCACGCGCTATGGACTCCGCGAGTCCGACGGCGTGACGGCGATTTCGCATTCGCTCAAACAACAAACCATCGAAACCTTCGGCTTCGACCGCATCACTGTCATCCCGAACTTCATCAACCCCGAAGAATACACGCGCCACCCAAAAGACGATTTGCGTGCGAGCCTCGCTCCCGAAGGCGAATCGCTTTTGATGCACGTCTCGAATTTTCGTCCGGTCAAACGCCCGTGCGATTGCATCGAAATCTTCGCCCGCGTGCTTTCACAAAACATCAAAACCCGCCTCATCATGGTCGGCGACGGACCCGAACGCGCCCGCACAGAACACCATGCGCGAACCTTAAATGTCTTCGAGCGATGCTCCTTCGTCGGCAAACAGGCACGCATCGTTGACTATCTTTCAATCGCAGACATACTACTTTTGCCGTCCGAACACGAATCCTTCGGACTCGCCGCTTTGGAGGCGATGGCGTGCGAAGTCCCCGTCATCGCCACCAACGTCGGCGGCATTCCCGAAGTCGTCACCGACGGCGAAACCGGATTTTTAAGTGACTTGGGCGACGTTGAAAAGATGAGCGTGAATGCGGTACACCTACTTTCAAACCACGAACTACACCGCACAATGAGCGCGCGCGCACGCCTCTCGGCACTCGAACGATACAGCACCGATTCCGTCATCCCGCAATACATCAATTTCTATGAAAGCATACTCGCCGCGTGAAGCGATTTAACATATCTTGTCCCCAACCCGTGAACAATTATGCTCGAACCACAAACAAGCAATTTCTATCGTTCGTATAATTTAACCAATGCCCGCCAACACCCTTCGTATAAGAAACCCGAAGCGCACCAAAGCGGCGTTGGGTAAATTGGGCGAGTGGTTCGAGCGGACTTCAAACAAGGAAGTCGGCGGCATTCTCGTCTTGCCGACCGGCGGCGGAAAGACTTATACCGCCGTTAGATTCTTGTGCGCGAACGCGATTTCCAAAAACTTCAAAGTGCTGTGGTTGGCGCACACGCATCACTTGCTGGAACAGGCACTGGACAGTTTCAAGGATAGTCTTCATAAAATCATCGAACCGAAGAAGAATTTGAACCTTCGCGTTGTCTCCGGCGCGCCGGAGCATTACGACGTTGCCGACATACTTCCATCGGACGACGTGCTAATCGCCACCTTGCAAACCGTCACTAAGGCTTACACGCGGC
>JBGTMR010000060.1:0-19337 GCA_041743485.1 Pyrinomonadaceae bacterium
AGCGCGAACGTGTGCCGCCCGAAGCGCGTGTGATTAAGCACAAACCAGCCGATAAGATAAGCGATAAGGGCGATTAAAACCGGAACGTACAATTCAATGTTGATACTGCCGATACTAAGTTCAAAAATCGTTCCGCGCCCAAGCCATGTAAAACCTTGATTCAAACTATTGACGCGCACCGCCGTCTCACCCGTCGCAATCAACGCCAACCCGCGCGCCGCAATCATCATCGCCAGCGTCACGATGAACGGTTGAATCCGCGCCTTTGAAATCACCGCTCCGTTCACCAACCCCAAAGCCGTCGTCGCGGCAACGGCGGCAAGCAAAGCGACGATTGTACTTTGTCCCGCGAGGTTGGCGGCGATGACTCCGGCGAGAGCGACGAACGAACCGACCGACAAATCAATCCCGCCCGTTAAAATCACAAACGTCATGCCCAACGCGACAAGCGCTAGCATACTGTTTTGCCGCAGGATATTTTGCAGATTCGCTTCGGTTGAAAAGTTGTCATACCGAAACGCCGCGACGACGCACAGCAAAACAAGCACGATAAGCGCGCCCTGTTTCTGTATGAACGAAGCGATTTGCGCCCGTCGCACTCCCGCTTGAGTAACATTTGAATCGTGGGTGAGAGTTGCGTCACTCATAATGTTTTATGTTCGACGTTAAGAGATTCAAGTTGTCGAAGATTATTAACCGCAGAGGCGCAGAGTTCGCAAAGGTAACGCGAAGTTAAGTCTCGAATCTAGAATTTGTAATTTCAAATTTATCGAATCTCTGCGTTTCACTCTGCGCTCTTTGCGCCTCTGCGGTTAATGAAATTTCGTCACGCCACCTTCGTGCGTTGGATATAAACGGCGACGAGGATAATCGCGGCTTTCAAAACCAGTGACCAAGAATACGGATAATTGAGCATGTTGAAACTCGTCGTGATGACCGCCATGATAAGCGCGCCGATGAGAGTGCCGATTATCGTCGCGCGTCCACCCGTCAGAGGCGTGCCGCCGACGACGACCGCCGCGATTGCATCGAGTTCAATGTTAAGTCCGATTTTTCCCGCGTCACTCGCACTGATACGCGCCGTCTCAATCAGTCCCGCGAGACCGGCGAGAAATCCGCTTATCGCATAAACGGTGATTTTCGTGCGTGCGGTTCTCACGCCCGCCAGCCGCGCCGCCGCTTCGTTGCCGCCCGTCGCAAGGACATATCGCCCGAACGAAGTCGCACGCATAGCGAACACGGCGAGCGCGACGACGACAAGCATAATCACGACTTGAACCGGAATGAAACCGATGTATCCTTTGCCGAAATACTCGAAAGCCGGGTTTGTAAAAGGCACAAGATTGCCGTCGTTGATGACCTGCGCGATTCCGCGACCCGTGATTAACAGAGCAAGAGTGACGATAATCGGTTGAATGTTAAATGCCGAAATCAACCAACCGTTTAGCGTCCCGACAAGCATGGCAGCGAAAAGCGCGAGCAGCATCGCCACCCCGACGCCGCGCGGAAGTTGCGTCGCGGCAATCGCGGAAGCTATTGCCATTACCGAACCGACGGATAAATCAATGCCGCGCGTGGCGATGACCAGCGTCATGCCGATTGCGACTAAGACCGTCGTCGCCACTTGCAACAGGATGTTGATGACGTTGTTCGCCGCGAAAAAACCTGTCGTAAAAAAACTGTTGAAAACCAGCAACAACACGAGCGCGGCGAGTGCGCCGTAAGTCGGGGCGGCGTCGGAGATGCGTTGCCCGATAGTCGAAGTGTTCGCCCGTTTAATGGTTGTCGTCGCTTGCATCTTTGAGCCTCGCGTAAATTGTCGGATAAAACTTTAACCACAGAGAAACAGAGGGAGAACAGAGAAACACAGAGTTTCATTCCGACCACTGACCACTGACCACTGACCACTGACCACTGACTACTGCTTCTCTTCCCCGTGTGCCATCGCGTGAATGA
Source organism: Pyrinomonadaceae bacterium (assembly GCA_041743485.1). Lineage (GTDB taxonomy): Bacteria > Acidobacteriota > Blastocatellia > Pyrinomonadales > Pyrinomonadaceae > JANDLT01. The sequence continues at coordinate 1,957 of JBGTMR010000060.1, forward strand.
TGTTGGCTTGTGAAATTTGATTGCCGCGAAGTTCCGCCGCGCGTGTGCCGTCGCGCATCACGACGACGCGACTGCTGCCTTCGACGAGTTCTTCGAGTTCCGATGAAATCATCAATACGCCGAGACCCTGCGCGGCGAGTTCGTTGATGAGGTTTTGAATTTCGCCTTTCGCCCCGATGTCTATGCCGCGCGTCGGTTCGTCTAAAATCAGGAACTTCGGATTCTTACAAAGCCAGCGCGCGAGTAAAACTTTTTGTTGATTGCCGCCGGAAAGCTCACGGATTTTCTGTTCCGAACTCGAAGCTTTTATGCCGAGACGCTGCATGAAATTGTTGACGATTTCCGTTTGCTTAGCGCGGGAGACGACACCCATACTCGTCAACGCGGGCAGGGCGGCGAGCGTCATGTTTTCTCTGACCGACAACTCCGGGATGATGCCTTCGGCTTTGCGGTCTTCGGATAGAAACGCGATTCCGGCATCAATCGCGTTGTTCGGTTCACTGATTTTAAGCCGCTTGCCTTCGAGTTCAATCGAACCGCTTTCGATGTTGTCCGCACCGAAAATCGCCCGCGCCGTTTCGGTTCTACCCGAACCCAACAAGCCCGCCATACCGACGATTTCGCCGCGCCCGACTTCGACCGAAACATCGTTTAGATGTCTGCCGCGTTTAAGATTCGCGGCACTCATCAACGGCTCTACTTTCACGGGGGCAGCCGAATGGTCGAACGCCGTCGCGCCTTTGCGTTCGAGTTCTTCGCGCTGTTTGCCCAACATTAAGCAGACCAAATCGAGACGGTCAAGGTCTTTCAAATCGCGCGTCGCAACGTACTTGCCGTCGCGCAAAACCGTCACACGGTCGCACACGGCATAGAGTTCGTCGAAGCGGTGCGAGATATAAACTATCCCTACGCCTTCGGCTTTCAACCGCCGTATCACGTCGTACAGAATCCCGACTTCACGGTCGGTCAAACTGCTTGTCGGTTCATCCAACACCACGACTTTCGCGTTAAACGAAACGCCGCGCGCAATCGCCACCATCTGACGAAGCGCGATGTTCAGTGTGCCGAGCGTCGCACGCGGATTTATGTTCAAACCAAGGCGGTCGAGAATCGCTTTCGCTTCCGCGTTCATCCGCTTCCAATCAATCATCCCGAATCGTCGCGGCTCACGACCCAAGTAAATGTTTTCCGCGACGGTGCGAAATAAAAGCAGGTTAACTTCCTGATACACCGCGACGACGCCCGCCCCTTGCGCGTCTTCGGGCGAACGAAAATTAACGCTTTTACCCTCGACGTAAATCTCGCCTTCATCGCGCGTGTAAGCACCCGACATGATTTTAATCAGGGTTGATTTGCCCGCCCCGTTTTCACCGACGAGCGAATGACACTGACCCGCCTCAAGCGCGAAGTCCACCGCATCAAGCGCGGTCACGCCGGCAAAGCGTTTCGTGATGCCCGTCATGCGGAGTAGCGGTTCGTTGGTCATAACATCAGTAGCCAGAAGTCAGGAGTCAGGAGTCAGAATAAAAACAAATTGCTTGTCTTTACCTTCTGGCTTCTGGCTCCTGACTCCTGACTTCTCCTCCTCTAATACGCTTCCGACGTGAATTGTCCGGCGTTGGATTTATCGAAGAAGCGGTCTTCGAGAATGATTTTGTTCGGAATCGTTTCGCCCTTCAAATACTTTTCGAGCGTATCGAAAGCCAAGGGTCCGAAGCGCGGATTCGATTCGACCGTCGCGTTTAATTCGCCGCGCGCGATGGCTTCGAGTGCCGTGCGCTGACCGTCAACCGAGATGACGATAACGTCCACGCCCGGCTTTCTGCCCGCCGCTTTCAGGGCTTCAATCGCCCCCAATGCCATTTCGTCGTTGTGCGTATAGACGGCGGTTATCTCGTTGCCTTTGGATTGAATGATGTTCTGCATTACGCGCAAACCTTCGGAGCGCGTGAACTCGCCGGTTTGCGATGCGATGATTTTCATGTCGGGGAATTTTGAAATCGCGTCCTTAAAACCTTGCGCGCGGTCGCGTGCGACGCTCGCCCCCGCCGTGCCTGTCAGTTCGACGATGTTTGCCTTGCCGTTCGTGGTTTGCGCCAACCATTCGCCCGCGCGTTTGCCCTGTTCGATAAAGTTTGAACCTAAGAATGAGACGTAATCTTGCCCGACCGTTCCGGCAGCTTCGCGGTCAATCAGGAAGACGGGGATGTTCGCTTCGCGCGCGGCTTGAAGCGCGGGAGCGAGTCCTTCGTATTCTTTCGGAGCGAGAAACAGCACGTCCACGCCTTGCGCGATTAAGTCTTCGACATCGGAAACCTGCTGTGAGGTTTGGGCGCGGGCGTCAGTAAATTTGAACTCAAATTTACCGGAACGCTTCGCCGCTTCCGACGTGATGCTCGCGGTTTCAGCAACTCGCCACGGTCCATTGCTTTCCATTTGTGAAAAACCGACGACGACCTTTTTGCCGCTCTTGTACTTCTCTCGCGCACCGCCACCGGTGCTTGATGACGCGCCGCTTCCTTCGGCAGAATCGCCGCCCTGCTTCGCGCATCCGGCGAGGACGACGAGTAATGTTAAGAGAAGCGGCGCGATGAACGGGCGCGAGATGAGATTGGATAATTTCATATACGAGTTTGTCCTTAACTTGATTCGGATTTTAGATAAATGTGGACATCTTGCAGAAGTTGCCTGTTAATCAGCAATTCGTTTTCGTCCCGTCAGGGACGCTTGACTTTAGCCCAGCGATTCATCGCTGGGTCAGATTTTCATTTAATTCTTAGTCCCGTAGGGACGACTGGAAGATTCAGTCGTCCCTACGGGACTAAGAAAATCTTTTCTTTGCATTAACCCAGCGATAAATCGCTGGGCTATTAGCGAATGTCCCTCACGGGACAGAACACAAACTGGATACATCACGTCACCGCTTTTGCTAGAAATCTATTGTTCAACGCCCGGCGACGGCACGCATCGCGCTCGAATTTGCCGACGGCTCGATGCGAAGCGAATTAAAAGCACCCGTCGCGTTTCGGTTGCCGCCCGCCGTCAAAGCGACGCGCACGCCTCTGTCCCACGGCGGTAAAAACTTGCCGTCAACGCTCGCGCCGATGTCGGTGAAGCGTCGCCCATCGGTACTCGCCGCGAATTGAAACGTGTTGCCGCCCGTCGCCGTCATGCGAAGATGAACGAGCGGATAAACGCGGCGAATCCTCGGTTGATTCGTCGGCAACATGGTGTCTTTATTTCTCTCGCGCTTGAACAAGGTCAACTTGCCGTCGCGTTCGACAACCAAGCCGAGCGCGTTTTCCGCGTCGCCGAACGCCGTGATTCCGGCTTGCGCTCCCGCGTTCAAACGGCGCGTGTCCACAACCGTCGTCGCCGTGTAATCGCCGGTCGTCGTCCAGTAACCGATTGCCGCCGCGAGCATGTCGTTCGGATTTTTGGCTTGCGCTGACGGCGATAACACGAGGCTGCCGCGTGCGACGCGCATCGTCGGTTCGTTGTTCTGTAACCACTGCCAACCGGGACGCAAGGCGGGTGCGTTGAAGTCGTCGAAGAACGTGTATTCGTCGTTGCGTTCCACGATGCGAAGTGGCGACGCGGCTTGTCCCGACGCGCCTTGACCACTGTTTATCTGCGCCCAACCGTCGCTTGCCCAAGTCACTTCATCGAGCAAAGCTTGGCGTCCGACGTACACGAAATCCTGCGGGTGATAAGCGTGATACAACATAAAATCCCGTCCGTCGGGAGTCGTGACAAGTGTGCCGTGACCGGGACATTTCCATTCGTCGTTGCCTTTGAGAATCGGGTTCGCATCGTACTTTTCCCAATCCCCCAAAAGAGTTTTAGAACGCGCGACGCCCATCGCGTAATTGCAGCCCGTACCGCAACAGGCGTTGCCGGAATAGAACATATAAAAATATCCGTTGCGCCGCACAATCGCCGGACCTTCGATGAGTTGGGCTTCCCACGCTTCGGTGTTCCGCATCAGTTCCTGTTTCTCACCTGTAAGCTTTGTGCCGTCTTCGGTCAACTCTTGCGCCCAGAGCGGCGTCGGCAAGTTGCGCGAATTACCGTCCTCTTTCCACACGAGAAAGCGTTTGCCGTTTTCATCACGAATCGGAAAGCCGTCAATCGAACCTGCGTCCTGACAAACCAGTGCGCCCTTGTCCGTGTAGGGTCCGGCGGGACGCGCGGCGGTGGCGACGGCGACGCATAAAGGACCTTCTTTTTCCGTCCCTTGCGGCTTGCGGCGGGCGGTGTAATAGATGTAATAGCGTCCCTTATCTTCCGCGATTTCCGGTGCCCAGTAGTTGCCGACAGACCATGCCGGACGCTGTTGGAAAACCGCTCCGATGACCTGCCAGTTGACCAAATCACCTGAATGCAAAATCGGAAACTCCGGTGCCCATTCGCTCGAAGTCGCGGTCGCGTAGTAATCCCGTCCGACGCGAATCACAGACGGGTCGGGATAATCTCCGGCAACCACCGGATTCATATAAGTCGCCGTGCTGCCCGTACTGCTTTGGGCGGCGCGACGCGGGGCGCGTGACGAGCGGCGTTGTGCCGTTGCTAAGTCGAAGTTAGCCGCAAGCAGAACAAGCAAGGTAAGGAGCGTGAGGTTGAGGGAGCGTAAAGCGAGATATGGTGTTTTGGTTTTCATAAAAATCTTTTAGGTTCGTTAACATTTCATCAGTTGCCACTAGCTTCAGCTAGTGGCAGGCGATAAGAATGATGTTTGGCTTTAGCCAAATTGGAGATGAATGATGCAGATAAATACTTGTGCAGAAGTTCGGCTAAAGCCTCTGTTATGTGCCTTTCCCCACTAGCTAAAGCTAGTGGCAATTTATCAATACAAAATGTCAACTTAATCTAATTCCTTCTCAATTTAACGATTTCTGCTTTCGGCGGCGCAGTCGAACCGCGTTCGATAAGGTAAGTCGCAACGTGCATCTCGACGCCTTGCCCTTCCGGGTGATTTATCGTTTGCATCAACGCGGTCACAGCCTGACGACCGAGTTCGGCGCGCGGAAGACACACAGTCGTCAGTCCGGGTTGGGTGAATGACGCAAACGCGATGTCGTCAAAGCCGATGAGCGATAAATCTTCTGGGATACGCACTCCGGCGTGGTGAGCGGCGCGCATCACGCCGAACGCCATCATGTCGTTTGCGGCGACCACAGCCGTCGGTTTCGGGTCTGCTTTAAGCATCTGATTCGCCGCTTGTTCGCCGCCCGTGAATTGAAAATCGCCTTCGTAGATGAGCGGCGCGATGTGCGGCAGGTGTCGCGCGAGCGAATCCTTGAAAGCTTGCAAACGCTTGCTTGCCGAACGTAAGTTTTTAGGTCCGCCGATAAACGCGATGCGCTCATGTCCGAGTTTGTGCAAATGTTTAATCGCGTCTTCGATGCCGCGTTCGTAATCAACAACGATGTTCGACATCTGCGCTCCCGCCGAACCCAAATCGAGAAACACGACGGGAACGGCTTTGCGCGCGAGTTCGTCAATCAAGCGCGAATCGAGTTCGGAAGTCATCAACACCACACCCGCGAGACGCCGTTCGATAAAGCGGTGAACATATTTGACGGTGCGCTCCGCGTCGTAGGAAGTGTTGGCGAGAATCACATCGTAACCGTGTTCGTAAGCCGCCGCTTCAATCGCTTTGACGAGTTCGGGAAAAAACGGATTGGCAAGGTCTGACACGACGAGTCCGAGTGTCATGCTGCGCCCCAGAGCGAGCGAACGGGCTTGCGCGTTCGGGTAATAATTAAAACGATTGATGACTTCTTCGACGCGCGTGCGGGTTTCATCCGTGACGAAGCGCGTGTTGTTGATAACATGCGAAACGGTCGCGGTCGAAACTCCTGCGGCATCGGCGATGTCTTTAATTCGCATCCGTTTTTAAGAACCGTTAATGGTTGTGAACACGCCCTTTTTGACGGGCGCGTTTTTTGTCTTACGGTGTAACTGATAAGTTATTGAAAAGTTCGTGCGCCCCGTCGCTCGGCACGGCGTGGTAAATACTCGCGGTGCGATTGGTGCGACGGTGATATTCGCGCTTGAGGGTTTCAGCGAAACTATTCAGCCCGTTATTCGCGGTATCACTCGCTGTATCGCGCCTGACTAGATTGACGGTGCAACCGCCGAAACCGCCGCCCGTCATGCGCGCACCCGCGACGCTTTCATGTTCGCGGGCAATCTCAATCAGGATGTCTAATTCTTCACAACTGACCGCGTAATCGTCGCGCAAAGAGGCGTGCGAGGCGTACATCAATTCACCGACTTTTTGCATGTTGTTTCGGCGCAAAGCTTCGACCGTCTCAAGCGTTCGTTCGTTCTCGGTCACGACGTGACGCGCGCGGCGTTTAATCGTATCGGGCAGCAAATTTTGGTGACGTGTGAAGTCTTCGACCGAGACATCGCGCAGGGCGGTGATGTGCGGCAACGCGGCGCGCAAAAGTTCAACTGCCTTTTCACACTCGGCGCGGCGCGTATTGTATTCACTCGTGGCGAGCGAATGCTTGACGCCCGAATTACAAATTATAAGTTCATACTTCGATGAATCGAGTGGTACAAGGGCGGATTCGAGCGAGCGACAATCAATCAACAGGGCGTGATTTTCCTTGCCCATCGCGGCGATGTATTGATCCATGATTCCGCTGCGCGTGCCGACGTAATTGTGTTCGGCATATTGCCCGGCGCGGGCGAGATTTACCAAATCAACTTCCGCACCCGCGAGACTCAAGAGCGCGAATCCGGCGGACACTTCGAGGGCGGCGGATGACGACAGCCCGCCGCCTTCCGGCACGTCCGACACTAAAACCATGTCCGCCCCGCGAAGTTCGATTCCCTGTTCGATAAGTCCATGTGCCGTGCCTGAGATGTAGTTGAGCCAACTGCCGCGCGGCGGTTTAACCGTATCCTTCAAATCAAACTCAAGAGTTTCGTCACGGTTCATCGTATGCACGCGAACTATTGAATCATCGCGCGCGGCGGCGGCAATCGTCGAGTGATAATTGATGGCGACGGGCAACACAAAACCGTCATTGTAATCCGTGTGTTCGCCAATCAGGTTGACTCTGCCGGGAGCGCGGAAATGTCGCACATCCGCCGTTTCGTGTCCCTCGAAAAGTTTATGGAACTCGACGGTCAAGGATTGCGCGTCCGTTTGTAAGGTGCTTGATGAGGCTTCGCTTTTTTCGTGCATAGCTTCGTGCGTGATTTCTATTGACGTAGAATTTTCTCAAATCCAAGATTTTCAAATTTGAAATTTCAAATCAAGAAAGGATAAGACCAAAGAGAAAAACGAAAAGCAAGAAAGCCCTATCGCAATGAATTTAGTTCATCTTTAACCTAAGTCGTTGGCTTGCCAGACGACGGGGGCGATGTGCGCGCGCAACTCGGCGGCTTTGACTTCGGCGAGCGTGTCGTTGATGAACAACCCCGCCCCGGATTCCGAACCGGCGAGATATTTTAGTTTCGTCGCGGTTCGCAAAGGCGGATAAAATTCTATGTGAAATTGATAGTGGCTGTAATCCGCCGCACCGGATTTGTCCGAAGGTCTACCGTGCAAAACCATCATGTAAGGAAATTTGACGTTGAATAATTTATCGAACGCGACGAGAACCTGTTTCAGTATCTCCGCCAAGTCGCGCGCTTCTTGCGGTGTAAAGTCATCAGGTGCGAGAACCAGAGGGCGACGGGCGACGATGTATGTTTCAAACGGATAGCGCGCGAAGAAAGGTATGAACGCAGTGAACGCATTGTTCTCTGCGATGATGCGCCGCCCGTCGGTTCGCTCCTGTTCGAGGATGTCTAAAATCAGATTGCGTCCGGTGCGCTCTTTGTGTTCGGCGCATTGCTTTAGTTCGTGTTCGACGCGCGGCGGAATGAACGGGTAAGCGTAAATCTGCCCGTGCGGGTGATGAAGCGTGACGCCGATTGCTTCGCCTTTGTTCTCGAACATGAAAACGTATTGGACGAAATCAAGCTTGTCCAATTCACGAAAGCGATGCGCCCAAACCTGCACGAGTTGATGAATCTGTTCGACGCTTTCATCCGCGAGCGTCGAGGTATGGCGCGAGGAATAGACCACGACTTCGCAGACGCCCTGCGCCGGACGCACGGGATACAGTTCCGTGCCTTCGACAGCCGGAGCGGGCGGATGTGAGCGCAGGGATGGAAAGCGATTTTCAAACACCACGATGTCATATTCGGCTTCCGGTATTTCGGTCGGAAAGCCGCCGGGTTTCGTCGGACACAAAGGACAGAAATCGGCGGGCGGCAAGAAAGTCCGTCCCTGTCTTTCGGTCGCGGTCGCAACCCATTCGCCCATCAGAGGATTCCAGCGCAGTTCAGACATCGCCGTCTCCTTCCCTCACAATTTCTTTCGTCGGCTTTTCGGTGGCAGAATTTTCGATTGTCTCCAAAGCCGCTTCGGTTGCCGCGCTATCGGTGGCGACGTGTTGCGCGGCAGGTTCGGGTTTAATCGTCGCGGGGTTTGCAGGTGCGACTTTTCGAGACTTTGCGTCGCTCCCTTCAAACTCGAAATAAATCAAGTATCGCCCGTCGTCCATCTGCGTGCGGCGCGCGTTAAGCGTCGTGTGTGGTGCGGTGTCGTTCATGTTCGTGAGTGTCGGACTTTTCAAATTGAACTTCTACCGGAAAACTTTATTGGCTGAAGATACGCGCAAATTCCTGCGGTGTCGCTTTCGGTTTGCGGTCGTATGTCATCAAGCCGTTAATCTCCTGTTCAACGTCAGTCAGTTGCGTATAGCAATAACCGGCAATCGCGCGATTAGCGCGAACGGCTCTCACCAACCCGTCAAGCCTGTTCATAAACGCTTCTTTCGTCGGCTCGGTGTTGCCGTAACCGAATTCGTTCGCAACTCTTTGGTCGTTGAAGCGATACGCGATGCCGCCGAACTCGGTTAAGACAATCGGTGTGTTGTTGTACTTATACCCGAACGCCAATGCTTCGCGCCCGTTGCGCGGAATATTGGTTCTATCCGTTTCTAAAATCTTGTACTTCGCGGCGAACTCGTCGCCCGTGCGCGCATAGTCGTGGATGCCGAAAATATCGGTCGCATCGGTGTGTTCCCAGCCGTCGTTATCGGAAACCAGACGGGTCGAATCGAGCGAATGCGTTAAATAGTAAAGTGCTTTGACGTGCGCCTGTTGTTGCTTGTCGGTCAGGATTCGTGTCACGCCCCACGATTCGTTTATCGGCGTCCACGCGATGATTGACGGATGATTATAATCGCGTTCGACCGCCTGTTGCCATTCTTCCGTGAAGCGCGCGACGTAATCGTCGGTGTAAATATCGAACGCATTCGCCATTTCGCCCCACACGATTAAACCCATTTTGTCGCAGTGATACAGCCAGCGCGGGTCTTCGACTTTCTGATGTTTGCGCGAACCGTTGAAGCCGAACGCCTTCGTCATCCTGATGTCGTACTGCATCGCTTCATCCGAAGGCGGAGTCAAGATGCCGTCCTGCCAGTAGCCTTGATCCAAAATCATCTTCAGATAATAAGGCTCGTTGTTTAAGTAAATCCGCCCGTCGTGGTGAGAGACTTTGCGCTGCCCGAAATAGCTTTCGACCTTATCTACAACCTGCCCATTCGCGCCGATTAGTTCTATCGTCAAATCATAAAGCGCGGGACGTTCGGGACTCCACAGTTGTTGATTGTGAAGTTTGATTAACATCACGGGACGCGAACCGTCCGCCGTATTCGTCACCGCAATCTCGGAACGCCCGCGCTCCTGTTTGTCGAAGCGTAAAGCGACACGGACGCGCAAATCCGACGCGGCTTTATTTATCAACGCCTCGTCACTCAACACGGTTTCGATTGCGACCTGCGAGTTATCAACATCGGGCGTCACTCTCAAGCGTTTGATGTGAACGGGAGCGACGGTTTCGAGCCAGACGCTTTGCCAGATTCCAGAGGTGCGCGTGTACCAGATGATTTCCGATTTCGGTTTCCAGTATTGTTTGCCGCGCGGAATCGTGCGGTCTTCCGAAGGGTCGAACGCGCGCACGACAATTACGTTTTCGCCCGCTTTCAGATAAGGCGTGATGTCTAACGCGAAACCGATGTTGCCGCCGCGATGCGCTCCGGCTTGCGCTCCGTTAATCCAGACTTGCGTTTCATAATCAACCGCTCCGAAGTTGAGCATCACACGCTTACCGCCCGCGCGAAAAGAATCGGGAATCGCAACCTGACGGCGATACCAGACCGTATCGTGAAAGCTTGTATCACCGATGCCCGACAGCTTCGCTTGGAACGCGAAAGGAACTTGAATCGTGCGCGACAAACGCTTGTCGCCTTTATACCAACCTTCCGCGATGCCCTTGTTCGCGTCGTCGAAATCAAATTCCCAAGTCCCGTTCAACGTCTGCCATTCGGGGCGCACAAAATCCGGGCGTGGATATTCGGGACGCGGGACGTTGGCGTTTTGCGCGCGCGCCGCGCCGCTTACCGTAATGACGGTCAGGCAAATCACCGACAGGCAATACAAAATTTTATGTAACGAAACTTGGCGCGGTGGTGTGTGAGTTTGCATCGTTTCTCTTAATCGTGGTTTTCGCTCAAAGGCGGCATCGAAAACTTACTGCTTCGCGGCTTGCACGACGACCGCATCCCAGTTGTTTTCCGACGCTCCGAAGCCATACAACATGACGGTGAAATCCTTCGGCAATCCTTTCAGAGTTTTCTGCAAAGCGACCTGCGGTTGTTCCTTGCCGTCGCTCAACATATAGAAAATTTCGTCGCCGCGCCTTGCGATGCCGATTTGCGGATTTTTGAGTTTCGTGCCGAGTTTGCCATTATCGAGGCGTTCGCCGCGTCCGTTTATAATCGCCCACGCTTGCAAAGTTTTCTCACTCGTCAAAATCCACTCCAAACGATTGTTGCCCGAACCGTCAAAGAGAATCGTCAGCGTCGCAAAACCGAGCGGAGCGTTTCTTTCGCCGGGAGCGGGCAATCCCGCCCCGACTTTGGCGACCGTGCCGCCGACGTAAAAACGGTCGGTATTGAAAACCTTTTTGCTGCGAACTCCGGCGCGCGTTTCGGAGAGACTCCGTAAGCGCAGTTGTCCGTCTTTGACTTCTAACTTTCCGCCGCCGCCGCCCTGAAACGTGTATCGCTCCCACTTCGCCGCGTCAAGCGTTTCGCCGTTGAAGTCGTCGCTCCATTCCTCAATGGCGGGTGCGGCTTGCGGTGCGGCTTGCGAGGGGTTTTGTGTTTGCCCGAAGGCGTTGTTCGTCGTTAAAACGCCGCAGAAAAAACAGCCAAGCAGACAGAGGTTTGTAAGTCGTGAGAACGAGGCGTGTGACATAAAAATCGCTCCTTAGTAAGAGTTAGTATGTAAGGTTCGTAGATTGACGGCGAAATAATTCAAGTCGCTAAACTAAAAACGCACATCGGCAAGACGGCGCACGATGTCGCGGCGTTTGGTTTGGGCGTTTAACTTCTGTTCATCGCTCATGCGTTTGAACGTCGCGTAAGCAGTTTTAGATTCTTCGGCGCGCTTCTGCCGCGCATAAACGCGACCGAGTTGGTAATACGCTTCAACCAAACTGGCGTCAAGTTTTACAACTTCTTCAAGCTGTTTGGCGGAATCGTCAATCTTGTTCGCACGAAAGAAAACTTTGGCAAGCGAGAGACGCGCGGCGGCAAACTTGGGGTCAATCTCGACGGCGCGTGTGAGATATTTTTCGATGCGCGCAGTGTCGGGGCTGTTCTGTTTCAAAAGCGTTTCCGCCGCGAGGTAGTAAGCGACCGCGAGTTGTGAATCAATCTCAATCGCCCGTTCATAACACTTGACGGCTTCGACGTACTGCCCGCGCTCCGCGTAAGTCGAAGCGAGATAAGCGAGGGCGGGAGCAAACATCGGGTTAATCTCAAGAGCCGTTGTGAAAGCCCGCGTCGCTTCGTCGTTCTTACCCGAACTCAAATGCGCGATGCCGAGCGCGAGATATAAGCGCGCCGATTTCGGAAACTCTTTGAGTGCTTCCTGTACGCGAATCACGGCGGCGGCGGGTGCTTGCGTATCGGTCAGCAACATCGCGTAGCGAAAGCGGTAAGCTTCGGATTCAGGGGCGCGTTCAATCGCCAAACGCATCGCGGCAATCGCGTTGTCCGGTCGGTCGGCGGCTTCGTACACATCGGCGAGGGCGGCATAAACGGGTGCGGCATTGACACCTCCGGCAACCGCCGTTTCGAGCGTGCGTCCGGCGGCGATGATGTCCTTGCGTTGAAGGTAGAGGCGTGCGAGTCCGGTGATGACATCCGCATCACGGGAAGCGAGATTCACGGCGGCAACAAGTTCGGCTTCCGCTTGAATCGGGAAATCGGCTTTCAGTAAAAGCAAGCCGAGCGTGCCGCGTGCGTTAGCTTCATCGGGTTGATTGTTTTGAGAGATGTTGACGATGTTCGCGGCGTAGTCCCGATAAAGTTCAGGGACTTGCTCCCGTTCATCAAGCCGCAACGCGATGATGAGCAACGAGCGCGCAATCCCGGCATCGGGTGTTAGGCGGCGCGCCTGTTGAAGCAAATCGCGCGACGCGCGCAAAGAGGCGGGCGTGTTTTCGGCAAAGCGAATCTGCGCCAAGTTGATGAGCGCGCTCGGTTGTTGAGGCTCAAGACGGAGAGAAGTCTCGAACTCGGTTGCCGCCTGTTTTGTAAGCCCTCGACGCAGCAGAACTGCACCGTAGTTATTGTGCGCGCTTGATGATTCGGGAGCGATGCGCGCCGCCTGTGCAAAGTAACGCTCGGCGGTAAGCAGGTCACTATTTTGGTCTGCAATCACACCGAGAAGGGTTATGGCAGCAATATCGTTGGGATTGCGCTTCAGTGCCTTTTCAAAGAGTATTCGTGCCGGAATTATTTCTCCACGCTCAAATGCTGCTCTGCCTTGTGAGACAAAATCCTCTTGCGCGACGCGCGTGGTCTGAGTCAAGGATGACGGGTGCGCTTGTCCGTTTCCGCCGTACAAAGCATTACCGGCAAGAAGGATGTAGAAACCTAAGAATAATGATTGCTTCATACTTCCTATCAAATACTGCTTGTACTGTTTTTATGCAGTGGTTGGTTTAATGCGGGCGAGCGGCGCAGAGAGCTATTATTGTACTCCTCTGCACCGCTCGTCTCTATCATTCTTCCGAGTTAGAAAATCAATCTGATTCCAACTTGGACGATGCGTGGTGCGTAGCCCGCATCAATGCTGACGTTACCGAAATTGCCGGGGTTGCCACTGGCAGGATCAACGTCGCCAAAGTTACTTGCGGGACCACCGAAGCGGGTGCGGTTAAAGACGTTGAAGAACTCGCCGCGCAATTCCATTGTGACCGTCTCGGTAATACCCGTCTTCTTCAGGAGGCTGATGTTCTCGCTATAAAACGGAGACACCCGGAAGTCATCAAGAGTTGGCGGCGCGGTGCCGAAGAAGCGTGTCGGGTCGGCGTAGAAAGTGGTGTACTCAGGACTTCCGATAGGGAACTGCGTTCTCCGGTTCGGGTCAGTAGGGGTCGGATCAGCGAAAGTCGGTGCTGCACCGAAGTCAAGCGGTTGGGAGAAGGCTGCGGGATTGACCGCGCGGAATTGTGAACCGCTTTCCTGATTTCCGGTAAGGATGGGCTGCCCCGTTAGATTCGGGCGAAGATTGCCGCCGACACCGAAAATGTCGGAACCCAAGAATCCGTTGTTGCGGCTGCTGACAATAACTAAAGGTCTTCCAGTTTCGTAGCGTTGGATGCCACTGATTTGGAAGCCACCAATGAGTTTATCAACGATGCCGCCGCTATTGAGAAATCGTCTCCCTTTACCGAACGGCAATTCTAAAACGTAATTAAGCACCAAAACATGCGGAATGTCGCTCGGCGAAACTGCCCGCAACGAACGACGGTCATTCGGATTCTGCAAGACTCCGTTGAGTGCCGAGCCGCCGAATAAGTCTTCTGAAGCATCGGTGATAAGTTTCGAGAAGGTGTAAGAAGCACCGAATTGAATACCTTGCGCGAAGCGGCGGTCAACTTTCGCTTGGAAGGCGTTATAGAAACTCTGCCCTTCGTGTTCGAGTGCGCTATTAACCGTGCGGTACTGCGGGAACGGGCGCAATGATTGCGCGACGTTACCGCCAAAGGGAATGCGAATAGCATTGCCCATAGCGTCCGTACCCGCTGTTGTATAGACTGCTGCTGGATTCGCCGGAAGGGTTATCCCGACACGCTGTGCATATGCTCTATCCGTATCAGTTACTTGTGATAGCGGTTTCCTCAAAAGAGGTCCGCCGAGTCTTAGGGCTTCGAGAGGTATTGCGTTAAGGCGGTTGAACTGCGAACGCAGGCGCGTGCCTCTATTTCCGATATAGCCAAGCGAAACAGCGAAGTTGTACGGAAGTTCACGCTGAACATCAAGAGTGTATTGTTGTGTGCGACCGGACTTGAAGTCCTTATCGAAGAATGTGACATCGCCGCTCTCGGCGGTGCTGCCATCCCTTTCCGGTCTGAAGTTCGCAATAAACTGATTAGTGGGGTCAACCGATGGACGTACCGGGAAATTACTTAGGAAGGTATTCGCGTTCGCCCCGGTATTCGGGTACACGGGAAAGCTGTTATACCCCTCTGTGCCTTCAGTAATGATATTGGCTCCACCCACGCCATAGAGAATCGGGTTGTAGAAGATGCCATAGCCGCCACGTACAACCGTCCTATTATTAAGCGAATATGCAAATCCGACTCGCGGCGCAAACGCGGAGTAGTCACGCGGGGCGATACCCGGATTTTCGGCTTGCAGTCCACCAAGACCGTTGGCAGCGACGAGTGCGCCGCGTCGTCCGACGGTAGGGTTCATAACATCCGGGTCAAAGCCGCGCAAACGACCTTTCGACTCCGTGCGAGGTCCGGGAATCTCGTAGCGCACGCCGAGATTAAGCGTCAGACTCTGCGTGACCTTAATGTCGTCTTGAAAGAAGACCGCCGGTAGAAAGTACCGGTATCCGGGGTCAAGAGTTTTGTTGCTGTTAAAGGCAAACTCGGTTGCGCCGGTCAGCAAACTGGCAACGGGCCAGCCTTGAGTGTCAGAAAAGTCGTCCGGGTTGTTCGGGTTGTTGCCGTTCGCCGTCTGGTTGTGTCTGAAGTTGAACCAACCGCCGGGACCGAGTAACTGCGCGGCGTTGAATTGCTGAAAGCGCAAGTCCGCGCCGAACTTCATCGTATGCCGCCCTCTGATGTAGGTCACGGAGTCGGAGAGTTGTGTAGTGTTATCGGCGAAGGGTAGGTCATTAAAGAAACTCGAACCAATGCCTTGGTAGGCGCGAAGGGTATTCCGATTTGGATTTGGGTCAGATTCAGTCCCGCCGCCGTAAGGAAAGTCAATCGAAGGGAAAGAACCACCAAGTACCGAAGTACGCGGAATGCCAAGCGAAAAGGTATCGAAACCTCGCGTTGTGTTGGCATTGACGGAATTATATCGAGTAAAGCCGGCATTGAAGTGGTTGAGCAACGTCGGGGTGATGCTGTAGTCATATGTCAGGCGAGCGAAGTGCGATGTGGTGACTTGATCGAAACGCCCGAACGCGACAAACGGTTCCGGGAATCGGGGGAAGCCGCCCGCCAGCCTATCAAGCTTGCGGAACGAGTAACTGACCGCAAGTCGTTGCGAATTTGTAAGCGCATTGTCTAGCTTGAACACATAGTTGTTCATCGTTGTCGGGTTGCTGCTCGAAGCCGTGTAATTGCGGAACACGCCGGGTCGAGTTGGCAGGGGAAAGAATTGAAGAATGTTGAATCCGGCAGGGTCGAAGGCAGAATTGGGAATGATGTTGTTGGCAAATTGGGTGCGTCTGCCGGGACCGCCACTGCGTGGATCAAAAATCGTCACGCCGCCACTGCCGAACTGCTGCAACACAACCGGGTCGGTGAGCAACTCGCCGAAGTCACCCTGTCGCATCCTAAGCGTCGGGACGGAAACATCAATGGTTTCCGATTGATTGAAACGATAGCCCTCATAATTGAAGAAGAAGAAGGAGCGATTCTTGCCGCTAATGTAAGTCGGACCACCCTCGCCGAAACGCGGCAGATAAATCGGACCGCCGACGTTAAACCCGAAGTCATGCTGAAGGTCAATGTTTCTGGGTCTGCCCGCCGCATTGTTGAGAAAACTGTTGGCATTCAAAGCGGTATTGCGGTGCAACTCGTAGGCTTCACCGTGAAACTGGTTACCGCCCGACTTGATGGTGAAGTTGACGATACCCCCCGACGTATTGCCGAACTCGGCGGAGAAACCGCTCGTCGAGATTGTGAACTCCTGAAAAGCATTTGGACTGGGCGAGACTTCAGAAAAAAACGTACCGTTTTGTGAACGACGAGTTGCCGCCCCGTCAATCAAAATCTCTGTGCCAAGAGCCTGACCGCCGCTGACTCTGAAACTTGATGCATTAGTTCCGCCTCCACCCTGACCTGTGACATTGCTGTCGAGAAAGATGAACGCGAGCGGTGTGCGTCCGCCGACCTCGGAACTGACGACAAGCGGGAGTTCTCTCACTTGCCGTTCAGTGACATTCGTCTGCCGCACTGGAGAATCGGTTTGAATCACGGGCGCGTCAGCAATGACAGTCACTGTTTCACCTGCGCCACCGACTTCAAGTTGAAAGTCTGCCGTGCGTGTTACTTGTACCGCAATCTTTACGTCTTCAATCGTCGCGGTTTTGAAACCGTCTGCTTCAACCGACACACGATATGTATTAGCGGGTAACTGCGGCACGGTGTAGTTACCTTCACCACTGGTTGTCGCCTCGCGCACCTCGCCGGTATCGAGGCTGGTTACGGTAACCCGAACACCGGAAACTACCGCACCACTAGGGTCAGTGATAGTCCCGGTAAGGTTGCCACGGTCACTCTGACCGTAGGCGGGAGATGCCCACAGCAGCGCGATGGTGGCGAGGGCGAATACGGCAAGTCTGTTGGATTTCATTATGCTCTCCTAAGATAATCAACCGATGCTACAAAATGGCGGAGTGAACCGCACAAAAACTTAAAATCAGTCGGACTGCGGCGTTAAGTCGTTTCGTCGGCAATGAAAGCTAAGGCTCAAGCGGCGGGCAATTTTCGACCGCCACGAACCGTAATCCTTCCCTTCTTTCAAAGGACGTTATCCGTAAAGCCACACAACACGCTTTACGATTTTTGACAAATGATTGGTAATGGAAAAACCGGACGAGGTAATCGCTTACATCTGAAAAGTAACCGTTTAACTTCACGTGCGGCTATTATCTACGACCGGGGCGAGTTGTCAAACGATTTGGGTTTCCCGGTGAATTTTAGTTCCGCGTGATAACAAACGAAGTTCACGCAAACGGCGTGCAATCACAATGCTTGGCAA
>JBGTMR010000061.1:0-12786 GCA_041743485.1 Pyrinomonadaceae bacterium
TCCGCAATCGGCGTGTCAATCACGCGACTCTCGCCGAAACGGTCAATAAGATTATCCGTGACCTTGAACGCCCCGCCGTACAAGCCGACATCCTCACCGATGACGAACACGCTTTCGTCGCGCTCCATCTCTTCCCAGATGCCTTGCCGTATGGCTTCGACGAAAGTCGTCATCCCGCCGCGCGGCGGAGGTTGGAAGGTAGGGTTTTGTTCGCGTGTGGTCGGCATTTGTCGCTCGTTTATTACCTGTTCGGTACGATTAGCTTTTCAGTAAAAATCTATTTCAATGAACTTTGCGCGATGTACGGATGTTTAGGATTCACTATCAATCGTTGTTGTCGCGGGTCAATCAGAACATCCATATACTCCATCGGTATCGCTCCAAGCAAAGGCTCGGCATCGCCGGGTAACACCAGTGCGTCAACGCTTGCGCGACGATTAGCGAATCGAATTTCAACGGGGCTGACGACAGCGAGTTCGATAAAACTTCCATCAGCTAGTTCCGCGCTTCTCGTCTCTACTTGTGATAAGCCGAGTTGTTGCTGAATGGTTTCGTTAATCGCCAGCATCAGCGCGCCGCTATCTACCAACATCGTAACCGTCATGCGCCTAGTATGTTCATCCGTCGTGACTCCGCGCCGTACGAGTTCCAAGTCTCCACCGTTGATAATTTCAACTTCGGCATAAACCAATCCCATATCATTACTCCATGACTTGCCTTCTTTGGGCGGCAAAACATACTTACGGGTAGTGCTTGATTTTGGCAATAAAAGACTCATGGCTCACTCACCTCTTGACCATCACTTCTTGACGCAACGCCGGAGCGTTCGCGCGATTATCGAAAACATCGTAAGCCGCTTGGATGCCGTCGGGCGCGGGCGCGGCTTCGGCAATCGCGGCTTCTTCATCAATGTGTTTTCGCACGTTCGCCGTAATCGCATCGAGTTCTTCCACCATCGCAATCTCATGGAAAAGCAGGTGGCGCGTGAAGCGGTCGAGCGGGTCGCGCGCCTCCCAAATCTCAAGTTCGCCTTCCGGTAAGTAACGCTGATTGTCGTGTTCGGCGTGACCTTTGCGGCGATAGGTTTTCGCTTCAATCAACACCGAACCCGCGCCGCCGCGCGCATGTTCGACCGCGCGCCGCATCACTTCATAACACGCGATGACATCGTTGCCGTCAACGATAAAACCGGGAATGTTATAAGCGTGGGCTTTGTCCGCGAGATTTTCGACAAGCGTCTGTTTGCGCGTCGGCGTTGAGTACGCATAACAGTTGTGTTCGGCGACGACGATGAGCGGCAACTTTTGCACGCTCGCAAAATTCAAGCCTTCGTGAAACGCGCCCGTACTCATCCCGCCGTCGCCGATATACGCGACGCCAACCGTGTCTTTGCCCTGCATACGCGCCGCCAACACGATGCCCGCCATCACCGGAATCATGTCGCCCAAGTGCGAGATGGGTCCGACGAAACCGCGCCGCATATCAACGTAATGCATGTTGAGGTCGGTCGCGCGCGAAGGCGCATCGGCACGCGCGAGATACTGCGCGAAGATGTCGCGCACAGGCGAGCCTTTGACGAAACCCGCACCCAAATCACGAATTAAAGGGGCGATGAAATCTTGCGGCGAAAGAGCATAAGCCGTGCCGACGGCGGTCGCTTCCTGCCCCAGAGAGCGGAACACACCGCCGACGATTTTCGATTGGCGAAACAGTGCGACAAGCTTTTCTTCCGTCATGCGCGTGAGTTTCAAACAACGATAAAGCTCAAGCAATCCGTCGCGCGTTAAACTCGTATCCGGCGTGCATATAAGATTGCCGTCCGCATCCGTCGCCACATCGTCCCAACTAAAACTACGAAACCGCTTCTTCTCACGCTTCGCCGTTTGTTTTGCTTCTTTCACGGCTTGCTTCGCTAATTGTTTCGCCGTCTGCTTCGCTAGTTTCGCCTGTCGCTTTTCTTCTTTCTTGAACTGTTTTTCGGTGCGCTTACCAGTCTTACCCGTCACCGCATCCGTCGCTTCACTCACCGCATCACTGTCAAAATCGTCATCGTGTGCTTCCGCCTCACGCGCGAAATCTTCCGCCGTCGCCTCATCCGCGACATCGGCGGAAGTCGCTTCGGCGGTCGCCTCAATAGCGTCTTGCTCCGGCGGTGAAACCTCAAGTTGTTCGTCGTTGGTCATAGATAGCAGATAACGGGTGGTGAAGATATATCTAACATTGCGGTCAAGATGCTTCGTTACTCAGCCGTCTTCAGACACATTTCAACTCACGGCAAAGAGGGGATACGCGAAAGATGCTTCGTTACTCAGCCGTCTTCAGACGGCTTCCCCGAAGGGCATATAGACCAGCCGTTTGACGGCTGGGGAGCGCGGTCAATTAAATGTGCAAGGGCGTTTTAACGTCCTTCTTTCATCCGGCTTTAGCCACCTGACCCGAATGGCTCAAGCCTCATGTACAAGCCCGTTAGAAACGGGCTGCGGCGATTGTCCGCAATCCTCACCAGCCGTCAAACGGCTAGTCTAATCGCCGCTTCGCGGAAAGCCGCGTTCACGCGGCTGAGTAAATATGATGCTTCAGCGAAGGCACTCATCTTCCGCTTTCTTGTTTCCCATACCATTCACCCGATAGAAACTCCGGCGGTATGTCTTGTTTAGAAGGATTGTCGTAGCCTAAAGTCTCCAGCCTATCGAACCACTCATCTCGCCTTGACTCCGGCAGTTTCTTTCCACACCAAGGACAATGCTTAATATGGACGGAAGCCGTTCCGCCATCATGAACAATCAAGCCATACTCATCAAAACGAGCCGAATAAGACACGAGATTATTTGGACACTCGAACACGTCCGAATGCCGCGAACACGCAAACTTCAACCTCTCCTGCATTTCCTCGCAACAATGATGCTTTGTCTTTTCCAAGATACTTAAAGGGCATACGCCGAACTATTCATTAACCGCTTCTTTAGAAATGAATCGTCAAATCATGCACGCCTTCCGCCGCTTCCATTACGGCTTCGGAGACGGTCGGATGCGCGTGAATCGTGCGACCGAGTTCATCGGCGGTTGACTCTAACTGCATGGCGACGCACGCTTCGGCGATGAGTTCGGTGGCGTGCGCCCCGATGATATGGACGCCTAAAATCTCGTCGTACTTCTTTTCCGAAACGATTTTAACGAAGCCTTCTTCTTCGCCGATGATGCGGGCTTTGCCGGAAGCCGAGAACGGGAATTTGCCGATTTTCACGTCATATCCCATCTCTTTCGCTTTGGCTTCCGTCAAGCCGACGCTGCCGACTTCGGGGTCGCAATAAGTACAGCCGGGAACGAGTCGCAAGTTGAGCGGGTGCGCCTTTTGTCCGGCGATTTGTTCGACGACGAGGATGCCTTCTTTTGAAGCAAGGTGCGCGAGCCAAGGCGTCGGAATCGCGTCGCCGATAGCGAAGACGTTCGGCTCATCGGTGCGACAAAAATCATCCACGACGATGTTACCGCGTTCGACTTTGACTTTCGTGTTCTCCAAGCCGATACCTTCGAGAAACGGCATCCGCCCGACCGCGACGAGGAGTTTTTCAGCTTCGAGACGAACGGGTTTGCCGTCCGTCGTTTCGCCCGTGACGATGACGCCGGAATCGGTTTTCTCCATGCCTGAAAGTTTCGTACCGAGTTGTTGCTTGATGCCGCGTTTGCGGAATGATTTTTGGAGTTCCGCCGAAACTTCTTCGTCTTCGAGCGGAAGGAGTCGCGGCATGAGTTCGATAAGCGTCGTCTCACAACCGAAGCGCGAGAACACCGAAGCGAACTCGACACCGACCGCGCCCGCGCCCATCACAAGCAATGATTTCGGCATGTCCTGCATCGTCTCTAAAACGTGGTCGGAGTTAATCACACGTTCGCCGTCCGTCTCGAAACCTTTAATGGGGCGCACGACCGAACCCGTCGCAATGATGATGTTCTTCGATTGGACGAGTTGTTTATTGCCGTCTTCACCCGTGACTTCGACTTGTTGAACACCGTCTTTCGCGCCCGTGATTTTGCCGAAGCCTTTGAACTGTGTGACCTTGTTTTTCTTCATCAAAAACTCGACGCCTTTGGCATTCTTGGTTACAACCATGTCTTTGCGCTTTAAGACTTGCGAATAGTCAAGCTTGATGTCGGTCGCCGTGATGCCGAAAGGTTCGGCGTGTTGAAATTGTTCATACAGATGCGCGCTCATCAGCATCTGCTTCGTCGGGATACAGCCGCGCAAGCCGCACGTTCCGCCGAGACGTTTATCCTTTTCGACGAGCGCGACTTTCAATCCGAGTTGTGAGCCGCGAATCGCCGCGACATAGCCGCCGGGACCCGCCCCGATAATCGTCACGTCGAACACGCCGCCATCGTTTCCACTGCCATTTCCATGTTCACCGTTTTGTTGAGTCGCCAAGTTGATAATCCTCTCTCTTTTATGCACAGTCCGCCGCGCCGCAACTATCTTTCGCTCTGCCAATAAGCGTGGACTGTCGTTTGAAATTAAGTTTGATTGAAATAAATATGTTTATCAAAACGTGATTATAGTGTGTTCCGCCGTTTTCATCTACCGCGCTAAATTCTCGACAATTTCAGGCGAACAATTACGTTAAATAACCGCGTCGAACAACTTCAAACCTCTATGCTGTGTTTGCGTGAGCAAATCGAGAAACTCATCACGCATCACGAGTTCCGCCCCCAAAGCTTCTAAATGCGGCGTCATCATCTGTACGTCAATCCATTCGAGTCCGGCGTTTTGCAAGCGTTCGATAAGGTGAAGCAACGCGAACTTTGAAGCGTTCGGACGCAAGTGGAACATGCTTTCACCCGCGAATGTCCCGTCAACTTCGACGCCGTAAAGCCCGCCGACAAGTTCATCTTTATCCCAAACTTCGACGCTGTGCGCGTGACCTAACTCATGCAAACGGCAGTAAGCTTTTATCATCCCCCCCGTTATCCACGTTCCGCTTTCGCCCGCGCGACGGATGTGCGCGCAGGTTGTGATGACTTGCAGGAAAGCCCGATTGACAGTCAAGCGAAACGCCGTGCGGCGGCGTTCGCGTGCGAGGCTGCGCGGGATATGCAGATTGCGAAAACGCAAAATCGCGCGCTCGTCGGGACAGAACCAAGCAATCGGCATCCCTTCGGAAAACCACGGAAAGATTCCCGCGCGATACGCCGTAACGAGCGTCGCGGGCTGAAGGTCGCCGCCAATCCCGACGATGCCTTCGCCCGTCGTCATGGCGCGCGGGTTTGGAAAAACGACGTGTGAAATCATCGTCCGTCAGACTATCGCGGGTAAAGCCGACATGACAATCGAAGTGTGCATTCTGTGATGACTTCAAGCGCGCCCGACATGCACGCGCATAACCGACACGCAACTAACATCAAGTCGCGCGCGTCCAACATCTTCTCCGGTTTCAGCCAAGCCGCGCCGTGCTGATATGCTTACCGCGAACAGTTTTACGATTGACCTTATACAGCGCACGGGGATGTGAGTAACGCGATGCCGAAGACGTACACCGGAGAACAAGAAGACGCGGTTGCGGTGGCGAGTCGCCCGCGCCTGAGGCGTCCGCCGCTCTATAAAGTCATTTTGCACAACGACGATTTCACGACGATGGATTTCGTCATCTTCATTTTGCAAAACGTGTTCGCGCGCACCGAAACGGAAGCCATCGCCATCATGCTCAACGTTCACACCGAAGGTAGTGGCGTCGCCGGAATCTATACGTTTGAAATCGCCGATACCAAAGCCGCGAAAGTTATCGAACTCGCGCAATCACACCAATATCCGTTGCTCTGCACGGTGGAAGAGGAATGAGTGGTCAGTGGTCAGTGGTCAGTGAAGAACTTGTCTTTAACTGCCTACCGCCTACTGCCTACCGCCTACTAACACCATGATTGCCAAAGAACTACAAGCCACACTAAGCATCGCCGTCAACGAAGCCATTAAGCGACAGCACGAATTTCTGACGCTCGAACATCTGCTTTATGCCTTGACGCTCGACCGCACGGCGAGTCGCACGATTCGCGCGTGCGGCGGCGATGCGGAACGCTTGCGCGGTGAAGTCGTCAAGTTCTTCGATGAGCAAATGGAATCACTGCCGGAACGCGAAGACCAGATGCCGGAGCAGACGCGCATGTTTCAAGCGGTTCTGGAATACGCCCTCTCACAGGCTGAAGGTTCGGGACAGGGGGAGATTGACGGCAATAACATTCTCGCCGCCCTGTTTCAAGCCGAGCGTTCGCACGCCGTCTATTTTCTACAACGACAAGGGATTTCGCGCTTAGACGTTCTCAACTTCATTTCACACGGCATCTCGAAAGTCGCGTCGGACGGCAAACACGCGGGGATTTCCGGTCACACCGATACCGACGACATGGGCGCGTTCACCGATGACGAGGACTCCGCGCAAATGCCCGCCGACCCGCTCGCGGCGTTCGCGGTTGATTTGGTCGAACGCGCCGCCGCAGGGAAAATTGACCCGCTCATCGGGCGCGAAAAAGAGTTGAGCCGCACGATTCAGGTTCTCTGCCGTCGAAGGAAAAACAATCCGATTTACGTCGGCGAACCCGGCGTCGGCAAGACCGCGATTGCCGAAGGCTTGGCACTGAAAATCTATGAAGGCGACGTTCCCGATGTGCTTCGTTCGGCAACCGTCTTCGCTCTCGATATGGGCGCATTGCTCGCCGGAACGAAGTATCGCGGCGAATTTGAGCAACGCTTAAAAGCCGTCATCTCGCGCATCAAGGAACACGACAACGCGATTCTTTTCATTGACGAGATTCATACTATCGTCGGTGCGGGCGCGGTTTCCGGCGGCTCTATGGATGCCTCGAACATCATCAAACCCGCGCTCGCCAACGGCGATATGCGCTGCATCGGTTCGACGACTTACGCCGAATATAAAGCGGCGTTCGACCGTGACCGCGCCCTCGCGCGTCGCTTCCAGAAAATTGAAGTCAGCGAGACGACCATCGAAGAAACGATTCAAATCCTAAACGGTTTGAAGTCGCGTTACGAAGAACATCACGGCATACGTTATACAAGCGAAGCCCTACGCGCCGCCGCCGAACTCTCCGCCAAACACATACACGAACGCTTCCTGCCCGACAAAGCGATTGACGTGATTGATGAAGCTGGTGCTTACGTCAAACTGTTTCCCGAAAACAAACGCCCGAAAACGATTCGCCCGAACGACATCGAAATCGTCGTCGCCCGCATCGCCAAAATCCCGACCGTCACGGTCGCAAGCAACGAGAAAGACAAACTAAGAAATCTCGAAACGGAATTGCGCGCGGTCATCTACGGGCAGGACGAAGCCATCTCGCGCGTCGTCAAGGCAATCAAACTTCAGCGTTCCGGTCTCGGCGCGCCGGACAAACCGACGGGTTCATTCCTGTTTTCAGGTCCCACAGGCGTCGGCAAAACCGAACTCGCCAAGCAACTCGCGTCGAGTCTCGGCGTCGAATTCCTGCGCTTCGACATGAGCGAATACGCCGAAGCGCACACCGTCTCGCGTCTCATCGGCGCGCCGCCCGGCTACGTCGGCTTCGACCAAGGCGGCTTGCTGACCGATGCCGTCACGAAAACGCCTTATGCGGTTTTGGTTTTGGACGAAATCGAAAAAGCGCACCCGAACCTTTTCAACATCCTGCTTCAAGTCATGGACAGCGCGACCCTGACCGACAACAACGGCAAGAAAGCCGACTTCCGCCACGTCACCTTGATTATGACGACCAACGCCGGAGCGCGCGAAATGAGCGACAGAGGAATCGGCTTTCAACCGGAATCGAAAAGCGGTTTGCGTGAAGGCATACGCGAAGGAGTGAAAGAAGCGGGCGATACGAACGCCGCGCTTGGGGAAAATACAAACGCGCTTCGCACCAACGAAACAAGCACGACGAAGGGAAGCGGACGCGGGGCGATTGAACGCACATTCAGCCCCGAATTTCGCAACCGCCTCGATGCGTGGATTGCCTTCGCGCCGCTCTCATTTGCGACGATTGAGCGCGTCGTGGACAAGTTCATCGCCGAACTTCAAAAGCAACTCGTCCCGAAGAAAATCACACTCGAAATATCCGAACCCGCCCGCGCATGGCTCGCCCGTCGCGGCTTCGATAAGCAATTCGGGGCGCGTCCGATGGCACGTCTGATTCAAACCAAAATCAAAGAACCGCTTGCCGAGAAGCTTCTTTTCGACGACGTGACCGAAGGCGCAATCGTTCGTATCGAAGCGCAGGGCGACGATTTGACGTTGACGGTTTAATCACAAACAAAGCGAAGCGGAGTGCGTAAATACACTCCGCTTCGCTTTATGTAATGTGAACGATTTTATGTTTAGCTTTGCGGCGGGGCGGCGGCTTGATTGACGCGCGCCGTGAGTCTCGACTTATAACGGGCGGCGGCGTTGCGGTGAATCACGCCCTTCTGAATCGCTTTATCAATCACGGAGACTGTCGCGGGCAGTAAGGTTTGGGCATCGCCCGCTTCGCCTGTCGCAAGCGCGAGGCGCAATTTCTTAATTGCGGTGCGAACGCGGCTGCGGTTGTTACGGTTGATTTCGCGGCGTTTCTCGTTCTGGCGCATCCGCTTCTTGGCTGATTTATGATTAGGCATCTTTACTTTCAATCTCCGAAAACTTTAAGGGCAATAAATTTAGTGCGTTGGATGGTTGTCTCCCGCGTCTCGTCGTCAGTCGGCATCCGGCGCGAATCGGTGAGTATAGGAAGCGCGTCATAAATGTGTCAAGGCGCGCAACGAAAACCGGCGTCCCGCACCGCTTTGGAGATTTCGTTGACACCCGGCGCAAGCGTGTAGTAGCGTGTCTTCAAAACCAAACAATGACACATCTCACGCTCATCCTTCCCCTGTCCGTCGCCCCCGATTCCGCATCTATTAACGACTCTTTCAACCGATTGTTTTAACCCTCTAAGGAGCTTGTTTTTCCATTTGAAGAAAATCGAACTACCTCCGCGCGGCATCGAAACGCTGTTCGGCGTTCACGACCAAAACATCAAACACCTCGAAGCCCTGCTCGCCGTCACGATTGACGCGCGTGGTCAGGATTTAACGATTGACGGCGACCCGAAAGATGTCGCGGTCGTCGAACGCATACTCGACGATTTCGCGTCGCTCTTTGCCGAAGGGCGCACCTTCACTGACCGCGAACTGCGCGAAGCCTTCGCCCAAATCGCCGAAGACCGCGCCTATTCACTGCGCGATTATTTCACCAAAGCGCGGTTTAACCCGTCGGGTAAAAAACTCGTCGCTCCGAAAACCGCGATGCAACGCCGTTATATCGAAGCGATGCAAAACAAGGAAATGGTTTTCGGCGTAGGTCCCGCCGGAACGGGAAAGTGCATCGCGGGCGATTCGTTGGTGATAACAAATGAAGGAATGGTTGACATCGCTTCGCTCGGACGCGAGTTGAAAGAAGATGAATATAAAACGATTGATTTGACGATTCACGGCGTTGACGGTGCGGAAGCGGCTTCGCACGTTTATCGCGGCGGCGAAAGCGAGACATTAAAGATAAGCACGCGGTTCGGTTTCGAGATTGAAGCCACGCTTGAACATCCGTTGTTGAGCATAGACGAGAGCGGCAATCTTATATGGAAACGCGCCGACCAACTTCAGACGGGCGACACGGTAGCGTTGCAGCGCGGGCAGCGAATGTTCGGCGATAAGCTGGCGGTTAAGTTTAGTGACGCAGAAAGAAGTACGCATGACCATTCATCAAAGCCTGTGCAACTGGACAGGATTGATGAAGACTTTGCGTATATGATGGGCGTGCTGACGGGCGACGGTTGTTTGACGTTTCGCCGTCGTGTGTTGTTAGCAAGTGCCGACGATGAAATCGTTGATAAGTTCAAACGCTTCGCGGCGCGATTCGATTTGCACGTTTTCCCTAATGGCGAGAACAACTACGTCATAGCGAGTTCGCGGCTTTATCGCTTGTTCGCCTATCTCGGCATGTCAACCGGCAAAGCCGCCACCAAGCGCATTCCCGATTCGGTTCTCGTTGCACCGGAGCGAATCATCAGTGCTTTCATGCGCGGACTTTTCGATGCCGACGGCACAATCGAAAAACGCGACGGCTTGGTGTCGCTCAACTCGATTTCGGAAAATCTCATCAAGCAGACGCAAATTGTTTTACTTAATTTCGGCATCGTCGCCGGGCGTTCAATCAAACGCGGAACGTACAAAAACGAACCACACATTTCACATCTGTTGACGATGGCTGGCGCGGAAGCCGAACGCTTCCACGAACTCATCGGCTTCGACTTAACGCGCAAGCGCGAACGCAGATTTGTCGCCGCGCGCTTTAACGTCAATGTTGATTTGTTGCCGCACACGAGCGCGCATCTCAATAATGCTGTGCGTGATGTTGTATTATCGCGCCGCGAACACAAGCTGCTTTGGGATTACCGCACGAATCGCCGCCGTCCGTCATACGCGAAACTTGCACAACTCACCGACTTGTTAGAAGTGCGCGGCGCAAAGGAAAAGCTGGTTTCGCCGTTGCGCGATTTACTAACACGCAATTTGCTGTTTCTCGAAATCAAATCAATTACACCTTCACGCGCCGAAGTCTTTGACTTGACTGTTCCCGAAACTCACTCGTTTATCGCCAACGGCTTTGTTAATCACAACTCTTATTTGGCAGTAGCGATGGCGGTGCAGGCTTTGACGCAAAAGCAGGTTGATAGAATCGTGCTGGTGCGTCCGGCGGTCGAAGCGGGCGAGCGTTTAGGGTTCTTGCCCGGCGATTTACAGGAAAAGATTGACCCTTACTTGCGTCCGCTCTACGACGCGCTGTTTGATTTGATGGACGCCGAGCGCGTCACCAAATTGATTGAGAAACGCATCATCGAAGTCGCGCCGTTGGCTTTCATGCGCGGCAGAACTTTGGGCAATGCGTTCGTGATTTTGGATGAAGCCCAGAACACGACGAGCGAGCAGATGAAGATGTTTCTGACGCGCATCGGGTTCGGGTCACGGGCGGTTATTACGGGCGATATGACGCAGATTGATTTACCGACCGGAAGGCGAAGCGGTCTGGTTGAAGCCGAGCGCATCTTGGCGAAGATTCCCGACATCGAGTTTGTTTATTTTTCGGACAAAGATGTCGTGCGGCATCGTCTGGTTCAGCTGATTGTTCGCGCTTACGAAGAAGCGTCGAAGTCGGGCGGAATGTGAGGCACGCGATTGAACACGTTCAATCTGAAATGTAATTGAGATTTCAAATTTGAGATTTGAGATGACCGGAAGCATCGTTGAAATAATCAACCGTCAACGCAAGCACAAGCTTGACGCGGAGCATTGGCGGGCGTTTACCGTGCGTGCGTTGGGTGCGGTCAAACGCATGAGGAATGATGCGACGAAGAACAAACGGACGAAGGACAAACGGACGAAGAACGCATCCGAAGGGGCGACGATTGTTTTTGCGGGCGAAGCGTTGATGCGCAAATTGAACCGCGACTTTCGCGGCATGGACAAAGCGACGGACGTGCTTTCGTTTCCGCTGGAACAGAGTGAATTTGAGAGCGCGGCAAACCCGTCGGCGGGCGACATCGTGATTTGTACTGCCCAAGCCGCGCGGCAAGCAAAGGAAAATGATTTGAGTCTTGACACGGAAATCGCGCAACTCATTTTGCACGGGTTGCTTCACTTACACGGCTATGACCACACGACCGACGCGGGCGAGATGAACGAATCAGAGATGCGCTTACGCCTCCGACTTGGCATATAATCTCCGTTCACAATATGGAGATAGAAATACTACTGACTTGTTTGTCGCTCGTTGCGCTTGTATTCGTGGCGACGATTGATTCGGCGTTTAGCTTAATGAGCGATGTCGGCTTGCGCCGTCTCATCACCGAAGCCGAAGAACGCCCGCGTCCGGCGGGCGCGATTCTCATCAAAGAGATTACCGACAACCGCCCGCGCTTTCGCTTCGCGTTAAGCTTTGCGATTCAGACTTTGCTCATCGCGGTTTCGGTATTGTTGACTTCGATTTTCTTTCGACTCTTTCCCGACCCGCGCCTGACGCCGCTCGCGTTCGTCGCCAGCCTTCTCATCGCCATTATCTTTCGTCAAATCGTGCCGCGCTTAATCGCCCGTCGTAATCCCGAAGCGGTTCTGATTGCGACCTTGCCCGTTGCCCGCCCGCTCTACCAACCTATCGCGCGGCTTGTGCTTCCGCGTTCGACCGCCGCGCAGAAACGGAGCGACCAAACCCTTGATGCGACACCGACCAACGAAGAAACGGAAGACACGGACGAGGACGACATTCAGGCTTTGATTGATGTCGGTGAAGAGGAAGGCATCATCGAGGAACAGGAAGGCGAACTGATTCACTCAATCATCGAGTTCGGCGACACGCGCGTTAATGAAGTGATGACGCCGCGCAACCGCATCGCCGCCCTGCCGCTTTCGGCTTCCGTGCGTCAGGCGCGCGACCTCGTGAACGAAACCAAGTATTCGCGCTTGCCCGTTTATCGTGACCAGATTGATAACGTCGAAGGCATCATCTATGTCCGCGATTTGCTTCAATGCTGGTCAGACGGAAGGGAAGACGAAGGGATTGAATCCTTGCTTCGTCCCGCGTACTTCGTGCCGGAAACCAAACCCATCGCCCACCTGCTTCAAGAGATGCAGCAACAGCGTGTCCAACTCGCAATGGTCACGGATGAATACGGCGGCGTCGAAGGCTTGGTCACGGTCGAAGACATTCTTGAGGAAATCGTCGGCGAGATTGAAGACGAAGACAC
>JBGTMR010000062.1:0-36693 GCA_041743485.1 Pyrinomonadaceae bacterium
GATGAAGCCAAGCGCGAACGCTCAAAGCGATGTTCTGCCGTCAGTCTCGCCCTTGATTTGAGATTTGCGCGAAGTGAATGGTTTGTAGCAAGTGAAGTAATGTTCGCCGCGAGAAATTTGGAATCGCCCGGCGTGTGCGCGAGAGCGTCTTCGTCAGGAGTTATCAGTTCACTTGCGCCGCCCGCGTTGCTGATAATCACTGCGCGCCCGCAAGCCATCGCTTCGGCGATGACTAAGCCGAAGGGTTCGGGTTCGGTGCTGGCGTGGACAACGATGTCTAATGAGCGCATCGCGGCGGCGGGTCGGTCTGTAAAGCCCGTGAAGCCGACGCGGTTTGTAATCTTCATGGTGGCGGCGAGTTGTTTGAGTTCGGCGAGTGTGTATTGACTGCCGTGTGTTTGATAGAGCGCGCCGCCGATGACGTAGCCGCGCACGGGCAAATCAGCGGGCAGCATCGCCAGCGCGCGCAAGAAAGTTTCGTGTCCCTTCCAGCGCGCGAGCGTGGCGACTAAGCCGACTCGAATCGTTCCCTTCGGGGCGGGCGGAAGTCCAGCGAGTTCGTCTAAATCCAACTTATCACCGGCGGGTGAAAACTTCTCCAAGTCAACGGCGTTATAAATGGTGTAAATCTCTTTCGCACGCGGACACGCGCTCCTGACATCGGCGGCGACGCTGTTGGAATTGGCGATTATCGCGGCGCACTTGTGCGCGTAATGTTTCAGCAATCGCTGCATCACGGGACGCGGGCTGATGTAATCGTGTATGTGCCAAATGATTGGAACGGGCGGGCGCGACCACATTCCCAAAATGTGCATCTTGAAACCGTTGGTGTGAATGATGTCGGGCGCGCTTCCCTCTAACGCATCGCGCAATTGACGGCGGTAACGCCGGACGCCGGGAGCCGCGGCTGCCAATTTGCCGACAAGTTTCATGCGGGATGTTTGCCGTCCTCCGGCGAGGTTGCCGACTCCGGCGTCGCCCAGTTGCGCGAGCGATTCGGGAAACGGCAAGACTAGGGTTTCGACTCCGAGCGCGGCGGCTTGTTCAACGAGCGCGCCGCGATTGGCGGCAATCAATTGTAACTTCCACGCGGGTTGCGCCTGATGCAGACTTGCCAGCATATCAAGCAGACTGACTTCCGCTCCGCCCATCTGCGCGGTCGGACTCAAGTAAGTGATTTTCATTCACAACGGAATTTGGACGAAACGAGGCTTCACCCGGTCGGCTTTAACTTTGCAGGGTCGAACCGGGTCGCTCAAGCGTCGGGTCAACTTCTTGATAGTAATGGTGTGCGTAGTAAGTGTCGTAGTAAGAGCCGTGTTCGCGGACACCGACTTTGTTGAGAACCACACCGAAGATATGCGCCCCTACGTTTTGCAACATCTCGCGCGAACGAAGGACGACGTTGCGAAGCGCGACGCCGCTGTGGACGACGAGCAGCACGCCGTCCACCATCGTCGAAAGCAGCACGCCGTCGGTGAACGTCGCAATCGGCGGCGAATCTATGATGACGTGCGTGTAAGTTCCGCGCAGTGTCTCAAGCAAGCGGCGCATCTGTTCAGAGCCGAGCAGTTCAGCCGGATTCGGCGGCACGGGACCGGAAGTTAAAACGTGAAGATTGCTTTGCCCGTCTTTCGTAATCATCGAAAAGATTTCGGCGTCGTCCATGTCACTCGCTAAAAGCGTACTCAAGCCGCGACTGTTATTAATGTCGAAAAGATTGTGCAGGCGCGGGCGGCGCATATCGGCGTCAATCAGTAACACGTTCGGAGCGACTTGCGACAGGATTTGCGCGGTGTTAAACGCGGTCGTCGTCTTGCCCTCCGACGGTTGGCTCGACGTGACGAGCAGGGTTTGCGGCGCGCCACCGGCGGACGACAATAAAATCGAAGTACGCAGTTGGCGATAGGCTTCGGCGAGCGGCGAGCGCGGGTCTTGATTATGAAGCAGAAGTTCCGAACCGCCGCCGCCTTCTTCGCGTCTTTGGAGAGCGGTGGTCATGCCTTGAATCAGGCGACGTTTGGCTGAACTTGCGATAACGGGAATCACGGCGAGCGTCGGCAGATTCAGCATCCACATTACATCGTCCGTCGTTTGGACGGTGTTGTCTAAAAATTCAAGATAGCGCGCCAGCCCGACGCCAAACGCGAGGGCGATGATGGAGACGAAGAACACGGTTTGCAAACGACGCGGTCCGACCGCTCCGCGCGGCACGGCGGCGTAATCAACGACATGCGCGTTGTTCGGTGTTCCGGCGATGACGACATCGTTCTCCTTCTGTTTTTGCAGCAAGCTGTCGAGCAGTTCTTTGTTCGTCGCGGTTTCCTGTTGAATGATGCGGTAGGTAATCGCGGCTTCGTTCTGCGTCAGGGTTTCGCCGCGCTGCTGGTTAAAGTCGGCGCGTATCGCTTGCTCTTTGGCGAGTGCCTGACGGTAATCGGTTTCGAGGTTGGTGGCGACGGTCGCGGTCGCGGTTTGTCCGGCTTCTTTAACTTGACTTTCGATGACCGCGATCTGCTTTTCAACGTCTTTAACTTCCCCCCATTCTTCGGTGTATCGAAGCAGAAGTTGCGCGCGTTTTTGACGTAGCGAAGCAAGTTGTGCGTTAAGCGTTTGGACAAGCGAATTGCTGCCGCCGCTTCCGGCGTTGACGCGGGCGGCGATGGCGTTCGGGGCGAGGGCGGCGCGGTACACGGCTTCGGCGGTTTTGCGCGCGTTTTCAGCTTCCGTTAACTGAGAGTTGAGGGCGGCGAGACGTTCGACGACGATGTTCTGGGTGCCGTCGAGCGAGAGAATCTGCTTGCTGTTGGCGTAGTTGATAAGTCGTTCTTCGCCGCGTCGGATTTCAAGTTGCAGTTCGGCGATGCGGCGTTGCAGAAAGCTGCTCGTGTCGCCGCTGCTCGCGGATTTATTCTCCAAGTTCGAGAGTACATATGCGTCGGCAATCGCGTTGAGAATTTTCGCCGCGAGTTCGGCATCTGAATGCCTGTAACGCAATTCGATAAGGCGCGTTTCGCCGATTTGTTTGACCGTCAGACTGCCTTGCAAAATCCCGACGTAGGGCGCGAGACGATTGACTTCGACTAAATCGTTGTTGTCGGTCGCCGGAGCGTTTGAACTCGTGATTTCAACGCGCTCGACATCCGGCACCGTCGGCTTGTCGTCGTTCGACCTGAAGCCGAACATGCGCCGCAGGTTGTGCCACGTCGAGCGCGTCTGCGTCTGGTTCGGATTGAGAAAAGCCTGATTGTGTTCGAGGTCAAGCGTTTTAACGACGCGCCCGAGAAGTCCTGTGCTTGAAAGAATCTCAAGCTGCGTGTTGAAGTAAGCCGGGTCAAATGAAGGCGTGTTGAGGATGACGGAACCGGAGCGCAACGAGCCGAGTCCGGGACTCGTGTTTTCCAGATCAACCTGCACACGCGAACGGGCTTCAAAAACGTCGGGCTGGCGCGCCATATACGTCGCCGCGAGCATCGAACACAAAACGACGACCGAGATGATGATGCCGAGATGTTTGCGCGCCGCGAGCAGGTACTCACGCAATCTGTGGTGCGCGCTGTCACTGGCTTCCGGCGGGTGATTGAACGAAGGCTGATAAGACGATTCGCCCGCGCGTTCAATCACCGGCGCGAAGCTGGGCTTGATAAGTTCTCGTGACTTTTCCATGTAGTCGGGTTTTGAATAATGACGGCGGAGAGGATAACGAACATTTTAGCGAAAGCGAAATAAGGTTTCGCCGATTGTATTCTGGACGCACCCGTTGCCTGTATGACGAAAACTGTCAAATAAAACTTTAGACAGCAACTTCACACGATACCCAGATTGCGGGAAACCTCTGACGCGAGGCGGAAATTTAATTGTCCCATACTGATTGTGAAATTAAGACGGCGCGGAAGCGTCATCTATAACTTCAATCGTTTAATACGAAGGCTGATGAATTAACGCTAGATTCAGATTAAGCGAGTCTCATCAATTTTCCCCGAAGCGAGTTGCGTGGGATGAAGAACCTGTCCGGCTACGCTTTCACCGCATTCCGCGAGATTCGCACCCGAACGAGACAGCATAGCGACACTATAAATGCACAGCATCAATAGATGCAACCATGTTACCCAAAGCACAGAAGATCGGTACGCAACAATTACCAATGTTGCGTTTAGAAGCGAGATTCGCCCGCTTCTAATAATGTCCCCATGTTGTACGGTTCGGTTTAGTATTTGCCGACACCCTTGAGCGTAGTTGTTGAATCTCAAAGGTAGGTTTTATCGGCATAACACCATGCCCAGTCTTCATTTGCTTCGAGCGACGCGACAATCGGGTGATTGATTTCAGTGAAGTGTTGCAGGGCGTGTTTGTTTTTCGACGATTCGCAGCAGCCGACATGACCGCACGTCATGCAGACGCGAAGGTGAACCCATGTATCGCCGCTTCGCAAACATTCCTCACAGCCTTTCGCACCCGGCACGACGGGGCGCGTTTGGGCGACGTGCGAACAGGCGGCGGCTTCATTACGAACATGCAACTCGATAGTGCGCTCGGTGTCAACAAAATTCTTGGCGGCGGTATCATCGGAATTTGAAAGTGTGTCGCGGTTCATATCAAAATTTGATTGAGATTGATGTGCTTCGATTTTTGTGGTCGGGGGGTGAGAACCGCGCGTGAAACTCGTTTCGTGGCGGGCGATTTCTTGGGGCGTGAAATCATAGTCGGATAGAACTTCGCTGAAAAGTTTGATGATTGATTCTTGTTCTTCCGAGACGACGCGGTTCGCTCCCGTGACGGTGAGCGCGTTAATGTCGGCAGCGTAGCGTGTGCGGATGACGACGCGCAAGTTTGAATTGAGTGTGCGGGCGACGCTGGCGATGCGTCCCGCCATAATCGGTTCATCATCCGCGACGACCAGCACGCGGGCGCGGGCGATACCGGCGAGTTCGAGCGTGCGTTGCTTCGTCGAATCGCCGCGCAAGACAGCCAATCCTTCGGCTTCGGCTTCGTTCGCACCTTGCGGGCTAAGCGTCGTGATGACGAACGGAACGCCCGACTCGCCAAGCACGCGCACCAGAGCGCGTGCCGCCTGCCCGTAGCCCGCGACGATGACGTGGTTTTCAAGTGAAGGTAAATCTTCGCCCGTCGTTTCCAATTCGCTGTTTGCTTCTATGTCTGCCGCCGCGCGCGCCGTCTGGTTGGCTTCCATTTTGCCCGCGAGTTGCGAGCCGAAGCGCATCAAGAGCGGGGTTGCAACCATCAACACGACGGATGACGCGATAAAGGTTTGCGAACCCGCCGCGCCGAGTCCCGCCGGAGATAAACCGGCTTCGCGTCCGGCGCGTTCCAGCACAAACGAAAATTCGCCAATCTGCGCGAGCATCAAACCCGACGCGGCGGCGACTTGGGTTTTGTAGTTGAGAACACGAACCGCGATTCCGGTGGTGACGGTTTTAATGACCAGTACCAGCCCGATAGCCCCTGCGACGAGGGGCAAGTTGTTAATCAAGAAACCGACATCGAGCAGCATTCCGACGGATACGAAAAATGTTGCGCTGAACAGGATTTGTAAAGGCAGAATTTCGCTCAAAGCGTGTTCGCTGAAACGGCTTTCACTGACCAGCAATCCGGCGAGAAACGCACCGAGCGAGAGACTGACGCCCGCCAGACTTGTCAGGTAAGCCGTGCCGAAACAGACGGCGATAACGGTTAACAGAAACAGTTCCGGCGAACACGTCCGCGCCACCAATTCCAGCATTGGCGGCATCAATCGTCGGGCGAATAACAGCACGACGGCGATGATAGCTCCGGCTTTAACAAGCGCGAAAAAGATTTCAAAACCCGAACCGCCCGAACCGCTCAAGACCGGAATCAGCAGCACCATTACGATAATCGCAAGGTCTTGAAATATCAGTAAGCCTAACCCGACTTGCCCATGAGGACTGTTGGTTTCGCCTTTGTCGGCGAGGAGTTTCAGCACAATCGCGGTCGAACTGAGGGCGACGAGAAAACCCGTGAACAGTGCGGCGCGCCACCCGACACCGAACGCGAGAAGCGATGCCAGCGTGAGGGTTGTGGCGAGTCCGACTTGAAGCCCGCCGCCGACAAAGATAAGCCGCTTGATGCGCGCGAGTTTTTCCAGACTAAACTCGATGCCGATGGTATAAAGCAACAGGATAACGCCGACTTCCGCCGCCGCATCAACGAGTGCCTGGTCGCGCACAAGGCGCAAGCCATTAGGTCCGATGATGACGCCCGCGATGAGAAAACCGACGATTGGCACAAGCCCGAAACGGTGGCAGATATAAGCGATGACTGCGCCCGCGACAAGCAACGCCACCGCTTCGGTCATGAATGCCGGAATCGCTCCGGCGGCAAAAAAAACGTGCATGAAGTTACGCAGTCTTAAACTTTTCAGGTCGGGTTGGTCTGACGTGAAGTTATAAGGGATGAAGTGGTAAAGTCACAACCACAAACCTGATAAATGCGGTAACTGAGGAAAGCGGTTTATGGCGAAGCCGATTTTAATTTGCGTTGACGATGACCCGGAAGTTTTGCGCGCGGTTGAAAGAGACTTGCGCCGCCGTTACGCGGAAAAGTTTCGCGTGCTGCGTGCCGAGTCGGGGCAGTCGGCTCTCGGTATCTTGAAAGAACTGAAACTGCGCGGCGATGTGGTTGCCTTATTGCTCGTTGACCAACGTATGCCGCAGATGTCGGGTGTCGAGTTCATCAAACAGGCGATGAGTTTCTACCCGGATGCCAAGCGCGCACTGCTGACTGCGTATGCCGATACAGACGCGGCGATTGCGGCGATTAACCAAGCGGCGATTCATCATTATTTGTTGAAACCCTGGCATCCGCCGGAAGAAAATTTGTATCCGGTCTTGGATGATTTACTGGAAGAATGGACGGCGAATTATCGTCCGACGTTTGAGGGCATAAGGGTTATCGGCAATCGCTGGTCGGCAAAGTCGCACGAAACGAAAGACTTTCTCGCACGCAATCATGTTCCTTATCAGTGGTTTGATGTCGAGGGGCGAGAGCAGGACGCCGAAACACGGAAGCTGATTGACGCACTCAACGAAGATGAAACCAAGCGGTTGCCGATTGTGATTTTCCCTGACGGCGAACGTCTGCACGAACCGTCGAACGGCGAGATTGCAACGCGCGTCGGTTTGCGAACGCGCGCCGAAAATCAGTTTTACGATTTGGCGATTATCGGCGGCGGACCCGCAGGGCTTGCCGCCGCCGTGTACGGCGCGAGCGAAGGTTTAAGCACAGTGATTATTGAGCGCACCGCACCGGGCGGACAGGCGGGAATGTCTTCGCGGATTGAGAACTATCTGGGCTTTCCGTCGGGACTTTCAGGCGGCGATTTAGCGCGCCGCGCCGTCACACAGGCGCGCCGTTTCGGGGTTGAAATGCTTGCCCCGCAGGAAGCAACGGAACTGCGCGTCGAAGACATGTATCGCATACTCAAGTTGCGCGATGAGAGCGAGATAAGTTGTCATGCCGTGCTGTTGGCGACGGGCGTCGAATGGCGCAAGTTGGATGTCGCGGGCATGGAGCGTTTGTACGGTGCGGGAGTCTATTACGGGGCGGCGATGACGGAAGCCTTATCGTGCAAAGACGAGGAAGTTTTCGTGGTCGGCGGAGCGAACTCGGCGGGTCAAGCCGCGATGCACTTTGCGAAGTACGCGCGTCAGGTCGTGATGCTGGTGCGTGGTGATTCATTGGAGAAAAGCATGTCGCAATACCTCGTCGAGCAAATCAAAAGCACGCCCAACATTAAGGTCGAACTCAATTCATCCGTCGCCGAAGTTCACGGCGCGGAACGTCTCGAAGAAGTATCCGTGCATTGCTCCGTGAGCGGTGAAACAAATCGAGTTCCCGCGAGTTATCTGTTTATTTTCATAGGGGCGCAGCCGCATACCGCGTGGCTCGGCAAGACGATTGAACGCGACGAACGCGGCTTCATACTGACGGGGCGCGAATTGGTGCGCGACGGACGAACGCGCCCGCGCGGGTGGCAGCTTGAGCGCGAACCCTATCTTTTGGAAACCAATGTGCCGGGCGTGTTCGCGGTCGGTGACGTGCGGAAAAATTCAATCAAACGTGTGGCGAGCGGCGTCGGTGAAGGCTCAATCGCCGTCTCGTTTATTCATCAATATCTGGCGCGCGTAGTGTGAGCGGCTTACCGATAAACGCGCAATAAACGCCCGACGCATTTAGCGACTCCGATAAACGAAAAACGACACCGAAAGGCGCATCATGGAAGGACATTTCAATTCGCACAATAACGAGGCTTCGCCGGGTATGATGGCGAGCGATACGTTGAGCGAAGATGAATTGAATAACCGCATCGCGGCTTTGCAACGAGTCGCGGTCTTCGCCGATTTGCCGCCGGAACAACTCGCGTGGTTTGCGACGCGCGCCGTCGAGAGACGCTTTGCGATTGGCGAGTTGGTGTTTCGTAAAGGCGAACCCGCCGAATGGATGAGCGTTTATCTTGAGGGCGAAATCCACTCCCACCCGGATGATGCGGCACTGGATTCTTACATTTTCATCGCCCGCGCCGGAGACCCCGAAACGGAAGTAAGCGGACGCTTACCTTTCTCTCGTATGACGCAATGGGGCGGCACGGCGCACGCCGTTCAGCCGACGCGCGTGCTGTTGCTTCACGCCGGATTTCTACCCGAACTGATTCAACAAATGCCTTTGCTGGCTGAACGGTGCGTCGGTTTGATGAGCGACCGCGTGCGCGGCTTTGAGCGTGCGACGCAGCAACGCGATAAGCTAATGGCACTCGGCAAACTCTCCGCCGGACTCGCACACGAAATCAATAACCCGGCTGCCGCCGCCCGCCGCGCCGCCGACGAATTGACCTCGACACTCGAACGCTTGCGCCATGCCGACTTGAATCTTTGCAAACATCAACTGACTCCCGACCAGCGTCATTTTATCGCCGAATTTGAAGCGAAAGCGATTGAGCATCAATCACGGGCGCGAACTTTCGACGCCCTCGCCGATAGTGACATGGAAGATGAATTGATGACGTGGCTGGAGAAACAGAACATCGAAGAAGCGTGGCTGCTCGCGCCGTCGTTGGTTGAATCCGGGGTGGATAAGAATCAACTCGAAGGAGTTGCAAACCAAATCGGCAACACGGCGTTGGGCGATGTCTTGACGCGCATCGCGGCGCAACTCGCCACCGCGAAACTCGTCGCGGAGATAAAGATTGGCACGGAGCGCGTTTCGGAAATCATCAGAGCGATTAAAGAATACTCGTACATGGACAAAGTTCCGTTGCAGGAAATTGATGTGCATCAAGGCTTGGATAACACGCTCGTCATACTCAAGCACGAACTGAAAATCAAAAGCATCAACGTCACGCGCGACTACGCCGCAGACCTTCCGCGCATCACGGCTTACGGCAACGAACTCAATCAGGTCTGGACGAATTTGATTGATAACGCGATTGACGCCCTCGCCGAAGGCGGGCAAGTAATTCTCAAAACAAGGCGCGAACCGACCGATGTGCTAATCGAAATCCGCGACACCGGAGCGGGCATCCCCGCCGATATTCAGCCGCGCATCTTCGAGCCGTTCTTTACTACCAAACAGGTTGGCGAAGGCACGGGCTTGGGACTCGATTCCGTCGCCCGCATCATACGCAATCATCACGGTAACATCCGCGTCACATCCAGACCCGGCGATACCTGCTTTCAAATTCGCCTGCCGCTTCAAGCAGCGGTCGCCGTCTGACCATTCCTTAAAACAGACAATTATTCTATGACGATACAATCTACTATCACCAAACCAGATGCCGCCGAATATGCCGATTACTACGGTAAGTATGTCGCACTCGTACCCGGTGATGCGGAGATACTTTCCGTCTTGCATCGCCAACTCGATGAGACGCTCGAACTGCTTCGCGGCATTCCCGAAGCGAACGGCGATACGCGCTATGCTCCCGATAAGTGGAGCATCAAGGAAGTCATCGGACACGTCGCGGATACGGAACGCATCTTCGCCTATCGCGCCCTTCGGTTCGCGCGTGGTGACGCCACGCCGCTACCCGGTTTCGAGCAAAACGATTACGTCGTCAACGCCCGTTTTGATGACTGCCTCTTGCCGAACTTGCCGCCGAATTTGAATACGTCAGGCGCGCCACTATCTCGCTGTTTATGCAATTCACATCCGAAGCATGGCAACGCTCAGGCATCGCCAGCGGCAATCCGGTCAGCGTTCGCGCACTGGCTTACATCATCGCCGGGCATGAACTTCATCACCGAAATATCTTGCTGTCTAAGTATCTGTAAAACTCTATACATGAGCGTCGCCACGAAAACAATTAAACTGTTTTCACCGCGTTAGCGGTGGCTTGAATTTAGCCGTGCGTTTTAACGCACGGTCGGCGGTAAATATGTCCGTCGTCGCGTCAGCGGCGATTGAAAAACGACGGCGAGTTTCAACCGTCGCTGACGCGACGACAATTTTATGCTGACGTTTTCCGTGCGTTAAAACGCACGGCTAAATTCAATCAGTCGCTACGCGACGATTTATGCACAGGCTTCAAACAATTATGAACAAAAACATCACCGTCTTTTTAATTCTTATCTCTCTCTTTACCGCCGCCGGTGTCACTGATAGTCTCGTCGGTCAAACACGGCGCGCTACTAAGCCTCGCACGCCACGACGCACGACACGAAGCCGCCCGCCCGCGCGTCCGCGCGTCCGTCCACCCGTCGTTGCTCCGCCGTCATCAGCCGCCGTGACCAC
Source organism: Pyrinomonadaceae bacterium (assembly GCA_041743485.1). GTDB lineage: Bacteria > Acidobacteriota > Blastocatellia > Pyrinomonadales > Pyrinomonadaceae > JANDLT01. The sequence continues at coordinate 10,765 of JBGTMR010000062.1, forward strand.
CGCATCGGGCTTAACCTACATCGTCACACGGCGCGGCGCGGGACGCCTTTTGAAAACAGGTGATAGAGTGACGGTCAACTACACAGGGCTTTTAACCAACGGCGCGAAGTTCGATAGTTCGCTTGATAGAGGCACGCCGTTCACTTTTCAGATTGGAGCGGGGCGCGTGATTAAAGGTTGGGATGAAGGGGTCGCACGTTTGCGCGTCGGTGACCACGCGACATTCATCCTTCCGCCGCAACTTGGTTACGGGGCGCGGGGCGCGGGCAGAGACATCCCGCCCGATTCGACGCTCGTTTTCATCATCGAAGTCTTGAGCGTCGAAGAACCAGTGATGCCGTCCGCGCCACTGAATTAAAAATAACGCAAGCGGTGTGTGCGTGAATCGTCGCGGTGGGAGGGTTTCAGATAGTCGCCGATGAGTTGCAGAAAACCGGCACACCGGAGAGGAAAGCGCGGCAATCCTGCGAACGTCATGCCGGTGCTGTATGTCGCTTCGATTGATCCCGGAAACCTGTTTTTCACGGCGCGCACCATGTTCGCGGGATTGCGCCAATCGAAACGCAAAGGCGGCGGCGGAAACGGATTGTCCGAAGTTTGACGCGCCCATGCCGCGCGCACCGCGCGCCCCAACCATCGGGGAATTGTTGCATCGCGGGCGGGCGTGTCGTCCGTGCGCGCGCCGAGTAGTTCATGCGCCAAGCCGATGACTTGACGCACGTATTCGGCGCGCATCGGGTGAGTCCCGATGCACAACGACCAATCGAAATTTGCGTAGCGCGTTTCAAGCGCGGCGGCGATGTCGCACAACCACAGAGGTCGCCATGCCCCGTGTTTGAGAAAGTGAAAACAGAGCAGCCGCAAGTGGTCTTCCGCACCCATCACACACGCCTTGACATTGCCGACGGTCATCTCGCGGCGACGCGCGTAAAGAATCGCAAAGTCGCGCCCGTCGTGCCGTCCGTCGTCTTCGTGTAAATCAACGGTCGAGCCTTGTCCCTTGCTGATTTCGTCGAGCAGTGTGCGCGCGTCGGCGTACTGCGCCCCACCGACGAGCAGGTCAATATCGCCGTAAGGACGCAAGTTCGGTTCGGGATAACAGACGGCGTTGACGTGTCCTTTGAACAACAGAGCCTGTATGCCGTGACGATTAAAATGTGTGAAAACGTGTTCGATGCGCTCTGTGTTGAGGGCGGCGTGAAGGATGTAGAGGCGGTAAGTTGCTTGCAGTTCGGCGGCAATCGGAGCGTCGCGCAAAGGGCTGTCTTTGATGCGCCACCACGCTAACGCTCCGGCACTTGTTTTCAATAAAGGCAGGACGGCGGATTCAAGTTCGCGTTCACTAAAGGTGACGGGTGGGGCGGGGTCGCGCCACGCTCCGGCGAGAATCTTAGCCAACAACGCCCCGCACGCTTCCGTTTCTTGCCGTGACGCCATCAGTCCTTAACCTCACCTTACGCGGTAACGAAGTTCGCGGCTCTGCCGCCTGATGTGCGGTGAGCCTCCGACTCACCGTAGAGCAGGTGAAAGTCTTCTTGAGGCTATGCCTTGAACGGGCGGCGTGCCGCCACATTCTTTATCACACAGGCAAGAAAAGGCAATGCCTTTACCGCACATCGGGCGGCAAAGCCGCTCTACCGCGCAAGATGAGTGCTGAAATCGTGTTTTACGAACAGATGCCGTTAATGCACAACCCGCTGCTGCATTGCGAGTTTGTACTGCACGCGCTGCCTGAACCGCCGCCGGTCGCGGCGTGGGCGGCGGTCGGAGCGATAATCGCGGTCACGGTCGGAATGGCGATTGCCGCCGTTATGCCAAGCGTGCGTATCGCGGCGCGGCGTGAGGCGAGGGCGGGAGCGTGTGCGGTGCGTGCGTGCGGTTCGGCTAAAAGGTTTTGTGCGGATAATTGCTGCAAGCCGAGATGAACGATTTCACACGGGACGGCGGCATCGCTCAAGCGCGTCAGGCGACGTGTGATGGTGGTCGCATCGTTGCGCCCGTCGCACGCTTTCCAGATTAACGCGGCGGTCGCGTTGAGGCAAAAAGCTTTGTGCGTCGTTTTGTCGTAGATGAGTGTTTCGCCGTCGAGTTCCTGCACGAGTAAGTTTTCGGTGCGCGCGATGGGAAACGACGTGTGCATAGGTGTGTTCTGTGGTTTCATCAAGGTTCTCCCTAAGGGTTATGAAATAGTGCGTCGTGTCGGTGTTGTGAAAGATGTTTGAGTTTAGCGTTTAAGTCTGTTTGCGAACAAGCTGATTTTATCGGGCGGAAAATACACGCCCTTTGCGCGGCGCGCCGGTAAAGTTAATTTCCACCGTGTCGGCGTTCATCGAGAAAGTCTGTTTCGACGGTGCGAAAGTGAAATTGCGGCGCACGGCGGAAACGGTATAAACGTCGTTGGCTTTGATTGCGGCAAACGCGAAACGCCCTTGCGCGTCGGTCACAGTGCGTTGCGTGATAAGCGTGTCGGTCGCCTGTAAGATTACTACGACGCCGGAAATCGCTTGATTGGTCGCGGTCATGATGCGCCCCGTGACAGTTCCTTCGGTCGCGGTGGTTTGAACAAAGTCGGCGGCGGTGAGCGGGCGGCGCGTGGGCGTGGCGGCTGAAAATTCGTCCGCCCCCGTATCGGTCGCGGTGTCGCGCATTTGCCCGTCGGCATCCTCAAACACGAAGTTATAAACGCCCGCCGCCACGTTGATTGCCGGACTGGTGGAAGAAAGTTTTTGCATACCGTCAGTGGTGACGAGTTGCGGGTCAACGATTCTGATGGCGGCTTCGGAAGCCGTGACGCCGACGGTCGCCGTGCCAATCGGGAACATGATATTTCCAGCTAAGTTCAGGTTTTGCGGTTGCGTGATGAGGTTGACGAGTTTGTTCGTCGCACCGCGCACGATGTTGTTGGCGATGACGACATCAATCGGCGGTTTCGTCCACTGGTTGTTGTTAGTGAAGCCGATCTCGATGTGATAGACGTTGCCCGCAAGCGTGTTATTGACGATGGTGATGCGGCGCGGACGATAGTGCAGGGTTAAATCTTTGCCCGGCGCGGCGTCGTCCGCATCGCCGCCCGTGACGGCGATAGGGGCTGAGGTTTTGTTGCCCGTTAAGCCTTCAAAGTAGTTGTTATAAATCCGGTGGTCGTCGCCATACACACGTATGCCGCCCGTGCCTGCTTTGTTCGCCCCGAAAAAGAAGTTGCCGTAGAAATTACTGCGGTTGCCGTGACGCGCGGTGACTGCTCCCTGCGACGCGCGAAACGTGTTGAAGCGAACCGTGGTGTCGGAAGTTTTGACGGAGATGATTTCCGGGTCGCCGTCGCAATTCTCGAACAGGTTATATTCAATCGTCGTGAAACTGCTGGAGAGCGAAAGACCGCTGAAGCCGACGCGGATGGCTTCCAAGCCGTTCTCGACACGGATTCCGATGTTGCGAAAATAGTTGTGGTCAATCACGTCGAACTGTGAGGCTTGGCTTGCTGCACCGTCAATCGTGATGAAGTTGCCGAGGTCGCTTTTGTTTTCAAAGATGTTGTGGTCAACCCGATTGTGATGGCTGTTCGCCCCGCCGATAAAGAGCCACTTGAGCGAAGTTCCTTCTTCCGTCAAACGAAAGCGGTTGTTGGTCGCGCGGACGTTATTGCAACTTGTCAGCTTGATGGCGGTCTGTCCGGTATTGGTAAAAGTCATGCCGTCAATCACGACGTAAGCCGATGAAGTTAAATTGAAAAACGCTCCGCCGGAGATAATCGCTTTGCCTTTGTTGGCGGCTTTGACGGTTATCAGATTGTCGGGCGTGCCGACTTTGTTTCTGACCGCGAAATTTCCGGTCGCGGTGTAAGTTCCGTCCGCGAGAATTATCGTATCGCTGGGAACGGCGGAAGCAATCGCGGTCGAGAGTTGCGCGGAAGTCGAGACGTTGACGACTGTTCCCGCGCGCATCGCTTGAAGATTAAGGCGGCGCGCGAGTTGGTCTTCATAAAGCGATTGCGGTTCGAGCGTCGCCCCTTGCCCTTCGCCTTCGGTGTAGTCGGGCGGTTCAGTTCCGCTTGAGCCGCCCGTCAGTCTAATTACGGGCATCGCTCCGCGCGTCCCGATGGCGTAGCCGTGACCGTACTGGCTTGAGAGAATCGCGTAGTTGTAGTTGGGTTGGGCTTCCTGCCCCGTGGTGTTCCAGAAAACGCTCTGCGTCGCGGAGTGACCGTGTTTCGGTGAACTGCCCGACGTGTCGCGGCGTTTGGCTTCGAGAACACTACGCACCAAAGTCATCGAATCAACGAGACACGCGACGGAGAGTTGACGATGAAACTCTGCGGGCTTGGAGCGTGCATCACCGATTGACGTGCTGCGATGGATGACCGCCCCGCTTGCCAGTAAAGTTTGAAAGATGAAGTTGTGCCGCGAGTTTTCGCCTGTTGAGCGTGTGACAAGCGTGTCATTAGCGAGAATCGAAAACATGTATCCGTTGCCGCCGCCGCCCGTGTATTGCGGAGTGCTGAAATGCGAATCGGTGACGGTGATAAAGCGTGACTGACGCAGATAAACCCCGCATGACAGGATGTGCCAGCCGTTGGCATTTGTCGGCGGGCGGTAGGTTTCGACGTTTCTGACCCAACCGTTGACGACGTGTGTAAAAGCGACGGCGTTGGATTGATGCACGTCGTAAGCGGCAGTCCCTTGTACGTTGTAATCGTCTTCCGCCAAGCCCGTTTTCGGATTTTCGCGCATCGCAACGGACAAGTTTTCGATACCGACTTCTTCGATGTGGGCGGCGATTTTGTAGATGCGGGCGTTGTCGCGGAGTTTCAGATAATAGCGCGTCGGAGCGTCAATCGTGACGGTCTTATTCGTCGCATCAACGCTTGTGATGCGGCGATAGTAGGTTTGCGGAATCATGCTCGTCGTCCAGATGTTCGTCTGGTCGTGTTCCGCGATAAAGGCGGGCGTGATGTCGCCGCGCACGATAATCCAATCGCCGACATTAAGATTATTAACCGACGCGAGCGGCAGCACGGTCGTCGGATAATCGAGGTCGGCGGTTAAGTTGACGGTCGAATTTGTAATGGGGCTAGTCCAACTCGTACTCGCGGGTGCAAATCGAATCATGTCTTTGCCGCGCATGAAAGTTTCGTTGAGAAAAAGTCTGGTGCTTCCCCGCCCTGCCCCGCGCAACACGATGTTGCTGCGCTCAACTCGCAAAGCGTAATCGTTAGAATTCTGCGGCTTGATGCAGTATGTGCCTTCGGGAAGATAGACGATGCCGCCGCCCGTCGTCGCTTCCGCGTCGTCAATCGCCCGTTGAATCGCAATGGTCGCATCGGTGCGCCCGCTGCTGTCGGCGAAGTAAGGCGTCGCGGTGACATCGAAAATCCGCGTTGACGGGGCTTCGGGTAGAGAGCGTGCGCCCGCGTGATAACCCGCGTAAGAAAAATCATGCAGAAAGCGGTTTTGTGAATCACGGTCGCCCGGCTGCCAGTTCGACGGGTAGAGAGCCGAACGCCAAGTCCCTTGCGCGTGCGCGGTTGATGCACACGCGACGGTGAGCGACAGCATCGCCAAGGTTAGAATTTTCCTGATACGAGGACGCACAACGATAAACCCTGTCTGCCTGATTTCTATGAAACGGTTTCGTTAAATCGTTTGAGGAATTATCCACGAATCACGCGAAGCAGCACGAATATAAGGATAAAAAAACTTCGTGTGATTCGCGTGATTCGTGGATAGGTTATCGGTCTTTCAACTTCTGAAACTGCTTCTACTTGCCGCGTGGCGTGCGGCTAAAGGCGCGCCCTTTGCGGGCTTCGCCGATGAAGTTGACTTCAACCATATCGCCGGTTGCCGTGAACGTCTGGCTCGGATTTGAGAACGTCGCTTCACGTTGCAAGGCAGTGACGGTGAACAGGCTGTTGGTTTCAACTTCGGTGAAGATGTAAAGCCCCGCACGGTCGGTTGCGGTGCGGCGCACAACGCCCGTCGAGTTGTCGCGCAGGGAAACTTGCACGCCCGCGAGAGGCGCGCCGCCAGCCGTCATTACACGTCCGGCGATGGTGCTTCCGGTTGCGGTCGGTGAGATGGAGCTTTGCGGTTGACTCGGCGAGAGGACTTGGAAATCGGCAGCGTTGTTGCCCGTATCCTGAATGTTGCGTCCGCCGCGTTTGCGCTCAAAACTCGTGTTGGGTTGTAAGAGAACCGTGCCGCCGTTCGCCGCTTCTTGATAAAGCGAACCGGTGCTTGTGCCAACTTGGTCGGCAATCGTCGTCCCGTCGCTTTGAATCAATGCGATACCGCCGCTATCGGGAATGCCGCCGTCGGGTTGCATCGTGGTCGCATCGGTCGGGCTGGTATAAGTCAAATCAGCCGCAGGAATCCCGCTGTACGATATGTTGCCGATGAGGTAATGACCGCGCGCGCCGATAAGCGTGTTCGCGGGAATCGTCGCCAGTGTGAAACCCGTTGTGCCGGATGAAGACGAACGATTGAGCAGGAAGCCGCTAATATCAATCGCCGTATCGGTGTTGTTGTAAATCTCGACGAACTCGTCGTTGCCGCCCGCCGTTCCGCACGTGCGAAATTCGCTGATGACGACTTGGGCTTGGGTCAGCGGGGCGATGACGAACAACACCGCGATTGCAAGAAAAGTCTTGATTGAAAAAGCGGTGAAATTGTTGCCGCGCGCTTCACACGGCACGCTTTGCGGGGCAAGAGCGTTAAGGGACTCTGAAGACATAACTCAATATCCTTTCACTAAAACCGTTTGATAAAATCTTGTTTTGATTGTCGCGTCCGCGAACAGCGGCTCACGGTTGACGAAACAGGTGGATTGATTACCGTTTGAAATGCTTATGCGCCGCCGCATGTTTTCTTCGGCGAACTGCTGTTGCGCGGTAAGGGCGTACTGCCCGCACCGACTTTTCCGGTCGCAAAGTCGGCGGCGTTATCATTGCCGTCCGCGCAGCCGTCATTATTGCGATAGATGGAGCGCGTCGCGCTGCCGCCGGGAGCCGCTCCGCCGCCTTCAAAACATTTGGCGTCCGCCCCGATGCCGACGAAATCCACGATGTTCGCTTTCTGTTTGGCGTCCGACATCGGGCAAGCTCCGCTCAGTGCTTTCCAGTCTTTGACGAGCGCGACCATTCCCGCCCCGCTTCGCAGTGAAATGTTTCCCGTGACATCGGGCGTCGTCGGCAAATCCGGGTCGGCGGCGTTGCCGCTACGTTGTTTAATCAGCATGTAACCGCCCGGCGCGAGACTGCCCGCGAGCTTCGTTGATTGCCATTCGTCTTTCGAGGTGATTGCCTGATTTGACCAGCCCTTGAGATTAACGCTCGTTGTGCCGCGATTGAAAATCTCTATGTAGTCGGTGTTAAAGGAAGCCCCCGGATCGTTTTTCGCTCCTCCGTAAATCTGGCTGATGACGACGGGCGACGCATTCTGTGTTTGCGCGAAAGCTATTTCCACAGGCAAGAAGAAAGAGACCGCCACACCGAGCGATGTAATAACAAAGCACGCGAACAGCAAAGATTGACGGCGAGATGAAATGAACAAGGTTTGTGTATCCTCCAGAGAAATATAAATTCGTTGATTCTAAAAGCCTGACGGCGGAAGCGGTTTTAAGCGGGTCGCGCCGCTCAACCGGAATCGCATTACGGGTTAAGTCTGCTGTGTCACCAACTGCCGTTAACGCTAACATCTATCGAGGTCGGAATTGGCAGCGATAAAGCTTTCAAACATGTCTGCGCCTTAATAACTCCAAGCCGTATCGCGGGCTTTAATTCGTTTAATTAACTAAAGCCTGTGCAAATTAAGGAAAGCAACGAAGCGATGTTGATGATTTTCCCCGCGCTATGTTGGCTGTGTTCCCTTTCGCCGCGCTCAATCATGTAGCGTCCGGCGAGTTGCGAGAGACGAAATACACTCGACAGATTGACTTCCATAACATGCGTCCAATCGTCTTCCGCGTAATCAATCGCGGGGCGCGGCGAATCGTTCCGGCGTTGTTGACGAGAATATCGAGTGAGCCGAACTCGTTTAAGGTTTGTTCAAAAATAAGACGCGCGGTGTCTCTCTGCGCGAGGTCACCCGTCACGGCAAAGGCGCGGCGATTGTGGGCTTCGACCCTGCGACACGTCGCCGACGGTTGGCGTGAATTGCCGTGACACGCCACGTCCGCTCCGGCTTGCGCGAGGGCGACGGCAATCGCCTGTCCCAATCCGGCGGAAGCCCCTGTGACCAGCGCGCGTTTCCCGTCAAGCTTGAAGGCTTCGAGTATCAAGTTACATTTTCCTTTGCTTAACTTTTAGTTTGCGCTTCAACATAACATCGAAACGGCGCGCTCAACACAGGGACTTTATACATTTTATTACGACCTGTTATTGAGACCCGCGACGGAGTAAGCCACACCTCTCAAGGGTGCATCTAATTCCCTATCTATGCGACTTGATTTCAAGAAAATATATTTGCAACAGGCAATCAACGAAGATTTGTTTTGGCGCACGCGCGCCGCCGACATTATCGCCCGCTTCCCCGATGCCGAAGTCGTTCCGGTCAAATCCCACTGGCAAATTGACGAACTCGCGGGCGCAGACCCCGCGACGTGGATGCAAACTAAGCGCGAGTGTTTGGTGTTGGGCATCAAGTCGGGACTGACGCACACATTGAACGGGCGCAGTGCCAACTACATCGCCGCGTCGTCAAGCAACGGGTGTTTGAGTGCTTGCCAGTATTGTTATGTCGCAAGGCGCAAGGGCGGTGCGAACCCTTTGACCATCTTCATCAACATCGAAGAAGTCGCCGGTTCGATTCGTCGCCATCAACGAAAACTCGGCGCGAAGATTGCACCCGATCAGTGTGACCCTCGCTTTTGGACGTATGACATAGGATGCAACGCAGACCTTTCGCTTGATGCTTTGGTGTGTGACAACCCCGGCTATCTGATAGGGGAATTTGCGACGATGGAATACGCGAAAGCGACGTTTGCGACCAAGACCGTCAACGATGATTACTGGACGCAGTTTGAGCCGCGCGAACGCACGCGCATACGCTACTCGGTGATGCCCCAAAAACTCGCACGCTTCGTTGACATCGGCACGAGTCCCATCAGCGAACGCATCGCATCGGTCAATGTATTAGTCGAAGCGGGTTACGAAGTTCACCTCAATTTTTCGCCGGTGATTATCTACGGTGAGGGTGATGAGTGGCGCGATGATTGGAAAGAGTTGTGGTGTGAGATTGACGATACGTTGACCGCAAAGGCAAAAGCGCAGATGCAATGCGAACTGTTTTTCCTGACGCATTCGCAAGCTTTGCACGATACGAATATGCAGTGGAATCCTAAGGGCGAAAGCTTCTTGTGGCAACCGGAAATGCAAGTGGCGAAGAAAAGCGCGCCCGATTTGTTGGTGTACGAGTACGAAATGCGGCGTGGTGAATTGGCGCGTTTCGAGCGTGAGTTAGCCGCGCATCTGCCTTACTGTACGGTTCGTTATTCGTTTTGATTTTGATTTGCGTTCGATACAAAACGGATTGAGATACCGGGAAGTACAAGCTATCTCAAAATAGCTTTTGATTGAAAACTCTGCGGAACTCTGCGTCTTCAACTCTGCGCTTCTCTGCGTTAAAAAATCTTTGGACGCAGAGTACCGCAGAGGGCGGACGCAGAGACACGCCGAGAGAGAAATCATTTTTGAGATAGGTTCTAGTAAAACGGAGGTCAACGGAGGCATAACGGAGGTCAACGGAGAAAGCCAAATCTACCCCTCCGTTTAACTCCGTTCCCGCCTCCGTTGACCTCCGTTTTCCTTGTTCGTCCATGATTGAAATCTCACATCATTATGCAAGTCGGTATTACTGTTTGCCTTCATAAGACGATAACGGCTGCATGTCCAACCCGAAAGCGTTCGGGTTTTCACCGACGATAGCGGCGGCGAAAAAGCGCGGAACGTAATGCACGTTCTCGCTCTGAAAAGTCGCGTCGAGTTGTTCGCGGGCGGCGGTTAAGGCACAGATGCTGCATTCCCTGTTTTGATTGTTGACGAAGGCTTGTAAATCTCTTTGCGTGCTTCCCTCGCCGCGATTATAAGCGAGCAAAGCTAAGGTTTCCTTCATCGCATCGTCTTTGAACAATTTGAGATTACCGTTGATGTAACGCGCGGCGGCATCGGCGGATTTCTCCACATCTAAAAGTTCCTGCGCCGTCAATCCGAAACGCTTTCCGGTCTGCGGCAAGAATTGAAACATGCCGATTGCGCCGACCGTATTCGGCGTTTCGATGTTCGTGTATTCGGATTCGATAAACGGAATATAAAGCCCTATCAGCGGCGAGACGTTGCGCGCTTTGAAAGTTTTAATAAGCGTCGCGGCGACGGTTTGCCCGCGCTCAAGCACCAACCGTGCATCGCTTTTTCCGATAACATCGCCGCCGTTATTGCCGATGCGTCCGGCGTAAAAATCAACTGACTTTTGTATCTCCGCCTCGAACGCGAGGGTGAATTTATATTCCGACCCGGACATGCGACGGGCGATGTTCCGCGCTTCGCCCGCGACATAAGCCGAACGCCCGGCAGCGTTCATTTGTTGATAAGTTTTGTTTGACGGCATCGTTTGCGCGCCCGCTATCGTCGTCAGCGTTGAAGCGAGAAGGGCGAGAGACAGGACAAGAAATGTTCGTTGAAATTTCATTCGTTTAAGCCTTTCAGTGTGGTTTGAATTTTGGAAGCGTATCACGGCTTCTAAAAGGTTAAGCGAGAAGCATCACCGGAACTGTTCATCCGCGCGCATGAAAAATAAGTCGTCGCCATCAAGCTTTGGGCGACTGTAAAAGCTGTTAGAATCTCGCGCGACAACCGACTTGAGCGAATGCTTTGCCTTGATACCGAAACATACGGAAACGACGATGACCACAATTTCTGCGCCGCATGATGTGACAGACTTGCTGCACGAATGGCGGCAGGGCGACCATCAAGCACTCGATAAATTGACGGCTCTGGTTTATGACGAACTGCGTCGCATCGCGCATCGTTACTTGCGGCATGAACGCGATTATCACACGCTTCAAACCACTGCTCTTATCAACGAAGCCTACCTGCGGCTTATGGGTCAGCAACACGCGGGCTGGCAAAATCGTCAACATTTCTTCGCCGTCACCGCGCAAATCATGCGTCACGTTTTGATTGATTACGCGCGACGGCGACACTACGCCAAGCGTGGCGGCAAAGAGGCTCAAAGAGTTTCACTGGGTGATGAAACAATCATGTCGCACACGCGCGCCCGCGAACTAATCGAACTCGACGAAGCGTTAAAAGATTTGGCGCGACTCGATGAACGCAAAAGTCAGGTCGTCGAACTGCGTTACTTCGGCGGCTTATCCATCGAAGAAACGGCGGACGTTCTAAACATCTCCCCGATGACCGTGCGCCGCGATTGGCAGATTGCCAAAGCGTGGCTTTATGTTCAAGTCGAGAATCGAGAATCGAAAATCGAAAGTAAAGACAGAAATTCAACTTGATTCCGTCCTTACCCTGCCTTTGGTTTTTTACTTTCGACCTTCGACCTTCGACTTTCACCTTTCCCTACTATGTCTCCTGAACGATGGCGCGAAGTTGAAGCGGTTTTGCAGGCGGCACTCGATTGTCCGCCGCCGGAGCGTGCCGCGTTTCTCGATGCGGCGTGCGCGGGCGATGACGACTTGAAGCGCGAAGCGGCATTGCTTGTTCATGCCTTGACGGAAGCGGGCGACTTCATCGAACAGCCCGCGATGGCACACGATGCGCGTGTGTTGTTTGCCGCTCAAACGGGTCTCGAAGCGGGCAGCCGCATCGGGCGTTATGAAATCGTGCGCTGTTTGGGTGTGGGCGGAATGGGCGAAGTTTATCTCGCCCACGATGCCGGGTTGCGGCGCGCCGTCGCATTGAAAATCCTTCCCGCGTACTTCGTTTTAGACGACAATCGTCTGCGTCGTTTTTACAGAGAAGCACGCGCGGCATCGGCTCTGAATCATCCGAACATTCTGACGATTCATGAAGTCGGAGAAACCGACGGTGTACATTTCATCGCCACCGAATTCATTGACGGGCAGACTTTGCGCCAACTTGCTGACGGCGAAAGCCTCGACATAAAAGAGATTCTCGACATTGCGATTCACGTCGCTTCGGGACTCGCCACCGCGCACAAGGCGGGCATCGTGCATCGTGACATCAAGCCCGAAAACATCATGCGGCGGACAGACCGCATCGTTAAAGTTCTCGACTTCGGCATCGCCAAACTTACCGAACACGCAACGCCGCGATTTTCAAACGAAGCCTTTAACGATGCTTCCACCATCATCAATCAACAGACGGGCGCGGGCGTCGTCATCGGCACGATTAGTTACATGTCGCCGGAACAGGCGCGCGGGCAAACGGTTGACCATCGCACGGACATCTGGAGTTTCGGTGTCGTACTTTACGAACTGCTCGCAGGACATCACCCGTTCGCTGCCGCGACGCAGATTGAAACGCTCGTCGGGATTTTAGAGCGCGAACCTCCTCTGCCGTTCATCATCCTTACGGCGAACGAATCTGCCGCCTCATCCACCACAAAAGCATCCGAAGATTTGCGGCGCATCGTCGCTAAAACTCTTTGTAAAGATGCGAGGCAGCGTTACGAATCGGCAAAGCTTCTGCTCGACGATTTGAACGCGGTCAAGCAAGGACTCGAACTCGACGCGCTGCTTGATAAACGAGCGACATCAATAACCGCTTCGCCGTCGGATGATTCGGAACACGCGGAAGATACGGAACACGTTCAGGCGTCGCCCCTCGTTCAACCGTCGAAGGAAAAGAACGTCGCTTCCCTTTCGTCTCTGAAATTCGCCTTCATCGCCGCGTCGTTGTTGATTGTTATTGCCGCCGGAGCGTTTCTTTATCAACGTTTCATTGCGTCGCGTTCGGTGAACGTGTCGAACGTCAGTGCCACAAACAATGCGACGAAACTTTACCGCCGGATGAGCGAACGTGAGCAACTCGCTTTTATTGCCGAACAGGAGCAACGCATCTCACAGATGATGGGCGACCGTCGCCGCCATAGTCTCGACGAAGATGCTTTGCGCTCGATTAAGCGCGTGGTTGACCGCTACGTCGCGCGCATCGGCAGCATGTCCGACGAATACGGCAACGAAGATTTGCGCGTCATTTACGCGCGGGCGTTGCCTTACCTGCCGCTCATTTCGCGTTCGTTCGCGGAGCGCAAAGTCCCCGTCGTCATCGGTATTTATCTGCCGATGATTGAATCCGAATACAAAACGTGTTTCGAGAACTTCATCGGCGCGAAAGGCATGTTTCAGTTTTTACCCCAGACTGCGAAGCGATACGGCGTCGCGCACGATGAGATGTGCGACGTAGAGAAGATGACGCCTGCCGCCGCGCATTACATCGCCGACCGCATAGCTGAACTCGGTGACGATTCGGAAAGCATGACGCTGGTTCTGCTCAGTTATAATCGCGGCGCGGAATGGGTGCGCGACACCTTGCGACGCTTGCGCGAAACGGGCGGTTACGAACGAAACTTCTGGACGCTGTACAGGCATCGCGCCGAACTGGACGAGATTTTTCGCCAAGAGAACGCGCAATACGTGCCGCTGTTTTTCGCTGCCGCCATCATCGGTGAAAATCCCGCCGCCTTTGAACTGCGAACACCGCCGCTTTCAAGTTCGACTCAATGAAGCATACGCGGGCGGCACGAATCAAAAACTGTTCTTCAATGTTTTTATTCGTTAGGACTTTCTCAAATCTAAGATTTCAAATCTGAAATTTCAAATTAAGAAAAGACAAAAGCCAAAAAAGACAAAAGCCAAAGAAGAACGAAAAATGAGAAAGCCCTAGTTTAAGAAACGTGTGAGCAGAAACACTTATACATAACCACGACAAACCACAAGCGGCGAGAATCGGCGGTACATAACAGGTTATCCCATTCATGTACCGCCGATTCTCGCCGCTGTTTAATCGCCAATCTTATCGGGAGTGACGACGACTTTTCACTGCCGACGGCGGGCGATTATTTCTTGGCTTTAAGCTTTGCCCTTTCAACGACGAGACGGACGCAAGTTGTCGCCTTGCGCGAATGGATTGACCTTGATGTTAAGCTTTGCCCTTTCAACGACGAGACGGACGCAAGGGTCGTTTAACGGTTGAAGGACTAGCGCGCGGTTGTGTGATTGAAGCAGGCACAAGGTTGAAATTGACGACTTGCGATTTCTCCTCATCGCTCATGCCTTCGAGCATGTCTGCGTCGCTCAAATCCGATAACGCTTCAGATTGGGAGCGTGCGCCGTCGGTGTCTTCGGGGGCGCGTTGCACAGCGAAGTGCATCAAGGTGACGGTCTGTCCCGCCGGAATCGTGACGTTCCACGAATACGATATAAAGTCGTTTCCGTTGTTGAACGACAATCCGCTAATCGAGGTGCGCGCATTGAAGCCGTTAAAGACATGACCGAGCGCGGGGTCACAGCACTGTCCGTTCTGGTCGGTGACGGCAAAGCGAAAATCGGTTTCGTCGGGTGAGACGACGATGCGTGTACTGCTGTCCGAACCGAGATTGCTTTGAATATCAACATTGACGGTGCGCGACGCATTGGAATTATTTGTCAATACTTCCAAATAGCGGGCGAATTTTCCGGCGACGGGCGAGAAGATTTTGCGTTTGACCGCGAGGTTGGCAAGATTTGATTCAAGGACGATTTGACGATTGTTCAGTTCAATTCGTCCGGCATCAACTTCGCCAAATGTCGCATTGCGGTCAAGTACAAGTCTGTACGCGCCGTCATAAGCATCGTTGAAGTCGCCTTTGGGTGTACCGCCGTCTTCGAGCGTGCCGTCCGCCGTGACATCGTAGCGGAAGTTATCCCCGCCATCGAGGTTATAGTTGAGAGACTCGAAGACGAAATCCGTGCCGAGCGTGATGTTGAGCGTGAGCGGTTCATCCGCCGTCAGTGTCCCGAAAGCCGTTCCACCCAGCGATGTGTTCGGGTCACTCGCCGCGACACGGATGTTTCCAACCGGAACATTACCAACCGAATACCGCCCTTCGCTGTCGGCAGTCGCGGTGATTAAGAAGGTGCGCCCGCCGACGCCGATGTTGCCGGAGTTTCGTATGCGAAGCGGCGCGCCCGCGACGGGTGTTGTGCCGTCGGGAGCGAAGACCTGTCCGTTGATTGTGCCGCGCGGCGGGAAGGTGATGTCGAGCGTCACCGTGTCGCCGGAATTTACGACGCGGCTTGAAGCCGAGCCGTTGATTTCGTTCAGTTGTGAAAAGACGGTGAAGCCGCCGACAGGCACGCGCTCGAATCTGTACACGCCCGTCGCATCGGTGATTGTCGTGCGTTCAGAGGAAGGCAAATTGTCGGGTCGCAAAGAAACTCCGTTATTGGGGACGGGACTGCCGGAATAATCCAGAACTCTGCCGGTCACGATGCCGCCGACCGGAAGCGTGACGTTGAGCGTGAGCGGAACGGCGATGTCGGCGAGTGTGCCTCTGGCTGTTCCGTTCAAACCCGTGTCGTTGTCTTGCGCTGTCAGGGTGAAGTCGCCGACCGGAACGCCGGTGAGTGTATAACTGCCGTCGCTGCCGGTTTTGAAGGCGAAGAAGTTTCGCGTGTTGCCGTCTGTGGTTTGCGTCGCGGACACGGTAAGGCGTTCAACCGGAGTCGTGCCGTCCGCGAAATAGACGAAGCCTTTGATGACCGAAGTGGGCAGCGTGAAATTGATGCTCACGGTCGCGCCGTCGGTCGGGAAGCTTGCCGAAGATTCGACGGAAATCGAAAAATCGTTCACTTCGTGCGCCACCACGCGGAAGCCGTCGTTGGTACTCGGTGCGACATCGGTAAAGCGATATTCGCCGTTCTCATTGCTAAACATTTCGTTCAGGCGTTGACCGTCGGAGACATCGAAGATTTCGATGTAGGCGAATGGAACGGGAGTTTGATTATCGGCGGCGACGATTCTGCCTTCCACGATTCCGCGCCGCAAACCGGAAGTGGTGATGACGACATCAATCGTTCGATTGTGGTCGGTATTGGCGACGGTGCCGTTGATGGTGCCGAGAACGAAGTCCGTTTCGGGATTGCGCGCCTCGATGGTGAACGCGCCTTCGTACACATCCTCGATAAGCAGCACACCGCTCGCATCGGTGTTGCCCACAAAGCGGAACGATGAACCCGAACTTCCCGCCGTCCCGACGTTGCCCGCGCCGCGCCTCCGGGAACTGACACCTATCGGATTGGGGTCGGTGATATAGATGGCGGCGTCGGGATATGGTGTGCCGTCGGGGTTTCGCACCGTGACGCGCACGCTGGCACGCGCGGGCAAGGTGAGATTGACGGTCAATGTCGCGCCGTCTGACGGAACCACGTTGCCGGTAATCTCGCGCCGACCATTGGAGTTGTCGGAAGCCCGCAGGGTGAAGGGGCGATTCGCCGGAACCCGCGTGAAGGTGTAGTTGCCGTTCGAGTCGGTGGAAGTGCTTTGAGAGCTCACGCCGATGCCGAACAACTCGACGAAGGTGTTCGCCGATGGAGTGTTGTCGGGGCGTGTGACGCGACCCGTGACAGTCCCGGCACCGGGCAGCGTGATGGTCACGGCGACGGTATCGCCGTTGGCGTTGAGGCGCGACGCGGCTTGGGCGGTCAGGTTTGAAATAGTCGGGTGAAAAGCCGTGACGGTGAAATCGCCGACGGGTACGTTCGGAATCGTCAAACGTCCCATCGCATCGGTCTCGCCGCCAAAGAGATTGGAGTTGTTTGCTTGCGGGCGGTAAGTGACCGATGAGCCGACAGCGGGAGTCCCGTCGGCGAGGTTGACTTGCACGTTCACTTGACCGTAGCCGATGAGCGTCAAGTTTTGGGTGGTGGTCGCATCGCGCACCACGGTCAACCCTGACGTGCTGCGAACGAAGGTAATGCGGTCGAAAGCAGAGACCTGGTACGAACCTTCCTCGACGTCCGTGATGGTATATCTTCCGGCAGTGTCGGTGGTTGCGGATGAGCTGCGGGTGCTGGTTGACGACGTAGTATCGAGACGCACGTTGGCGTTCACCGCTAAACTTCCATCGGCGTTGGTGACGATGCCGGTGACGGTGCCGGTCGCGGGCAAGGTCACGTCAACGGTCAAGGTCTGACCCGCGACCACGCTTGGAATTGCGACGCCGATGGAGAGGGCTGTACCTTGCGGGCGCGGAATCGAAGCAGTAATGGAATAGTTGTTTCCGGCGGGAAGTCCGCCGAGTCGGAAGCTGCCGTTGCTCTCGATGTTGACGGTGAACGAAGTAAATCCACTACCGAAGATGCTGACAGATCCGCCCGTCACCACCGCTCCGGTGTGTCGGCGCACAGTGCCGGTGATGCTGCCGGTGTTGCTGAAAACGATGTCGCGGATGGTCGCGGTTTCACCGGCGGCGAAAGACCCGGCGACAATCGGCGATACGACGCGGCTTTGCGGGTGAATCGCCGTGAGCGTGAAATCTTCGACGGGGACGATAATGCGTCCGCCGAATTGGTCAATCGTGGTGGTGAAGGTGAAGGACGAATCAACGGCGGTCGTGAGCGTATATGTCCGGCTGAAAATCGGATTGTTGCTCTTGAAGGAGACGCTGCCGCCCGGCGCGCCCCGCGTCACGTCGGATTCGAGAACGCGACCCGTGACCGTGCCGTTCAAGTTAAACGGCGCGAGCGGGCTGGTACGATTCGCCGGAACGACGAAGTTTCTGATTTGCGTAATCTCCGTGTCGGTCAAATCGGCAATCGCTTCGGGCGGCAACTGCACGAGGCGTTCGGCGGAAGACTGCGCGGCGGCGCGCGTCGTTTGCTGCACGCCGAAATGCATGAAGGTGACGGATTGATTCGGTTCGAGACGCACGGCGTTCCAACTGTATGAGAGGCGGCGTGGATGAGCCGCGACGTACTCGCCCGCGTCGGTGCGCTCGGTCGCTCCCTGACCGTCGAAGATGAAGCCGAGTCCGGGAAGCGATAGATTAGTCAACGGGTCGGTGTCCGTCGCGTCGTCAATAACGACCCAACGGTCTTGATTCGCCGTGCCGTCTATGTTGAGGGCGGCATCGCCGCTCGAAGTCGTGACGATGTTCGTGCCGGAGAGATTTCTAATGTTGCTCGTCACGCGCACGTCAACCGTGATTGGATTGGCGGTCGGGTTGGTGAGCGTTTCAAGGTAACGGACGAAGTATCCGTCGCGCGGCACAAAGGCTTTGCGTGTGACGTTGAGTCCGGCGAGGTTCTGTTGCCCGACGACGATTTCGCGGCGACTCTCTTCGGTCGTGCCGACTGAAACGCCGGTGAAGGGATTGGCGGAGCCATTCGCAACGATGTCGAGTTGGAAGCCGCCGAAGTTTGAAGTGTTGGCAAAGTAGGAATCACCGCCATTGACGGTGGATGCATCGCCGATAGATGCATCGGGCTGCACGTCGAAGATGGAGCGGTTGGCGTCATAGAGTCTGAACGGCAGATTGATGGAGTTGGTGACGAGTTGGACGTTCGCCGTCACCGTCTCGCCGTCCGCCGCGATTTGACCTGTCGCTTCGCCCTGTAATTGTCCGTTTGAATTGCGGGCGGTGACGGTGAAACTGCCGACCGGAACATTCGCTACGGTGTAGTCGCCCTGCGCGTTTGTCTGGGCGTTGAACGAACTGCCGATGACCGTATTTGGACTATTCACCGTCACGCTGATATTGCTCGCCGCCGTTCCGTCGGGGTTGGATACGCGACCCGTGACCGTACCCAAGCCAATGAAACTAAGATCGCGGATAACCATTTCGCCGTTGGCTGACACCGCGATGATGACTCTTTGACGTAAGCGATTATTACCATCGAAAGCTTCGAGGTTATAACCTCCGAGAGGCACAATCTCGAAGCGATATGTGCCGTCGCTCGCGCTCGTCACTTGTTGCGTGACGGAGAGGTTGGTGAGACGTAATCGCGCGCCGGAGACGGGCGTCGTGCCGTCGGCGGCGAAGACGCGACCGGCGACCATGCCGGTCGGTTGAAGTTGTACCGTAATGGTGGCTGTTCCCGACGGAGCAAGCGTGCCGTTCGCGGAGCCGCGCAGGTTGTTGATGGGATTGATTGCCGAGACGCTGAAGCTTCCGGCTAAGGCGCGCTCGAAAATCGCGGTACCGTCCGCCCCGCTCGTCGCGGTTTGGCTGCCGCCGAGTTGGGTATTGCCCGACAGGGTGACTTGCACGCCACTCACCACCACATTATTGGCATCGCGCACCGTGACGACGATGCGCCCCACACCGATGAGATTGAAGTTGACGGTGCGCGTTTCGCCGTTCGCTGTAAGTTGATTCGAGGCGCGCCCACGGTCGCCGCTCGATGGTTCGCTGGCTTCGACGGTAAAGTTTCCGACGAGAACTCCATCGAACGTATAACGTCCGTTAGCGTCGGTCGTGGATTGCATGGTGAACCGTGGGAACACGGAAGTATTGGTAAGGGTGACGGCAATGCCGACGGCGGGCGTCGTCCCGTCGGCGCGGAAGATAATCCCGGTCACGGTTCCCGACGCGCTCAGGCGAATATCGAGCGTGAGCGTCGAGCCGGATTGACCGATGCCGCCCTCAACTCTGCCGCGAAAGCCCGTCGCCGGATTTGTGACTTGCACGACAACATTGCCTTGCAAAACTCCGCCTATTTCATAACGCCCGTCGCTGCCGGTCGTCGTCGTGAGCGTGCCGCCGACGGTTGTGAGCGTGACTTGCGCGTTGGCAACCGGCTCGTTATTCGCTCCGGTGATGAGACCGCGAACGATGCCGCCGGGAATGAGCGTCAGGTTGCGCGTAATCGTGGCATCGGATGTGATGGTGACGGCGGCACGCGCGGCGGTGTTGCTCGCCGAATCGAAGATGTCGAGCGTCGCCGCGACGGTGGGTACATCAATGAAGGTGTAGCGACCGGAAGTGTCGGTCGTGGCTCGGCGCACTGTTTCGCCGAAACGCAGATTAACCGTTGCGCCGACGACGATGATGTTGTTCGCGCGACGGACGATGCCGGTGACGATGCCCGTCGGTTCAATGGTGATGTCGGCGGTGCTGGTTTCGCCGACGTTGACGGCGGTCGTCGTCGTGCCGCTCAAGCCGCTCGTCGAAGCGGATACGTTGTAGTTACCGGCGGGCAGACCTGTGGCTCGATAGCTGCCGTCCGCGCCGATAGAAACTTGAAGAGTGTTGTTGAGCGTGCTGCCGCTAATCCGCACGACGCCGGAACTGACGACGACGCCGGTCGCGCGCCGGACGACACCGACGATAGTCCCGGAATTGCCGAAGGTGACATTGGTTGCGGATTGCGTCTCGGAGTCGGAGAAACTACCGTTGGCGATGGCGACGACGCCCGATTGGGGATGCGTCGCTTGAAGCATGAAAGCATCAACGGGAACGGCGAGTGCATCGCCGTTCGCAAAACGCGAAGCAAACGTGAACATACCCGCGCTGTTTGCCGTCGTCGTATAAACACGATGGAAAATCGGATTACTGCTCTGGAAGGTGACACGCGCGTTCGGAATTATTGTGCTGCCGTCCGCCGCCGTGACGAAGCCGTTGACGCGACCATCGAGGGCGGGAAGCGGCGGGACGTTATTAGCGTCGAGTTGGACGGCGAAGTTGCGGATGTCGGCGGCGTCTTGCGTCGTCAGTCCGGTGAGGGCTTCGGGGGGCAGTTGAACTAAACGTTCGGCAGAAGCCTGCGCTGCCGCGCGGTCGGTTTGTTGGGCGATGAAGTGGAGGAAGGTCGCCGATTGTCCGGGCGCGAGGGTGACGCTCTGCCATTGGTGCGTGAGTTGCCCGAAGCGGTTGGTGAAGTCAATGCTGAAAATCGCGCTGCCGGAATTTTGCGTGGCGTTCGCGCCGTCGAAAACGTGGGCGACGCCCGGCAAGTTATTGGTGACGATGAACGGGTCGAGGTCTTCATCGTCGTCAATCACAACCCAACGGTCGCGCGCCGACGGATTGGTCACGTCGAGAGTCGTATCGCCGCTTGAACTCAAGACGACGCGCGGTTCGCGGGCGAACGTGGTGCCGTTCTGCACTTTGTTGATGAAGCGCGAGTTGCTTGTGACGCGCACGTCAACGGTAATCGGCTCGCTCGTCGGGTTCGACAATGTTTCCATGTAGCGCGCGAAGTATCCGGTGGTCGGAACGAAGACGCGGCGCGTCACGTCGAGTCCGGCGAGAGATTGGCTTGCGGTCAGTTGTCTGCCGGTCGCATCGAGCGTGCTGTTGGCATTGGGGTTGAAGCGGAAGGGCGTGCCGTTTGCGATGATGTCGAGAAGCGCGCCATTGCTCGCGTTCGGGTTTCCGGTAAGGAAGAAATTGTTCGTGCTGCCGCCGATGGAGAGGTCGCGTTGCAAATCGAATCTGAAGTTATTGAGGTCAAAGAGATTCCTTGACTGGGTGAACAGCGTGAGGGCGATATTGACATTTGTCGTGCCGCCGTTTTCGGTGACGATTCCCGTCGCCGAACCGGAAAGAGTCCCGGAGAGGATGTTGACGGCGGCGGTAAAACTGCCGACCGGAACATTCATGAAGCTGTACGCGCCGCTGATGTCGGTCGTCGTGGTGAAGCGTCTGAAGTCGCCGACTGAAACGTCGAGGAAGACCGGCGTACCGCTCGCGGGCGTGCCGTCAGGATTGGTAACGATACCGGAGACTGTTCCAACGCCGATGAGGTCGAGCGTGATGTCAACGACTTCATCCTGGCGCGTGACGGTGACGTTGTTGGCGCGCGCGCGCACGTTTCCTAAATTGTCCACGACTTCGACGATGTAAGTGTTGGTCGGAACCATCTCGAAGCGGAACGCGCCCGTCGCCGAGTTCGTCGTTTCTTTGAAAATCTGACCTCTCAAGCGGACGCGGAAGATGCCGCCCACAGTCGCGCCGTTTGGCGCGCGAACCGTACCGGTGACGGTTCCGGTGGCTTGCAGTTGCACGGTGAGATTGGTGTCGGTATTGGACGCGACCGTACCGGATGTCGTGCCGCTCAGACGAGTCGCAAAGTCGGTGGCGGAAGCTGTCACGCCTCCGATAAGGACGCGCTCGAAGACGGCGGTTCCGTCGGCTCCGGTTGTTCCCGCTTGCGTCGCGGTGAAGTTGTTCGCGTCGCTGTTAAGCGTGACGCGCGCTCCGGCGACCGTGTTGTTCGCTCCGTCGCGGACGGTGACGATAACGCGGCTTAACCCGTTGAGATTGATATTGACGTTGACGGTTTGGTCTTGCGCGGCAATCGTCGCCGTGCCGCGACCTTGATCGCCCGTCGCCACGTCGCGCGCGGTTATCGTGTAAGTGTCAAGCGGCAGAGCGTTGAAGCTATACGCGCCTTGCTCGTTCGTCGTCGCGGTGAGTCCCGTCGGCGACAATCTGATTGCGACACCCGGCACGGGCGTCGTGCCGTCACGACGGAAGATTGTTCCGGTGATGTCGCCGGAAGCGACGAGTGTGATGTCGGTCGTCGCGCTCTGCCCGTCAACTTGAATCTCGCCTTCGGCGCGTCCGCCAAGTCGGTTCAGCACGGCGGTAACGTCGTAAGCTCCGATGAAGACATCGGCAATCGTGTACAGACCTCCGGCATCAGTCGTCACCGTAAATGTGCCGCCGAAGATGCCGCGCCCGTTAAGCTTGACCGTCGCGCCCGCGACGGGAGCGTTCGCCGGATTCCTGACCGTACCTGTAACCGTGCCTTTGCCGAGATAAGCGATGTCGGCGACGGCGGTTTGTCCGGTTGCGGTTAAGTCAACCTGACTACGCCCGCGATTACCCGTCGAGTCCGACGCTTCGACGACATAGTTGCCGAGCGGGAGAAACTCAAACACATAGTTGCCGAGTTCGTCAGTCCTCGTCAGAAGACTTCGACCCGGTAGGCTCACGATGACGCCGCTGCCGACGGGCGTGGTCGCGTCGCGCCCGAAGACCGTGCCGCGAATCGTCGCCGAAGGAGCGAGGCTCACGTCGAGCGTCAGGGAGAGATTCGGGGCGAGTTGCCCTTGCGAGCGACCGCGCAAGCCGGTCGCCGGGTCGCGCACCAACACCGCGACATCACCGGATGAGACGCCGCCGAAGCGGTAACGCCCGTTGGTGTCCGTTCTGCCGACACGCACGCCCGGTCCGGCGGTCAGGGTAACTTCGACGTTTGCGACCGGGCGGCTTTGCACATCCGTGACGATGCCGGAGACCGTGCCGCTATCGAGTTCTAATTTAATCATGCCGACATCGGTATTGCCGTTTGCGGCGGGGGCGGTCGGCTGCGACATACCGGCGAATAACTGTCCGCGAGAAACCAGTTGTGCGACGACTGTGATGTTGCCGTTCGTCACGGGGACACGTTCAATGGTGAATGTGCCGTCGTCGCGCGTCGTCGCGCTCAGGAAGTTGAAGATAATCGCGGACGCATTCGCCACAGGCGCGTCGTTGTTATTCACGACGCGACCTTGCACCGTCGTCGTCGCATCAGGCGTGAGCGGGTTAGAGCCGATGCGGATTTCGAGCGCGTCGTCAATTCCGTCCGCGTCCGTGTCGCGGTTGAGCGGGTTCGTGCCGAGCGTAACTTCGCGCCCGTCGTTTAAGCCGTCGCCGTCGGTGTCGGCGCGAAGCGGGTTTGTGCCGCGCGCGACTTCCGCGCTGTCGTTTAGTCCGTCGCCGTCGGTGTCGGCGGCGCGCGGGTTTGTGCCGCGCGTAAATTCTTGAAGATTCGTCAGACCGTCACCGTCCGCATCAAGGGCGGCGTCGGCGGCGTCGTTCAGGTTCAAGCCGTAGAGTCGCTCGTATTCGTCGGGCATCCCGTCGCTGTCGGCGTCGTTCGGGATATTGATAGTGAACATGCGCGTCGCGGCAACGCCGTCGGCGCGCACGGTGATGACGACTGTTCCGCGAGAAACGGCGGTGATTAAACCCTCACCATCAACGGTGGCGACCGCCGGATTACTCGAACTGTATGTCGTTCCGGTATCGTCGAATAGAAAAGTGTAGTCTCTGATAGAGCCGTCGGACAGTGTGCCGATAGCACCGAGTTGCAGGGTTTCGCCGCGCGTGGAAAGCGTCGTGATACCGTCGTTCGTGATGATGCGTAGTGAGGCGGGAGACGGGGCAGTTCCGACCCGGATGCGGCGGATTTGCGTTTCGCCGTTGGCGACGAGGCTGACGAATTCCGAGTGGGCTTCGGTCGTTGTGCCGTCGGGCTGGCGACACACGATGCGGACACGGTAGAGACCTTGATCAACGGGGACGTTGGGAATCGCAAACGTGCCGTCGGGGTTGACCTGTACGGTGTGATTTTGGAGGCTCGCCGTGCAGTTCTGATTAAGCTGCGGGGCGTCGTCGTCCGTCGTTTGCGCGTGCGCGCTCGTCACAAAACTCGCGGGTATCAAGAGGGCAACGAAAAGCAGGTTGAGCAGACGGAAGTGCGCCGTTCGTAAATCGGTGAGAGAGATTAAAATCGAAAATGCTTTGTGCATGGCTGCCCTTTTCCTGACCTGTTTGTGCTGTCAATCGCTTTCGCTGAATAAACTTGACCGCGCGGCAATCGGGTTGAGTCGCGTTAAAAATTCACTGGCGGGGCGCGCTCTCGACGGTGACGCCGGGAGCCATTCGGATGATGCGCTTAATCGGTGTCTCCGGTGTTCGCCAGTAATTCAAGACCGGATCGCGCGAAATCTCTTGCGTGCCGAGCCATTGCCCGTCAACCTTTTTCAAGGCGTCAATCAGTTCGACATCTTTACCGTCTTTGCCCGCACCGAGAACGCGATAAGCAATCAACATATATTCGCCGGTCTCGATGCGATGGGTGAGTTCGACTTGTCTGCCGGTGAAAATCTTTGCCCAGAGATTCTTCCAGAACTCCGGCGTTTGATTGGTGAGTTTGTCCTGTTCGTCTAAAACGATTTGGGCTTGTTGCGTCCAACCACTGCGAAACCACGCGAAGTCGCCCGCGACGAGTGCCGAGATGCGCGCGATGGCGGCGTCTTCCGGTGTGCCGTAAGACGCGGCGGCGCGTGTGACGGGTTTAACTTTGACTGCCGGGGTAAAGGTTCGGACTTGATAGAAGTACGAATCTTCGACGATGAGGCGTTGGACATCGGGCGCACTCGCGGGGAAGGCGGGCGGTGCGATGAAAGTTACTATCTGTTCCGGCTTTTGACTTGACCGGGCGGCTTGTTGCGCGAAAGCGGTTTCCGCCCCTCCGCTTAACGACAGGCAGCAGAGCAACGCCAGACGGCGAAGCGGCAGGTGAGCGAGGCTCGGTATCTTTCTTTTCATGACTAAATCTTTCTCCGGTGAATTAGAAGGGAATATTGAAAGTGAAAACCTTTTCAATGGTTGACGGCTCGATAAGCGTGGCACTGAACTGTCCTTCGATTAAGCCGTTGGCAAGTTGAATCGTGAAGTTTCCCGTTAAACCTTGAAACGTTCCGAACGCCTTAACCTCGACCGGTGAGTTCGCCCCGCCGGAGCGCAAACTCGATTTAACTCTGCCGACCAAGCCGCCCGTCACACCCGACTGCAAACTGACCGAGACGTTGGCAAGGTCTTCGGGAGCGATGGCTTTGCCCGCGCCGTTAATAGTGAAACCGACTCTGCCGGTGATTGCGCCGTCAACCGTCTCGGCGCACCTGTCTTCTTGGAGCGAACCCTCGACCGCGATCATCTCTCCGAGCGTGACAAAGACTCCGAGTCTGCCGAATCTCGGTGGAATCGGTGCGGTTAAAGCCGGTATCGGTATTTCAATCGTGTTCCCGAAAGTCAGGCTGCCTTGAAATGATCTGTTCGTAAAGATTTCCCGCTTCTCGCTGCAACAGGATTCCGTCGCGCCCTTTGCGCCACTCATTTGAAGCACAGGGGTAATCGGCGAATCCGGTCCGAAAATAGACTCAATCGGCTTGAAGTATTCGGAAAACAGTTTCGCCACATC
>JBGTMR010000063.1:0-1502 GCA_041743485.1 Pyrinomonadaceae bacterium
CCGCGAATCGCTGGCTCGCGTTTGAGTCCGGCGTCCTGCGCCGTTTGCAATTTTCAAGCGTCGCCGTCGCCCGCGCGGGTCACACGGAAGGCTCACTGAATCTCAAGCGGCGCGGCGCGCAAGTCTTCGCCAACGACGAACGCTTATGGGCTTATACACAATCGCGCGCCATGCTCGACAACACTCACGAAACTTTATCCGAGACGGAAATTGATGCTCTGCTCGCGGATATTTACGCCCCCGGCTATCGCTTGCGCCGTGACGAATTGCGTGCGGTGTTCGGTGAACTCGATGCGTGGTGGTTCGACAATTTGCGCGAACGCATCGAAGATTTAGAAACACCGACCAAGCAAAGCATCGCCCTCACCTTGGGCATCAAAACGGGCGAATACGCGCGCAGTTTTTCGGATGAAACGCGCCCGCTTCGTCAACCGCTCTCGCACGTCTTTCGCCGTTTGTCGGGCAAACTCACCGAGCCTTTCGATAATCGCCAACGTCACATCAGCACGAACATCAACACGCGCGACTTTATCGCGGGTATCCACGCCGATTTGCTTCTGCTTCGCTTGCCGCGCTTCGCCGCCGCGAATCATCTTTCAATGAACGGCTTTTCGCATCACGCCCCGCAACTCGATTGGCGCGACGCTTGGTTGCGTCCGCTTTCAGACGATGAATCACCCCACACGCGACCTTCTAACGCCGTCGCCCCGCAGAGTAAAACGCAACACTTAAATTCAACCGCAGACTTACTCGAACGCGCCCTTCATCTTCCGCAATGGGCAATCGCGGCGACCTGCGACGGCTTCATCTCCGTTGATGAACTCGTTGAAACCGTCCGCCGCATCCGCCCCGTGACCACGATTTACACCAAAGACTTTTCAGAATTCGCGGGTGCGCGCGCCGCCGTCATTATTGCAAATTGAGAGGAATTGATTCATTCAGTCATTGAGCCAATTCTTCAACGTGCGCGCTGACCGTCGCGCCGAGTGTCGCTAAATTGTATCCGCCTTCCAAGCACGAAACGATGCGCCCCTGACACAACGTATCCGCCAAACCCATAACCGTGCGCGTCATCTTCGCAAAGTCTTCATCTTCGAGTCTTAGTTGACCGAGCGGGTCTGTGCGGTGCGCGTCGAAGCCCGCCGAAATCATTATCAAGTCGGGACGATACCGCGTAGCGATGTCCGCAACCGTGTCGTCGAACACTCTCACCTGTTCGGCGGCGGGCGTGTAAGCTTTAAGCGGCACATTCAAAGAGTAACCAAGTCCGCGCCCCATGCCGGTTTCGCCGCGCGCCCCTGTGCCGGGATACCAAGGATATTGATGCATCGAAAAAAAGAAGACCGTCGGGTCGTCGTAGAAAATCCCCTGCGTGCCGTTGCCGTGATGCACGTCCCAATCAATTATCAGCACGCGCTCAATCTCACGATATTTCTGTTGGGCATAACGCGCGGCGATAGCGACGTTATTAAAAAGACAAAAGCCCATCGCCGTGTCGCGCG
>JBGTMR010000064.1:0-2896 GCA_041743485.1 Pyrinomonadaceae bacterium
ATAACCCGTTTTATAAACGTCCGATGAGCGGTTGATTTCATCGGCGAACTTGCCGCCCTTCGCCGCCGCCCCGCCGCGTCCCGTGCCTGTCGGGTCGCCGCCCTGAATCATAAACCCTTTGATGACGCGGTGAAAAATCACGCCGTCGTAATAGTTGCGTCCGGCGAGTTGTATGAAATTGTCTGTGGTGTTCGGGGCGTCCGACTCTAAAAGTTCAAAGCGAATCGTGCCGTGATTGGTTTCGATATTGGCAATGCGGTTAGCCATAATTTTCATGCTCCTAAAATGAATGCTGATTAGTGAATGGTTAATAGTAAATAGTAATATAGAGAATGGTGAACGGTGGATTGATAAACAGCCTGTCTTTTCCATTCACTATTCACTATTCACTATTCACAAGCACGGTGGACGCGGGATTTAAGATGAAGCGTTCGACCGCGCGGGCGACTCCATCGTCATCATTCGTCGCGGTCAGGTGATACTTGCCGCAGTCGCGCAACTCCGGTTCGGCGTTGTCCATCGCCACCGCGACGCCCGCGTAGTCGAGCATCTCAAGATCGTTGTGGTTGTCGCCCATCGCCATCACTTCGCTTTGCGCGATGCCGTATTCGGCGGCGACGGCGGCGAGTCCCGCGCCTTTCGATGCGGTCGCGTTTAAGATGTCAACGAGGGCGAAATCCTTGCGCGGATAAACGGTTTGCAAGACGCGCACACGTTCACCCAAGCGTTCTTTAATTTTCAAGCCAAGTTCAATCATCTTCGCGCACGTTCCCGAATACGCGATGTGAATCGGAGCGTGGTCAAGGTAATCTTCAAGCGATTCGACACGGCGCACGCTGTTATGCGCTTCGCCACCGACGACGCCTTGCGCCCACACGATGTATTTAGCCAGAGCGTGGTTCGCCGGATTGATGAAATCATAAACAAGCGTCCCCGTGCCTTCCGCATCATCGCTCACCATCGCATCGGCTGCCATCTCCCGACCGAGACGCAAAACCTCACGCGCTTCGTCAAGTGGAAGCAGGTGCGCGGCAACGGTTTCGAGCGTCCGCGCGTGTTTGGTGAGCGCGCCGTTGTGCGAGATAAGCGGAACATCCAAACCCAAATCGAGGGCGATAGGACGCGCATCGCGGAAGCGGCGACCCGTCACCAGAGCGACGCGAACGCCATGCTTACGAACTTCGGCAAGAGCGTGGCGGTTGATGTCCGAAACCGCACCGTGCGAGTTAAGCAGAGTGCCGTCAAGGTCTAATGCAAGCAAGCGAATCGGCATAATGGAATGATTCGACTCTAACATCGCCCTCGTTATAGGTGCAACAATCATGCTCCATCTGAACGCAAACATCGTGCGGTGTTTGACGAACGCGCAATTAAAAACACTATGAATGACAGCGATATGCCCATCATATTGTGAGGCATAATGCTTGCACTGACGGCATGTAAGCCGAAGTGTGAATATGAAGGATGTGACGTTATGAATGTGAATGCGATAAGAGAATCTTCAGCATCAAAGAACCGGTTTGTCAACGCTTTGCTTGTCGGTTTGATAATCGCTTTATCGTCGGTAGGGACACAGGCGCAGACTTCGCGTGAGGCATCGGGCGTCGCGGGCGACAAGCGGTTTAGCGACTTGCGAAAACAGGGCTTCGACAAACTTTATAACCTAGATTACGCGGCGGCGCGGACAGCGTTTCGTGAACTCGACAGAGCCTATCCGAACCATCCGGCGGGAGCGCAATTCTTAGCCGCGACCCTGTTTCTCGAAACGCTCAACCGTTCGCGCCGCCTTCAATCGTCGCTCATCAACGATGATGATTTTTACACCGAAGAGAACGATAAAGTCGCGCCGGAAATCATACGCGAGTTTCGTGAGTTGACCGCGCGGGCGACGAATTTAGCCGAAGCCCGTTTGAAACTTAATCCGAAAGATACGGACGCACTCTATTTCTTGGGCGCGACGCGCGGACTAAAAGCGGCGTTCGCGGCGGGCGTCGAACGCCGCTTTCTCGCCGCCCTGCGCGAAGGCAACGGCGCGATTGATAAGCACCGCGAAGTGATAAAACTCGACCCGAAATTTCACGATGCCGAAGTCACCATCGGCTTATACGATTATGTCGTCGGAGATTTGCCTTTGCCCGTCAAACTCCTTGCAAGCATCGGCGGTTTTCGCGGCTCGAAAAAACGCGGACTCCGCACGCTCGAACGTGTCGCGCGCGACGGCACACAGGCAAATGACGACGCGCGCGTCCTGCTCATCACGCTCTACCGCCGCGAACGCCGCCCGCTCGAAGCCCTCACCCAAGCACGCGAATTGAGCCACCGCTATCCAAACAATTACTTGTTCAAACTGGAAACCGCCGACGCGCTGATGGCGCACGCCGCGATGACCACGAACGATAAATCGGAGTCCCCCGCTTCTATGAATAACACTTCGGCAGTCAGTGTTTTATCCGCGACGGACGCGCGCCGCGAAGCCTTGACGATTTTTGAATCCCTCATCACGAACGGCAAAACATCGAACACACTGCCGCTTGACTTGATTCACTTCAAATACGGCGAAGCCCTGATACAAGCCGACGAACCGACGCGCGCCGCCGAAGAATTTGTCCGCGCCGCCACCACGCGCAACGCCGAAACCGCGCTCACCACCAACGCGCACTTACGCGCCGCGCAAGCCTTCGACCTCGCACGCAATCGTCCCGAAGCCGTCAAGCATTACACCAAAGTTCTAACTCTACCGAACGCTTACGGCGCACACGACAAGGCAAAGCGCGGACTCGAAGCAAAGTAGAAAGTTGAAAGTCGAAGGTCGAAAGTTAAGAAAGTTTCACTCACAAGAAGCGGGTTCTTTCGTACAAGAAAGAACCCGCTTCATCAGGCTTGTGGCAAAGCGATG
>JBGTMR010000065.1:0-13437 GCA_041743485.1 Pyrinomonadaceae bacterium
CTGCATTTCGGGAGCGATGACAATACACGTCGTCCCGCGCGCTTCATACCGCTTCTCCTGACTTCGCTCGTCGCATCGCTAACGCATCCTTTACTCGATTGGACGAACAACTACGGCGTGCGCCCGTTGCTGCCTTGGGATGCAAGTTGGTTTTACGGCGACTTGCTGTTTATCCTCGACCCTTGGCTGTGGTTGAGCGTCGGCGGAGCGGCGTTTTTACTGACCGCGACGACGCGCACGCGCCTCATCCTGTGGGCGTTGCTGGCAATGTTTCTGACGGGTTTGATTTTCGTTGTGCCGTGGCGGGCGGGCTTTCCGTATCCGTTAATGTCGCACGCTTTATGGCTCTTGGGACTTGCCGGACTCGTCGCCGCGTATCGCTTCCGCGTCGGTGCGCGTTTGGGGCGCGGCGTCGCAATCTCGGCACTCGCCGGAATCGTGATTTATCTCGGCGGACTTTCCATCCTGCATCGTCACGCCGTCACACAGGCACGATTCGCTTCATCTTCGATAACTTCGGTTGACGGGCGCGTGCTTAAATTCGCGGCGACGCCGACGCTCGCCGACCCTTTGACGTGGCGATGTCTCGCCGAAACCGAACGCAGTACGTTCCGTTTTAATTACCGAATCGCCGCCGACGATTCCGATTCAATCACGAACATTCGCCGCTTCGCCAAGCCGTCGAATCAATCGGAACAAACGCAAATTGAAAGTGCGAAACAAGATGCGCGGGCGGACGTGTTCTTAAATTTCGCGCGCTTTCCCGCCATCCGCGCCAGCCGCGATTGCGTCGGGCAGACTCTGGTTGAGTTTGCGGATTTGCGTTACACCGAACCCGGCGCGCAAAGTCGCGGCACGTTTAGTTTGACGGTCGCCGTACCTTTTGAATCTCATACTCCCTCCGGTTCAGGGTTGCAAAATGAAACGAGATAAAGCAGTAAAACGGAGGTGAGCGGAGGCATAACGGAGGTCAACGGAGAAAACATGATTTCAGATTTTCAAACCTCCGTTCTACTCCGTTCACCTCCGTTTTACTTTCCTCTCCACTATCGCCATTTCACGTTCTCGTTAAATTATTCCACAAGAACTTGCACTAACGAGATTAAGCTTCAGGCTCAGTTTTAGGTTTGCGCGCTGATGATTTCTTGGCGGCTTTTTCGCCCGTCGCCGGTTTCTTGGCGCGAGGTTTCGCGGGCTTGGTGACTGA
Organism: Pyrinomonadaceae bacterium; assembly: GCA_041743485.1. GTDB lineage: Bacteria > Acidobacteriota > Blastocatellia > Pyrinomonadales > Pyrinomonadaceae > JANDLT01. The sequence continues at coordinate 1,208 of JBGTMR010000065.1, forward strand.
ATCAACGATGTCGGAAACGGCGTGCGCGGCTTCGGAAACAAAATCTGAAACGCCCGTCGCAATGTCCGAACCGATGTCGCGCACCTCTTGGGGAACAATCGTGCGCGCCGCCTGTTCAGTCGCCGAAGCGACCAGCGCGACCGCTTCACCCGCCGTCGCGGGCGCATGTTCGGGATTGAGCAGCGCGTCCCAACGGTAGCGCGGGCGCGCCGTCGTCTCACTCAATTTGCGTATCACGAAGCGCGTCACGGCGTCCGTCACCCAGTTGTGATAAAACTCGCCGACCGAAGCTATATCGGCGTCCGGGGCGGGATTCATAAAATCAATCGCGTAAGGCACATCGCCGCGAATCGCAAACTCGACCGTGTTGATGTCGTAACCCAACGCGCGGCACAGCGTCCGCACGTCTTTCGTCACACGTTCGGCGAGGGCGGGGGCTAAGTAGTTCGGGTCATTGATGTACTGCTCTCCGCTCAAATAAGTTTTGCGCGGGTCATAAGGCATAATCATCACTTCCTCTTGACCGATGCAGTAACAACGCACGAACTGGTCAAACGGTATGAACTCCTGAAGCGTCATGCACAGTTTATCGGTTGTGTCGTACACGCTCCACAATTGTTCCATCGAATCAACGCGCGAAACATTCTTCCAGCCGCCGCCGTCGAACGGTTTGATAATCGCTGGAAAGCCGACGTAATCCGTGATGTTCTGCCAGTCAAGCGGGTATTCGAGATTACGCAGGGAGTCACCGGAAACGCCTTCGATATAATTCTTTTGCGGCAGCAGCACGGTACGGGGAATGGCGACGCCAAGTTTTTCCGCGAGTGAAAAGTTAAAAAACTTATCATCCGCCGACCACCAGAACGGATTATTGACGACGATTGTGCCTTCGAGGGCGAGGCGTTTCATAAAGGCGCGATAGAACGGAATTTCGTGCGAGATGCGGTCAATCACAAGGTCATATTTGGCGACTTCATCATGGCGCACGCCGCCGACGGTTATCATCTCGGCGGTGATTTCGCCGTTGCTTTGTTCGGGGATGGTGCGTATCAGGGCTTCTGGAAATGTTGTCTCGCGTCCAACGATAATTCCGACTTTTTTCACGATGGTTAAATCCTTTCAGGGATAAGTAGGTTGATAGTAAAGTTCAATGCGAAGTTGCCATATAGCGACATAATTCAAGTTAAAATCATTGCATCAAAAGCACAACCTGCGCTTGTGAGTGGCAACCGCTCCGGCGAAAACCCTGAACTTTACAGGCGAAGTTTGAGTTGTGTCAACGCGCGGGCGGACATCTTGAAGCATTGGAACAGGCATCAATAAACAGCACAAACGATGCGCTGAAGATGTATAAGCGACGGGCATCCGTGTAAAGCCTGACCCGTGTTAAAATCCTTATTCCTTCAAAACGCGCCTTTACGTCATCGCGCGTTTTGGTTCAAATTTAATTTAACGACCCTGATTTTCTAAGGAGAGTTCGACGTGCTTTCATGCCAACTTTCGCAAACAGTGCGAAACCCGATGCTTATCTTCGCGGCTCTCTGCGTAGTCGCGGCGGGAGCGGTTACGCCCGCTTTCGCGCAAGACAAAAATAAACCCGTGACCGCCGAACAGGTCGCTGAAACCGTCGTTTTTGTGTACGGACGGCGTGAAGGTCTGGCGCAAATTCGTCGCACGGGACTTGAGCGCGGGCGCGTCACTGTTGCCAAAAACGACGGCGCAACGGAACTCGTTAACTACGAACGGCGGTTCGTGCGCGGCGAAAAAGCCGAGAAGGATAAAATCCGCGTTGACCAGAAAATGCCGACCGTCGAATACTCTTTGTTGTTCAAAGACGGGCGTATTTCCGGCATCATCAACGGCACGGAATTCACGCCGCGTCAGGATGCGACCGAAGATTTAGTTTCGCAAATGCGGCACGGAATTGACGCCCTGCTTCGCTACAAAGAGAACAATTCGCAAGTCGTGTATGTCAGCAAAGAGAAAATCAAAAACATTGACATGCACGTTCTCGATTTGATTGACACAGAGAAAAACCGCACGCGCTACTACATCAGCGCGACGCCCGATATACGCAAAACCGGGCGCGTCCTGTGGCTCGAATACGAAAGCCCGGTTGACGGCACTCCGACGAAATTCAAACGCACGTTCCACAATTACAACTACGCGCAAGGCACACTCGTTCCGTTTCGCTCGGTTCTGTACGCGGGCGATAAGCAAGTCGCGGAAACGCAGATTCTAACTGTTACATACGGCATCAAGATGGAAGATTCGGTGTTCCAAGCCGCCGGATAAAATAGCTTCGGGAAACGAAAATCCAAAAAGGCGCGGCAAAGCGAAAAGGCTTTCACCGCGCCGTTTTGGATTTTCGTTTGATTCTTTCGGGAACTTACGCGCTCGCGCTCGCGTGTAAAGAGAACAGGGAACAATCATCCGATTATTCCTTCGGTTGCATCCGTATTTATCACGCTACAAAACGCTTTTTCACATCCTGCGCATAACGGCGCGTTTTCGGTGATTTGATGACGACGACCACACTCGTCACCCGCGACGATTTTCAAATGCACGCCGAATGCGGCGCGTCACCGCTTGCGATGTTGTGCGAAACGGCATCCGACCACTTGCTGCTCGAAGCCGTGCGCGACGGCAGCGAAGCCGCGTTTGCCGAACTTGTCAGCCGTTACCGCAATCAACTCACCAACTATCTTTACCGTCTGCTCGGTGATTACGAACTCGCGGTTGACCTCTCGCAGGAAAGCTTTATACGGGTTTATCGCGCCCGCGACCGTTATCAATCGAGCCATGCGTTTTCGACTTACATCTATCGCATCGCCACCAACCTTGCGATTAGCGAGATGCGCCGCCGCAAACGTCGCCGCCTTGTTTCGCTCTCCACATTCTTTTCATCCGGTAAAAACGAACACGAAACTTCCACCGCGTTCGATCTCCCGGACACTCAACCTCTGCCGGACGCAAACTTGATTACCCGCGAACGTCAATCCGCCGTGCAAGCCGCGATAAGCACTTTGCCGGATAAATACCGCGTCCCGCTTGTCCTGCGCGACATCGAAGGTCGCACATACGAAGACATCGCCGCGATGCTCGACATCAACATCGGAACGATTAAATCGCGCATCAGCCGCGCCCGAAACTTTTTGCGCGAGAAGCTCGACGGCTATCTTTGAAACGCACGCTTTGAAATTCACACGCTTCATCGAAGCTTTACCGCCAAACACACCACTATGAATTGCCAAAAATTCAAACATTACATAGACGACACCGAAGCCCGCGAAGCACAAGACTTCGATGAGATTGCCCGCCGTCATCTCGCGGCGTGCGCGACGTGTCAAACCCACTTTGCCGCGCACGTCAAACTGCGTCACCTGCTCGGTAATTTGGAAGTCATACCCGCCCCGCCCGATTTCGATGCGCGACTCGCCGCGCGTTTAACTTCCACTCAACCCAAGAGATACACGCGCGCTCTTTTTGATTCGTTCCGCTTCACGCCGAGCCTCGCATCCGTCGCGCTCTCCGTGACGTTCGTCGTGTTTCTCGGACTAATTCTAATCGCCAATCTGCCTCAATCCGATTCCGCGCAATTTCATACAAACGTCGGAAACGATGTCGGGAGTGCTGTTGATGCCGCCGCTTCGCGTGCCGACTTAAGCGCGGCGACTTCACCCGTCATCGCCGCCACCGCCGCACCGGAAGAGAAAGCTGAAAACATCAAGCCGGAAGTTATCGCCTTAAACGCCGCTTCAAATGCCGCTTCGACTTACAAAAGAACTTCCGCCCATAAGAGAACATCAACGCGGAAGTTTGCCGCCGCGCGCCGCGCCGCTTCGCCTCTGATACCGGAGCGTCCCGCAAGGATTGAAACCGCCGAACAAGCTTCGCGTGCCAGCGTCATCACGCGCGTCGCCAACATCGAAGCGAATGCGACGAAAATCGTTTCATCGAACATCACCGACGCCGCATCGGTGAAACGGGGGGAGACGAATCTTGATAAAGAGTTGGAGCGTTTCGGGATTTATGCGGACGTTGAAACGCCCGCCCAACCTATCGCCCAACCCGACGCGCAAACCGTTTTGCGCGTCACGCGAGTGCGCGCGAAAAGCGTCGCGGCGCAAGCCGACATTCAAGTCGGCGACCGCGTAGAGACCGTGAACGACGTTCCGATTGACAATCTTAAAGCCGCCGACATTCAAGCTTTTACCACATCAAAAAATCTGCGCTTGAATCTTCGCCGTGAGACGCGGCGACTCGAAATCAACTTAAAATCTCCCGAATAAATAGACCTCTTGCAAAAGTCCCGTAGGGACTAACTGACAATAGCCCAGCGATTCATCGCTGGGAGAAATGTCGGAGATTTCTCCAGTCCCGTAGGGACGACTGACCGGATGTTCAAGTGTCCCTACGGGACACGGCAGGTTGTTCATCCTGTACCCAGCGATAAATCGCTGGGCTAAAATCAAACGTCCCTGACGGGACGACTTTTGCAAGAGGTCTAATATACGGCTAAATATACGGCGCGGTGCGTGCGAAATGTGCTAACCTCGCGGCAATCTCTTTGAACTTCAATCTTCAAAAGTTTGCCGCGAACGTCGGTAATCTTACCCGCACACCGCACAATGTTGAACGAAGCCGTCTCCCACTATCACGAACTTCTCCAGCAAGGCGACATCGCCGAAGCTTCACGCCGCACACTCGACGAAGGTTTGGAAAGCGCGCGCCTGATTTTCGGCGGGCGTCGTCTATCGCCTTATTTGCGCCCGCACTTCGTCACCGAAGCCGATTGGACGCGCGTTTCCGGTATTTGCGAAATCGTGTGGAGCGCGATTCAGAAAGTTAAAGACCGGACGCAGACACACCCCGCTCTGCTCGACGAACTCGGCATCACCGACATCGAACGCGAACTCGTCGCCGTCAATCCCGGCTATAAAGCGGTTTCACCAACCGCGCGCCTCGATTCATTTCTGACCGAAACGGCTTATAGCTTCGTCGAACTCAACGGCGAGAGTCCCGCCGGAATCGCTTATGCCGATGCCGCCCTCGACATCTTTGCGACCTTGCCCGTGATGCGGAAATTTCAAGAGCGTTACACCGTGACCGCGCACAAAGGCAGCCACCTGATGCTCGAAGTTTTGTTGAGCGCGTATCAGGAATACTTGGGACGCAAACCCGAAGCCCCACCGCGCATCGCTATCGTTGATTTAAGCGACCGCCCGACGGTTAAAGAGTTCGACTTGTTCCGCGAGTTTTTCGAGAGTCACGGCTTCCCGTCCGTTATCTGTGTGCCTGAACAACTGGAATACACGGGCGGCAAGTTAAGCTTTGAAGGGCAAACGATTGACATCGTATATAAGCGTTTATTGGTCAACGAATACTTGCCGGTGATGAACGACGCGCCCGCTTTGTGGCACGCATACAGGGACGGGGCGGTCTGCATGGTCAACAGTTTTCAATCGAAAATTATTCACAAAAAAGCTTTGTTCTCGGTGTTGACCGACGAGAAATATACGAACCTTTTTAATGCTGACGAGCAAGCCGTAATCACCGCCCATGTTCCTTGGACTCGTATGCTCGGAGACAGGCGGACGCGGCATAATGAGCGCGAGATTGACCTGCTCGATTTTGCCGTCACCAATCAATCGCGGCTGGTCTTGAAACCGAATGACGATTACGGCGGACACGGCATCAGCATCGGTTGGAACACGACCGCCGCCGAATGGCAGACCGCGATTGATGATGCGTTGCGCGTCGGTGATTATATTTTGCAAGCGCGTGTGCCGACCGCGCGCGAGCAGTTTCCGGCTTTAACGCAAGACGGCGGAATCGAATTTGCCGAACAGTTGGTTGACTTAGACCCGCTGCTTTTCAACGGCAAAGTCGGCTCGGCGTTCACGCGGCTTTCGGCTTCGGAACTCGCAAACGTCTCATCGGGCGGTGGCATGGTTCCGACCTTCGTCATCAGTGATAAGAAGACCTAAGCTGCACTCAGCGACTTACTTTTATCGCTGAATGCGATTATGTTTTCGCATTCAAACAAGCGATTTTGCTTTCAAAGTTATTCTTGTCTTTGATTTGAGATTTCAGATTTGAAATTTCAATTGTAGTTCTTGGCGACAATTCCAATTTAAGGTTTCCACATTTCAAAAACATTTAAGGAAAGCTTTATATGAATCCCGAATCGTTTTCACAGGCAGAGTTAGCGGCTGATGAAAGACGCCGCTATGACCGCTCGCGTTTAATCGTGGACGTGTTTTTCGACGGCGGCGATTTAACCGGAGTCGCCAGCACGAAAGACATCAGTGCGGGCGGATTGTATATGAATACGACCGCCGATATTCCCATAGGGGCGCAGCTTTTGATTCGCATTCCGTTTGGCGAAAAGCAGATTGTCGCGCAAGGGGAAGTCGTGTTCAGCAATGCGGGGCGCGGCGTCGGAATTGAATTTACAGGCATGAACGACGAAACTAAATCCGAACTCAAGGGTTTGCTCGAAGGGTAAAATTTGAAGAAAGGTGAAGGCGGACATGGACGGCAAATACACTTTAGGGATTGAAGAAGAATTTCAAATCGTTGACCCTCAAAGCGGGGAACTGCGTTCGCACGTTTCAGAAATTCTCGAAGAAGGTCGTATGCTTCTCGGCGAACAAATCAAGCCCGAAATGATTCAATCTATGGTCGAGGTCGGGACGGGCGTGTGTCGTGATATTCAGGAAGCCCGCCGCGACATCACAAATTTGCGCGCCGGAATCTCGATGCTCGCGCGCAAGCGCGGCTTGGCGGTCGTCGCCGCTTCGACACATCCGTTTTCTCACTGGCAAGACCAGAAAATATTCGACAATGCGCGGTACGAAGTTATCGTCGAAGAGAATCAGATGCTCGCCCGCTCACTTCTGATTTTCGGGCTTCACGTACACGTCGGTATGTCCGACCCGGAGCGCACGATTCATATTATGAACGCCGCGCGGTACTTCCTGCCGCATGTTCTGTGTCTTTCGACTTCATCCCCGTTCTGGCTTGGCAATAACACCGGACTCAAATCTTATCGCTCGAAAATCTTCGAGAAGTTTCCGCGCTCCGGCATCCCCGATCACTTCAGTTCGCACGGCGCGTTCAAGACGTATGTCGAACTGCTCGTGAGAACCAAGTGCATCGAAGACGGCAAGAAAATTTACTGGGACGTGCGCCCGCATCCGTTCTTCCCGACGCTGGAATTTCGCGTCTGCGACGTGCCGACGCGCGTTGACGACACGATTGCGATTGCCGCTTTGTTCCAAGCAATCGTCGTGACACTTGATAGATTGCTTGACCGCAATCTCGGCTTCCGCCTGTATCGCCGCATGTTGCTTCAGGAAAACAAGTGGCGCGCCGTGCGTTACGGTTTGGGCGGCAAGATGATTGACTTTGGCAAACAAACGGAAGTTCCTGCGCGCGATTTGATTATGGAACTGCTCGAATTTGTGGACGACGTGCTTGATGATTTGGGTTCGCGCCAAGAGGTCGAACACATTCACACCATACTTGAGCGCGGGACTTCCGCCGATGAACAACTCGACGTGTATCAGAAAACGGGCGACTTAAAAGAGGTAGTTAAGATGCTCGTCGAACGGACGATGGAAAACGTCCCGCGCGAAATTGGGGTGGGAATTTAGAGAATGTGAGTTCGTTAAAAGAAACTTGTCTGGAGACTATTCGTCCCGTCAGGGACGCTTCAATAATAGCCCAGCGATTTATCGCTGGGAACAGACGTAGAAAGAATCAAGTCCCGTAGGGACGGCTGAAATGCCAGAGTTTCAGCCGTCCCTACGGGACTTGAAATTTATTTACCGCCAATCCCCAGCGATAAATCGCTGGGCTATTGTCACAAGTCCCTACGGGACAATTTGTGCCGCTTCTTTGCATCTGATACATAAAACCCTAAACCGCCACTAAAGCGGGTTGATGATGCTGACATGCGTAACCGACGACGCCTTCGCGGTCGAGCGCGGCGCGCATAAAATTCTCGAAGATGATGCGCCCGTCGCGCGATTCGTTGACGTGTTCCCAACGTGTGCCGCCGTGCGTGCGACTCGTATCGTAATCCTCGAATGATTTTTCAAGGTGAAACTGGACGGCGTAAATCAGTTGGTCATCGGTACGCCGCATCATCATCTGGTTTTTACACAAGTACGAAGATGCCAAAAGTTCAAAGCCTTCCGGCACGCGGTCGAGTTGCAAACCGTGATTCTGCCAGACGCGAAGGATGCGGGCTTCTTTCGTATAGTCTTGCCACACGCCGGAATGCTCATCAAGTATGCCGCAGAAAATAGGGTCTTCGGGTGCGGTGATGCGGACGAAGCGATACTGATATTCGTAAAGACGACGTGTGCGTTGTTCCCACTGTTCGAGGTTATCGAGCGTCACGACCTTTGCTCCGAAACTCAAACCGACGAGTTGATGCCCGCCGCAAATGGCGAGTGTCGGCGTTTGTGTCTGCGTGATAAATTCCGCAAAGTTTTCAAGCAATGCGGGGTGATACCAATCGAAATCACTCAATGTTCCACTCAACACGATTGCCTGCGGCTCGAATTCTGCGGCGGCGCGGGCGATGTCCGAAAGATGCGCGACGCGCGTTTCGGGTTCACGCACAAGCCTTTCAATGTTGTTGAGAATATTGCCGACCGCCAATTTGCCGATCATGCGTTCACGATTAACGCGCGACGTGACGCCGCGCCCAAGTTCACGAATCGCGGTGTCCGATAAGTCTGCTTCGTCGCTTAATAAATCATTGATGACGAGAACGCGAATCCGTTCGATGCGTTTTTCAATCGGTTCATAAACGCAGAACGAACGTTGATTAAACGGAAAGGGAAGCGGTTCGGGTTGGTCGTGCGGTGTCGTGGTGGTGAGTTCTATGGTCATCGAAATATCAGTATGCTTGAAACGTCAAAATCTTTCTCCGGGAAGGTTTGATGCGTGAAAGCCCGCGTTTTAGACGACGGGCGTGCGTTGGCTGGTGGATTGCTTGAATTGCGGGACGGCAGCACCCGCGCCAACATCGTGAATCTCGCGGCGCAACTGCAAAGCGATTTGTCCGCGCAGACGCGAACGAAAGCTTTCCGTGCGTTCGGCGGCGAGAATCGAGATGAGAAGCAAAATGCGTTGCCACGCGGATTCGAGTTCATCGGCAAGGCGCGAAATGCGCGAGATGTCGTAAGGCACGGCGACATGATTGCAACCGATTCGCGCCCAAACCGCGAGGTAGCGCGCGGTCGCAAGGTCTGGACAGAAGACGCGCTGTTTGCCGATTTTGAGTTCCAGACCTAAAAGCGTGTGCTGAATTTCGATGCGAACTTGACCGCGCGCGGGAACGGGAAGATGAAACGAGCGCGTGCGAAGCGGCATGATAGTATCGCGGTATTGCGTCGCAATCCACGTTTCGCTCATCGCGTCTTTAATACGAATCGTCATCTCGTCGAGCGAAGGTAAAGCGGCGGCGTTTAGCCCCACGCTCACGGGCTGTGCCGCGTCTTGTATTTCATTGACTGCGTTCATCATTTTTACCTTGCCCGTTGCCGAGAGCCGTTCATCTTAAATTGATTTATCTAAGACGACTGACGTTTGTCGTGTTGCGACGAAACGCATCAATCACTTTACCGGGAAACACGCCCAAATATAAAACGCCCGCGAGCGTTAGTATCAAAGTCACGGCGACACTCGCCGGAACACGCGGGGCGCGCCATTCCGTCGTGCGTTCGCGGAAAAACATTACCACAATCAAACCTAAATAGTAGTAAGCCGAAATCGCAGTGTTGAGGACACCGACGACGACGAGGAAGGTCATCGTGTTTCTATATTCATTCAAAACCGCAGGGTCGAGCGCCGAACGGAACACGACGACTTTGCCGATAAATCCGGCGGTTAAGGGAACGCCGAGCAGCGACAATAAGAACAGTGACAAGGCGAACGCGAGGGCGGGAGCTTTGAATCCGATGCCCGTATAGTCTTCGAGTTCGGTGCGACGGTCGCCGCCCCGCGCGATAAGCATCACGATAGCGAATGCGCCGAGATTCATCACCGCATAAGTCAGCATATAAAACACGACGCCCGCCGTCGCTTCGTTCTGCTTCGCAATGTCCATCGTCACGCCTGCCGCGATGAATCCGACAAGAGCATAACCCGCGTGCGCGATAGATGAATAAGCGAGCATCCGCTTGACGTTTTTTTGAACGAGAGCGGCGGTGTTGCCTATAGTCATCGTCAAAATCGCCAGCACGACGAGAGCGTTAATCCATGCTCCGTGAACCTGCACGCTTAGCGGCGAAGTCAACACCAAAGGAAAGCCGAACACGAACACGCGCATAAACGCCGCGAACCCGGCGGCTTTAGGTCCCGCCGCCATAAACGCGGTGACGACGGTCGGCGCGCCTTCATAAACATCCGGCGTCCAGACGTGAAACGGAGCGGTCGCAATCTTGAAACCGAAGCCGATAATCATCAACGCCGCCCCCGCGAAAAGAAGTTGCGGATAAATAGCCGTCCCCGCCGCGATGCGGTCGGCGATAACCGCGATGTTGGTTGTGCCGCCTTCGAGGGCGGTCGAGGTCGCGCCGTAAGTCAGGGCGATTCCGTAAAGCAGAAACGCCGATGAGAAAGCACCGAGAATAAAGTATTTGAGGGCGGATTCGTTCGAGCGTAAATCGTTGCGCCGGAAACCAGCCATCACATAAGTCGCAATCGAGAGAACTTCAAGCCCCAAAAATATAATCACGAGGTCGCCGCCCGAAGCCATTAACATCATTCCGGCGGTCGCAAACATCAACAACGAATGAAATTCTCCGGCGGGCAAAGCCTCGCGCTCAACCCACAGCATAGACATCAAAATCGTCAGCGCGGAGACGATAAGGAACACGAACGTGAACGACAAACGCATCTGGTCAACGACAATCATGCCGTTAAAACTCTGCGTGACTATGCCTGTTGTTCCGACATCGTTCCACATTAAAACGCACGCCGCCATCGCCCCGACGAGTCCGGCAAGCGAGATGCCGCCCGTCAACCAACGCTGTTTGGGAGAGGCGAAAGCGTCAACGAGCATCACGATGACGCCCGCGATGATAACGATGAGTTCGGGAGCGATAGATGCGAAATTGACATCCGTCGTGAAGGCTTGAAGGGCGAAAATTGGATTCATCAACATTGATTTGATTGTTTAAGTTTAGCGACGTGTGGACGCTTCAGGAGAGGTTTTCAGTTTGTCTTCAGAAGCCAAAAGCAATGTGTCGAGGCGTGAACGCAAACGCGATTTGTACGGTTCGGGTTCGCTCATGCCGGTCAGCAATGGAGTGGTGACTTTACCCTCCGCGTCGAAAACCACGACCAACGGAAGGCGCGTGCGCGTCGCAAAATTCGCAAACGCCGTGCGCGTCTCATCACGCAGCACAGGCATCGTCAGTTTCCGTTCTTTGATGTAATGACGAAGCAAGGTATCTGAAACTGTGTCCGGGTCATCAATGCTAATCCAAAGGAAATCAATCGGCTTGCCTTTGTATTCCTGTTTCAGTTCTTCCAAAGCCCGGAGTTCAACGATGCACGGCACGCACCATGTCGCCCCGAAAGAAGCGACGACGACGCGCCCGCGCGCGTTTTCAATCGCAAACTTTTTGTCGTTCACGCTTTTGAGTTTAAGCACGGACACGTTCGCGGTTGGCGGTGATGACACGGAACTTTGAGCGCGAACCGTCACCGTCGAAGCGATAACAAGCGACGCGAAAATCGCAAAGCGCATCACAAGATTCATCCGCATACTCATCACAGTATTAAAAGTTTTTCGGTTCATATTAAGGGCGTCGCTCCGTGCGTGGTTCAGGTTCGATAATTATGTTCTCGGCATAGCGCAATGTCCCGCCGCCCTGCGGTGAAGCGACGCGGGCGCGTACCTGTTCGATGCTGTCGCGCGTGCGAATCAGAAACGCATTCGGATAGACGCCCATCACCACCATCAAAATGAGCAGAGGCGCGAGCAGTCCGATTTCGCGGAAATTCAAATCAGTCAAATTACGATTGGCTTCGTTCGTAATGCGTCCGAACAACACGCGCTGAAGCATCCACAACATATAAATCGCCGCCCAAATAACGCCCGTCGCGGCGAACATCGTCGCTATCCACGCATACTGATAAGTGCTGTTCCACATTCCCATCATGATGAGAAACTCACCGACGAAGCCGTTCAACATCGGAAG